>JBDTZW010000123.1:0-18546 GCA_040004905.1 Acidobacteriota bacterium
TCACGCAGGGCTCTTTTCAACCGCTGAAGAGGTTTTCAAGATCGCGCAGCAATTCTTGCCCAATTACACGAAACTGCTAAAATCCGAGACCTGCGAGCTTTTTCGCACTAATTTTACGCCGGGCATGAACGAGCACCGCTCGTTCGCTTTTCAGCTTGCATCGACACCGGGATCGACAGCCGGAACAAAGATGTCGCCGGAAAGCTTTGGCCATCTTGGGTTTACGGGAACGAGCCTGTGGATCGATCCCGTCAAAGACCGGGTGTTTATCCTTCTAACTAACCGCACGCATCAGCACGAACTACCTTTCGTTAATATCAATTCTGTTCGCCGGCGCTTCCATGATCTGGCGGTGGATCTCCTCGAAAAAAACGATAGCAACTAAAGCAACCGGGTTATAATCATAGACAGGCTTTCCCCAAAGTATATCTTGCGCCCGGAGTCTATTGCGTTATGAAAGGAATCACCACCGCAGCTTTAGTTGTTTTGGGGTTGGTCGGAGTCTCGGCCTTTGGCCAGACCACTCGCCCGCGCGTTGCAGCTACACCTGCCCCACCGACCATCAAAAATGGGACGGCTCCCGGGACCCGCAGCGGTCCGCCGACATTAGGCGGCAGGAACGATTCACGTACGTCGACCGCTGACACATCCGTTAAAAAGAAGACGTCCGAAGATGATTCCGATGAGATCGTTAAGGTCGAAACCAATCTCGTCACGATGCCGGTTTCGGTCCTCGATCGCGACGGCAGATTTATCGGAGGTCTTCGGCAGCAGGATTTTCAGATCTTCGAAAACAACCTCCCGCAAAAGGTCGAATATTTCGCTTCGGTCGAGACGCCTTTCACGGTCGTCATGCTGCTCGACGTCAGCCCGTCGACGCAGTGGCAGATCGAAGACATCCAGAACGCCGCTATTACCTTTGTCGATAAGCTTCGCGCGAGTGACCGGGTTATAGTTATCTCCTTCGATGAGAAGGTCCACGTTCTGACGCGTCCGACCAACGATCGGAATGCCCTCAGGAACGCGATTCGCAGCATCGAAATGGGTGATGGGACGAGCCTTTACGAGGCCGTCGATGTCGCCATCAATCAGCAGTTAAATCAGATCCAGGGTCGCAAAGCCGTTGTATTGTTCACCGATGGAGTTGACACGACCTCCCGGCGTGCCTCTTACCAGAGCACCATCTCCGACGTCGAAGAGTCCGAGGGCCTTTTCTACACCATCCGCTACGATACATCGACGGATAACGGCGGCGGCGGTTGGGGCGGCGGAAACTATCCTCCGATCGGTAACGGCGGCTCATGGGGCAGAGTTGCGGGGATCATCCTCGGAGGCGGTGGTGGCGGAGGCTATGGTGGTGGCGGGCGACGAGGCGGCGGCGGCCGCGGCGGACGCTCGAGTGAGTACGCGACCGGCAAGGCGTACCTGGAGGCCTTGGCCCAAAACAGCGGCGGCCGTGAGTTTGAGGCGGGTACTCTCCAAAATCTTGACGCTGCATTTTCCGGCATCGCCGAAGAACTCCGCAGGCAATACTCGATCGGATATTACCCCGAAAAGGCCGGCACGATCGGCGAACGAAAATCGATCCGCATACGGGTTGCCCGGCCCGATGTTGTGGTCCGTGCCAAAAACAGTTACATAGTCGGCCAAACGGACCGCACAATAGCGGGTAAATAGGTTCGCTCCTTTAGGTAAATAGCGATTTTTCATATATTGGATCTCGGACCAGAGGTGCATCTTATCGCTGCCTGAACGGCATCGAAGCGGGAGAGACCTCGTCATCGGATGAAAATTCCTACGATCCTAACGCTTGGGCTATTGCTGGCTGTGGGTATTCATGCCCAATCAGGTCGCCGCGGAAGTGTGCCGACACCGCAGCCGCAAACGACGCCGGCCCCTAAACCGACATCCACTCCTAAATTGCAGCAAGACGACGATGTTCCTGACGACGGTGAGGTAGTAAGAGTTGAGACCGATCTTGTGACCGTCCCGGCCCGGGTAATTGATCGTAAAGGGCACTTTGTCGACGGCCTGACCAAGGAAAATTTTAAGATCTTTGAGGACGGCGTTGAGCAGGAGGTCAGCTACTTCGCCAACGAAAAGGAGCCGTTCACGGTGGCTCTCGTTCTCGACATGAGCTACTCGACCACGTTCAAGATCGCCGACATTCAAGCGTCTGCGATCGCGTTCATCAATCAGCTCGGGGCGGACGACAAGGTGCTGGTTGTTTCGTTCGACCAGGACGTTCATATGCTGTGCGAGGCGACAAACGACCGCCAGCAAATTTACCGGGCGATCAAGAGCACCAAAATACAAACCGGAACCAGTCTTTACGAAGCCGTCGATATCGTGATAAACGACCGCCTCAAACGCGTTAAGGGCCGTAAAGCGATAATCCTGTTCAGCGACGGCGTCGATACGACCAGCACTCGTTCCAACGATCTACAGAATATAAACGACATCCGCGAACTCGACGCTCTCGTTTATCCGATCCGTTACGACACGTTCGCCGACGTTCAGGACATGAAGGGCGGCGCCAAGACGGTCGTTTTATATCCCGGGACGCTGCCGTTGCCCGGCCAGAAGCCCGTAGGAAATCCCGTACCGACCGTTGGCGTGCCCGATTCGCGTGGAACGACCGCTGAGGATTATCGCCGTGCGCGCGAGTATCTCGATCAGATGGCCTTGCGATCCGGCGGACGCCTGTACGAAGCGAGCACGTCGGGAAATCTCGCGAGTGCATTCTCCAGGATCGCGAGTGAACTGCGGGAATATTACAGTCTTGGGTTTTATCCGAAAACGGACGGAAAAGCGGGCCGGATCAGGAAGCTAAAGGTCAAGGTCAACCGAGAAGACGTTGCCGTGAATGCTCGCGACAGTTACATCGTCGGAGCCAAGCGTAAGAAGAAGTTTTGAGCTAAACGACGGTTCCGTCGGGGATCACGGCGTTTTTCGGAATGATCACGATCCCATCGCGTACGTAGTAGCACCCGTGCGGATCGTCAAAGTTGTCGGCTCCCATCGTATTCACCAACTGCACATTTCTCCCGATCCGGACATTCTTGTCGATGATCGCCCCGCGGATCGTGCAATTTTGGCCGATGCCGATGTGCGGCTTGTTAGCATCAATATTTGAACGGATCTCCTCTAGCGATTCGAAATAGTCGGCACCCATCACGATCGAGCTTTCTATCCGTGTGCCGGGATCGATACGGCTGCGAAGCCCGATTATCGAGCTGCGGGCATACACGCCATTCAAAATGCAGCCCTCGCTTATCATCGAATTGCCGATGTCGCAGTCGTGCATCTTGGACGGCGGCAGATATCGGCTGCGCGTATAGATTGGGGCTTCGGTGTCGAAGAAATTGAATTTCGGCAGCGGAGCCGCGAGGTCGAGATTAGCGTTGTAGAACGCCCGGATCGTCCCGATGTCTTCCCAGTAACCTTTGAACAGATGTGCCTGGACGTTGTAGTTCTTGATCGCGGCTGGAATGATCTCTTTTCCGAAATCGACCCATGTTGTATCCGCTTTTAAGAGTTCGACGAGCTTTGGATAATTGAAAACATAAATGCCCATCGAGGCAAGGTACGGACGTTGCTCCGACTCCGATTCCTTAAGGCCGAACCGCGTGGTATCGACACGCATCTCTTCGAGAGCTTCGCCTTTCGGCTTTTCCTTAAACTCGACGATCGCACCCTTCTCGTCAGTCTTCAGCAGCCCAAATTCCTCGGCTTCGCCCCGTGTGCAGGGAATTACTGAAATCGTCAGGTCAGCGTTCGTTTCGAAATGTCGTGCGAGAAACTTCCGGTAATCCATGCGGTATAGATGGTCGCCCGACAGGATCATCAGCGTGCTCACCTTCCAATCGCGTAGATGCGGCAATATCTGCCGGACGGCGTCGGCCGTGCCCTGAAACCAGTTGGCATTTTCCTTAGTTTGCTCGGCGGCAAGAACTTCCACAAAACCGGTCGAAAAACTCGAAAAACGATAGGTCCTCGAAACGTGCCGATTGAGCGATGCAGATTGAAACTGCGTGAGCACAAAGATCTGCGTGATGTCCGAATTGATGCAGTTCGAGATCGGAACGTCGATCAGGCGATACTTTCCGCCGAGCGGCACGGCCGGCTTCGAGCGTTCCTGCGTCAGCGGAAACAGCCGCGAACCCGCTCCGCCGCCCAGTATCAGGGCGACCACGTTGTCGTTCTTCTCCATGGTGTTTAGAAAAAAATTCTCCAACCCGTTTTACCGCATGTCCAGAATAGCTGATATGTGTGTCAGTTGTCAGTTGGCGGTAGTCAGTTGCCAGAAAGTCGAAGTCAAGAAGCAGTGGCCTGACTGCCTACTCCGTTCTATCACTCTCCTGCTATAATTTCCCCGAGACTCATGTGGTACTGGACCAAAATTCTGTTTCTAGTGCTGGTGGCATCGGTGCTGCTGTGGTTGCTGTATGAATTCGTCACGTTCCCGAACATTTCGAAGCTGCGGAGCGAGAACCCGACCACGAGCTCGCTGATCGAATACCGGCTGTCCGAGGAAAAAGCGAATGGCGAGGAGCCCCGGAAATTCATGATCTGGACGCCGATGGAACAGATCAGCCCAAATCTGCAAAAGGCCGTGCTTGCCGGTGAGGACGCACGCTTTTTCGACCACCACGGCTTTGATTGGGATGCCATCCAGAATGCGTGGAATGAGGGAATGAAAGAGGGCGAGAAACAAGCCAAGGAAGAAGGCGACTACGACCCCAACGACTGGATACCGCCCATGCCTGATTTCAAACGCGGGGCGTCGACCGTCTCGCAGCAACTTGCCAAGAACCTGTATCTGTCCGAGGAGCGAAGCTTTTTTCGCAAAGGCCGCGAAGCGATCGATACCTACTTTCTCGAACGTGAATTGTCCAAGAAACGCATTCTCGAGATCTACCTCAACGTAATCGAGTGGGGCGACGGCATCTACGGAGCCGAGGCCGCGTCGCGAACCTATTTCAAAAAGTCCGCCTCCGAACTTACTCCTTCGGATGCTGCCTACCTGGCCGCCATGATCCCGAGCCCGCTAAACGTCTTCAATCCAAAAAAGAATCCCAAACGCCTCGCGCGCCGTCAAAAGATCATCCTCCGCGGCATGAACGCCATCCAACTCAAATATTAGAGATCATTTACCCGTTTTTCGGAACTCGCTGCAGGGGAGGTCGTCGAGCTTGGCTACGTAGCGGAGGACGAAGCTGTAGCCGTTCATCACGGCGTCGATGTTGATGTTTTCGAATTTGTCGTTGTTCGTATGAAGATAACGCTGCCAATCGGGATTTAGTCCGTCGAAGGTGATGGCCGGGATACCTTTTTTCAGAAAGGCGTCCGAATCGGCGTCGGCGCCCTCGATCCGGCGATGGACAAATTTCATTTTTAGCTCGTCCGCCAGGGCTGTGGCTTTCTCGGTCATTTTTGGCGTCGAGGCATTGTCGAAAACCTTAGGATTGGTAAAGCCGAGGCTGTCGATATTTACCATCCAGCAAACACTAGGCAGCTTTTCCGCCTTCTTAAACGATCTAACCATCGCCTGCGAGCCGATAAGACCCCGCTCTTCCTTGTCAAAAGCCACGAATAGGTACGTCTTTTGCGTATCGATCGAGCTAAGCGTGCGGTAGATATTGGCGATGGTCGTGATGCCTGTCCAGTTGTCGATCGCACCGCAGCCGGCATCGACCTTATCGTAATGCGCCCCGACGATCACCGTCTCGTCCGTTTTGCCTTTTTTCGTGACGACCAGGTTCTGGACATCATCCAGCTTCGACACGGAAATGTCCGCGTCTCTCGCACCCATGGTCACGAATAAGGCGGCGGCGGCCTCAAGTCTTTTGCTGTTCTTACACGGAGCGGCTTTAAGCTCGTCAGTCAGCTCTTCTTTGGTCGCATATTTTGCCGTGGCCGGTTGTCCCACCAAAACGGAACCCGGAGCGAGGCTTAAAAGCAGTATTGTGAGGATATTCCTGATCGGCATTGCCATATTATGCAGCGGGCGGCGGAATTGCCCAAGCATCGCGACCAAACAGGTTGTTCCTCCGTTCCTGGCGGGCGTCTTCGCTCGGCTATGTGGGGTGCCGCACGAACAAAATGTCCGTCGATTGATATAGTCGAACAGGAATTATTGTTGCAGAAGAAAGCACGGGTAGTTGATGCCTTTTAGGCGATATGTCTCTCCTCTATTCCGCTTTTGTCGGTAATTTGAGAGGAAAAAATATGAAAATGAATATACAAAAATTAATAGCGATCGGTTTGATGGTACTGGGGATCGGCGGCGCAGCCGCTATAAATGCTCAGTACACAAGGTCCGGATCGAACCCACAGATCCGTACTTTGCTGACCAGGATCGCGACGAAAACTGACGCATTCAAGACCCAGGCAAATACGTGGCGTGACCGTAATAGGTACGGCCAAAACAACAATCAAAACAACGGCAATAACGACGGCAACACGGCCGATCTTTCGGCGTACGTCGCTGATTTTCAAAATTCGACAAATCGTCTTACACGAAGATTTGACGCGCAGCGGGCCGCCGATTCTGACGTGTCCGACGTGCTGACGCGAGCGGCGTATATTGACCAGTTTATTTCGGAAAATAATATATCGCGTCTGGCACGGGTCCAATGGACGAGTCTTCGCACCGACCTGAACAGGCTGGCCGCATATTACAGGGTTAGCTGGAATTGGCACCAGGAGCTTCCGCCCTACACGCCGGGCGACTATAACAACAATGACAACAATGGAAACAACGGCCGCGACGACAATGACAACGGGACCGGAACCGGCCGACGCTTTGACGCACGCCTGACCGGCACCTACAAATTGAACACGTCCTTGAGCGACAACGTCTCTTCAGTCATCGATCGTTCAATGGTCTACTATTCTGCCGACCAGAAGGACAATATGCGTCAGCGTCTGGAACGCCGCCTCGCCTCGCCAGAGATGATCTCGATCGAGAAGACCGGCACGTCGGTAACAATGTCGTCGAGCAACGCACAACAAGTCACCTTTCTCGCTGACGGATTGCCCAAGACCGAAACCAATGATCGCGGGCGGACCATTACCACGACCGCGACCTCCGATCGGCAGGATGGATTTGCGATCAACTACACGGGCGAGCGAAGCAATGATTTTTATGTTTCGTTCAACCCAACGCGTGACGGACAGTTAAAAGTAACGCGTCGGATCTATCTCGAAAACCGGAGCGATCAGGTAACCGTTTCGAGCGTTTACGACAAAACAGAGGACGTCGCCCGTTGGGACGTCACCAATGGAGGCTCGTATCCAGGCGGCAACAACGGCGGCAATAATACCGGAAGAATTAACGACCGCGGTTTCGGGATCGTAAACGGAACACAGCTTGTCGCCACGCTGCGTAGTTCCATCAACACGCAGGCGTCGCAGGCGAACGACCGTTTTTCGATGGAAGTCACTTCGCCTAACCAGTATCGTGGAGCGATCCTCGAAGGCCGCGTAATTCAGGCGCAGAAATCGGGGCGCGTTTCGGGCCGGGCGAATATCTCGCTCGACTTTGACACGATCACGATGCCGGGCGGACAGACCTACAAGTTTGCCGGCATCATCGACGGAGCCACTGCGGCAAACGGCGACAGCATTACCGTTAACAACGAAGGAACCGTCAGGGACAGCAACCAGACGACCAAAACTGCGACGCGTGCCGGTATCGGTGCCGGTATCGGTGCCATCATCGGTGCGATCGCGGGTGGCGGTACAGGCGCTGCGATCGGAGCTGGAGTCGGTGCCGGTGCAGGAGCCGGAACCGTTTTGGTCCAGGGCCGCGACAATATCGACCTCGGCGAGGGCTCGACGTTTAGAATTACCGCAACCGGACCCAGCAACGTTCGGGCGGCAATTCAGCAGTAATATTCTGCAACGATCAAGATGGGCGGATCTTTTTGAGGTCCGCCCTTTTTTTTCTCGGATCGACCTCGATGTTTTATTTAGCCTTCTCACAATTCCAGTTCCCAGGTTTCGCTTACCATGTCGTGGCCAAACTTATTCCCAGGATCCGATCTGACCAGTAGGTAGCCGGCTGTTTTATAAATGCCCCGTGCGGCAAGTAGGTGGCTTTGGGTCCAGAGGGTTATCTTTTTGTAGCCGGCTTGCCGGGCAAAATTTGTACAGCGATCGACGAGATGTTTGCCAAGCCCGAGACCCCGGGCTTTGGCGTCGACTATCAGCAGACGCAGTTTCGCTATCTGGTCGGTTTCTTTGACCAGGAACACGCAGCCCACGTTTTCGCCGCCCAATTCGACGATCCAGCATTTTTCCTTTTTGGGATCGAAGGTTTTTATGAAATCGGCGACGATTCCGACGACCAGTTCCTCATATGAAATGTCCCAATTGTATTCGTCGGCGTAAAGCGTACCGTTTGCGGATATGACCCAACCATAATCACCCGGCTCAGGCTGGCGTATCACGACCTGACGGATAATTTCGGGGCTACGCTCACCGAGCATGTTTTCGATCGAGGCCATCGAATCGATCAGTTTGGTCTGACCAGCCGGCGTAAGCCCGCTGAGTATCTCGGCGACCTGATTGCTTGCCATACGGTTGAGCTCCTCAAATTCCGTGCGGCCTGTCTCTGTAAGCGAAACGATCTTGTGCCGGCCGTCCTTATCCAAAGCCGACCTTTCGATAAGGCCAAGTCCGTCAAGCCGATTAAGGATCTGGCTGAGGTTGCTCTTCTTGAGACCGAGCCTATCGGCGATCTCGGTCGCGGTCGGGGACTCGCTGTTGGCGATCTCAAAAAGCACGCGTGTTTCAACCAGGGAAAACGACGACCCCTGCCAACGTTCGTTGACGACGCCTATGTGCTTCGTATAAAACCGATTAAATTTTCTGACGGCTTCGATCGCCGTCGAAACGCCTTCGTTTTTCATGAAATGTACGGTTTCCTAACGCAAACTTCGGGTGAAAACATAGATTCGACTCCTCTTAATGACCAAGATCAAATAGTTTATATCATAAACTATTTAGTTTATTCAAGAAATTAATATTTTGGGGTGCAAATCATATCTCTATGTCCCTGTGTCGCAGGTATGCGATTGCAAAAAATATTCCTTCCACGGCCATCCCGTTATGATACAATGTTGCACCTAAGACGCAAACCGCATCTTCCAAGAACTGCGGCCCGTGTTGTTTGGTCTTGAAACACAGTCATGAGAATAGGTCTGGGACCTTGGGACGCCGCGGATTTTTGGGATTTTTGGAATCCTTAAACGTCATTTAGGTTCGTTTTGGGACACCGAAAAGGCCGGATGTTGAAGAAAAAAAAGAAATCTTTGTTGAAAATAAAGAACTTGTCGAATCTCTCTTGCGTGTGGGACGCTGGAACAGTGGGACATGGACAGATAGACCCCGGATCTGGATGATGGAACTCAGGAAAAAATGGATGAAACAGATTCGGCTTTCCGGCGGGATGTCTCTGACGAAACGCGGATCAAACAAAAATGCGAAACCGTGGAACATGGAACAAGGACGAAGAGTTCTCGCAAGCCTATAAAAACACGGGGCTTGCGGGGCTTGGGCGTACAAAGATCTGTATTAAATTGTCATACAATACCTTCTATGATCCTGCGGCGGAACGAGGTTGCAAGTGTGGGACGTTCCACACTTCTGTGAAATACAGATTTGGAAACGCCATATGAACAGTGACACCGAGCGGTCTACTCTGTTCTAAAAATCTGACTTATGTTGAGTCGACGTAAAGTAAGTCTATCGGGCGCTTCTTCCGTCAATCGGCGAAGGGATCGATCCCGGCGGCTATCGAATCAAGCCATCGCTCGGCATCCGTCATATTGCGAAACACTTGGAGCGGCCGTACGCGGGATGTCAGCATGTCAAACATCCGCAGCATCCCGAAAAAGAGGTCATCGGTTGCCACCACCGCGACGGGACCGGCACCTGATCGGCTATTGGCGATCCGCTCGCGTTCTGCGGCCAGTCGTCGGACCTGATCTGCCATGAGATCGGTCGTGGCGTTCGAACAGTCGATTATCTCTGGAAACACGGCGACCTCCGCCGGCACGTCCGCATTCATGTGTGTCCGCAGGTCGTCATAGGTGATCACACCGGTCGCGACAGTGTAGATTCGTTTGGCGGCAGCGTCGATTTGGAAGGAGATCGGCATCGAAGTAAATATAAATTCTCGTGTCTATTATAAAAAATCTGCCCACTTTTTAGAAATTTTGGTATAGCGATCGTACGTTGGATCTCCGGCCGCATATCGCAAAAACCGAAAAAAAACCCCGGGACAAGCCTTGCCCGGGGCTTCGATGGCTTTCGTTGAACTGCAAACGTCTGCCCAGGCCGGACCGTAGCTCCACGTCCGGCTTAATCTATGACTTATGTTTGGCAATGAGCGTGCCAGATTCTGTAAGCGCCCGTCTCTCAACGAGATACGCGATATTTGCTGTTGATAAGTGAACTATACCGCATATTAGTAACCCGAATGGTCGAAGCCGAACTAAACAAAAAAGGCCGGAGGCGGCCATTTAGATGTTTAAAAATCTGTGACCATTGCTGAGGTAAGAAAGTGATCTCCGTCAGGTCGTCGTTTACCGCTCCGCGAGGCATGGTTAAAAACTATGGCGATAACCGAAATGCCGTTAAAAGGGGAAGCTTGTTTAGCGTCGAGAAATTACTCGTCTATCCGAATAATTTGGTTCGTTTAAGTGATGCGAGAATGTTATACGTGACCGTAAAATCGACGCGGGAACGAGCTATGTTCGGACCGATCGGACCGACGGCTTGGGTGAGTTGGAGCATGAGCGTGATCTCGGGAAGGAGCTTGGCTTGGCCGGTAAAATAGAAACGTTTGCCCGGAGGGAAGCGGTCGCCATTGAAGGCTCTGATGTGAATGTCGGCGAAGCCTCCGCTGGTAGTAAAGATCTTGTTCAGTTTTTTCTCGCCAAAGATATTGAATCCGTAGCTGCGGTCGGGATCGACCCGCTCGTAATTTTCGAAAAGAAAAGTATCGATTAACTTCCTGGGCGGGAGCTTTATCTTGATGGCCTGATGAAAGGTATCTATACCAGACTCGAATGTGTAATCGCCTGTTATACTGACCACCTTATTGACCTGCTTGCGAACAAGGAACTGACGATAGTTCTGCACGTCGAGATGCCGCATCCGATGAAAAATATCAGGCCGATTGATATCCGCCAAGGTCGCGGTCGTCAATGAGATCTCGTCAAAATAGACCTTTTTAGGAGCTCGTATTTGAACACGAGCTCCGGTGATGTAGTTGTCGTTATCGTATGTGATCGCTTCCGTATTGTCACCGAAGTTTACAGCAAGACCACCGAACTGGACCTCGACCGCCTTGTACGGCTTTGCGTCGAAGTAAAGTTGACGGAGATTGAATTCGCGGACTTGAGCTCCGGTACCCCAACCGGACGCATTCCAAAACGAGATGAAGGACGGCCCGGTGGCGAGATTGGTGTCGATCGAATACTTGCCCTTCTTATCAAACTTAAACCGAAACTTACCGATGAATTGGTACTGAAAGTTGTTCGCGCCCTTGGTTTTATTATCGTTCTCGATGAAGTGATAACGAGTTGCGGCTGTAAGCTGCTCTATATCGAACCAACGCGCGATCTTGTCCTTCGTCGTAGGCCCTTTGTCTTTATCCGAAATCGGCCGCGGAGCGTCAGCGGCCTTAGCCGGGGCCGGCGGTGCTTGGCCGTCCATACGGGTCAGGCCGACGACGACAAAAGCGAAAGCAGCTATTAGTTTACAAAGATGTAACATCAATTTAACCTTTTACACAGATTGGCCCTAGAAAACAAGGAAAGACCGGAGTTCGGACAAATTCAATCTCCGGTGGTGAACCAATGCTCAAATTCTTGTTCGGATCCCGATCTGTGCTATAACCGTCGTAGTTCTAAAACTCCAACAAAATTCCGAAGAGAATCTAATGAATAAACTTACCCTTATCGTGTGCTTGTGTGCTTTGCTCGCGGTCACAATTGGCTGCGGCGGATCGGCGAGCGACAACTCAGCCGTCTTGGAACAAAAAAGCACCGGACGCGAACTCGGCTACTGTCTCGGGCAAGAGCTCGCAGGATTATCTTAACGAAGGCAACGCGGCGTTCAAGGCGGAGGATTACAAAGCGGCGATCGTCCCGTATCAAAAGGCGCTGGATCTGGAAAAGCAGAATCAAAAGCTCGAGAAAAAATGGTGGTTCATACTGATCGATAATCTCTCGATCGCGTACGGGATCAGCGGCGATATAAGAAACTCGCGCGCAACGATCGAATACGGACTTACAAAAGAAACGACCTATCCATTTTTCTATTACAATCTCGCCGACACCTACGGTGAGGAAGGTGACGAAGAAAACGCGATCAAAAACCTTCAGCTAGCATATAAATACAAAGCCAATGTTCTGGAAAACGAGCATCTTCCCGATGCAGCCACTGATAGCTCGTTCAAGAAATTTGCCGGAAGCGAAAAGTTTAAAAAGGCTCTTGCCGACCTGAAGGCCGATGGTCAGTAAGTCAGCAAAAAGGAGCGGCCAAGCTAAGCCGCTCCTTTGCAATCTGAAATGCCCGATCTCCGTCTAATGGGTCGCGGCTTTCGCCTTCGGCCCTCCGACGGTTTTGATCTCGTTGACGAGATATGATGCCCCGCTAAATTTATCGACGACGAATAATATGTAGCGAACATCCACCGAGATCGTGCGATTTACGTCCGGGTCGTAATAGTAGTCATTCCCGAGGCCCTCGAAATTTCCGTCGAAACAAATGCCGACCTGTTCACCGTTTCCGTTGAGTAGCGGGCTGCCGCTGTTGCCGCCGATGATGTCCGTGGTCGAAACAAAATTTAACGGAACGCTGTCCCCTTGGCCGTATCGGCCAAAGTCATGCGCGTTTTGCAGGTCGATCAATTTCTGGGGCGCATCGAACGGCTTTTCGCCCGTATCTTTTTCTATCATGCCTTTCATCGTGGTGAATGCCGAACGGTATTCGGCTTCGCGTGACTGGTAGCCTTTTACGTTTCCGTACGAGAAACGCATCGTGAAATTGGCGTCGGGGTAAGGCTTGACGCCTTTCATGTCGGTCAACGCCTGCATATAGAGAAGCCGCAGCCGATCGATGCTCGAATTGAATTTCGCCGTGCGTGCGGCCAGTGCGATCCGTTCCTGTGCAAGGCCCTTCGCAAACGAGAGGATCTTTTCACGCGTTTCGTTGTATTCCATCGTTCGCGGCCCATAGAGTCCGGCGACGCGTTCGGGCGATATGTATTCGCCGTTTGCAATGGTTTCGGCAAAAGCTGCCTCGGCATCGCGGCGCGCTTTTCCCTTTAGGCTGCCGAAAAGGTCCTCGGCAGGTTTGAACTTTTGCCCAGCCGGGAGGTCGTCGAAGGCCTTTAGAAAGAACTTGAGCATGTCTAGCTCAAGAGCCGGGTCTCGTCGCTTGTAGGCTTCCTCGACTTGCTTTTGCAAGGCCGCCCGCTCATCGTCCTTCAGCATTTTGCCCTGGACCTGGGTTGTAGTGACAGCGTTGACGATCTGTGGGAAGACGGCCATTGAATTCGGATCGGGAAAACGGCGGACGATCACATCACGTTTCGAATTCGCGTTGGTCTCCTCGGACAGCGCCTTTAATTCAGCTAGAAAAGTGCCGTATTTTTTGTGACGATTGGGGTTTGCGGTGATCCATGCGGCCATTCGAGATTCTTCGGCGACACGGTTTTCGACAACATGTGCACGGCGAAGACGTAATACTCCTCCACCTAGGCCCTTGCTCGTGTTATCGAAATTCGCAATGTCTGCCTGAAACGCAATTCGCTTTTCTTCGTCCGTCGAGCCGATCTTGCGGAGGGTATCGCTCAGTGCCGTGAGCCATTTCACGACAAAAGCGAAGTTTGCGTCGCGGGCATATTGGATCGACCAGCTTTCGCGATAGCGAGTCGTGCCGCCGGGGAAGCCCAAAACGAAAACAAAATCGTTGTCTTTGATGCCGCCGATATTCATCGTCAGAAATTTCTTTGGCTTATAGGGAACGTTATTCGGCGAATAGGTCGCCGCCGAGCCATCGGGAGCCACGTACGCACGGAGGAACGAGAAATCACCTGTGTGCCGCGTCCACTCAAAATTATCCGGATCGCCGCCATAGACTCCGATGTTGCGGGGCGGTGCGTAGACGACCCGAATGTCTTTGATCTCCGAGGTTTGATAGAGATAGTAAAAGAATCCGCTATCGATCGACTGGATAAGGACCGTGGAACCGGCCGGAGCCTTTGCCTGCTCGGCAGCCTTCAGCGCATCTGAATTTTTCTTAAGTGCTGTCACAAGTTCGGCACCGCTGAGGTTTTCCGTTCCGGCCTTTACCTTCGCCGTTACATCTTCGATCCGTTGCGTGAGCGTTATCGAGTAATCCTTGGCGGGTATTTCCTTGTCGCGGGTGCCTGAGTTGAATCCGTTCTCGACCAGGTCATTGCTTGGCGTTGAGGCCGAAACAAGAGCGTCAAATCCGCAGTGGTGGTTGGTCAGGATCAGGCCTTCGGGTGAAACGAATTCGGCCGTACAGCCGATGCTCAAGCGAATTATCGCATCCGTCAAGCCGCCGCCGTTAGGATTGTAAATGTCGATCGGCTTGATCTTGAGCCCGCGTGCCTTCAGCGGCAGACCCGCGATCTGGTCGGGCGTGAACATTCCCTCGTCAGGAGCGGCTATCGCCGGCGCAACCGTCGACGCGTAGATAGTAAGTAAAAGAAGCAGCGAAAAAAACGCTGAATATCTGGTTCTCATCTTAAAGTGTCCTCTGGAATAAGTAGTGAATGCTGACTGGGAGTATTATAGATTCTTATGGTTCGATAAACAAAATCGCGGGCCTCAGAAGAGGCCCGCGAATCGATAGGCGTAGCCGATGTTTACCTCTCCGGAGCCGTGATATTTATGGGCTCGGGCGGCAGATAGTGCCGTGGGTTTACCGGACGGTCGTCTAAGCGAAGTTCGTAATGAAGATGCGGGCCGGTCGAGCGGCCGGTGGAACCGATCAAGCCGAGGACCTGGCCGCGGGTGATCGTGTCACCTACCTCGACTTCGATCTTCGACATGTGGCCGTAGCGCGTCGTCAGGCCGTTGCCATGGTCGATCTCGACCATGTTCCCGTAGCCGCCTGTCCAGGCTGCTTTGATCACCACACCGTTAGCAGGTGCAAGCACTTCTTCTCCACGTTCGCCGTAGATGTCCATGCCGGGATGGAATTCGTAGGTGCGGCCTCCGAATGGATTTCTCCTGAAACCAAATTCGTTGTTTATCTTCCCCATATGGGCCCAGACCGACGGAATAAAGGCAGGATCGGCGATCGCCTGGATCGCACTTAGCCTGTTCTGGATCTCGACGCTTTCAGGATCGGCCTCGGTGGACGCCGGGCCTCCGCTGTTCGGCGTATAAGCGTCGGTCGGACGCGAATAGTCGTAGACCTCGTTTTGATCGGTGACTTGCGCTGAAACTTGTGCGAGAAGAGGCGTGCCGCTGTTGTTGGTATCGAAGGAAGATCTGCTGAGAACGCCTCGAATTCCAATGCCTATTGCCGAGAACCCCACGACGAGGAAAAATAAAATAATTGCCGAGTGGAAAAGGTCTTTACGTATCTTTCTCGGATTAATGTTTGAATTAAATAAATACGATAAAAGATAAGTATAAAACTTGCCGTTTTTCTGCATCGTGCTTTTAAGCTCCTTAAAATGATTTCGTACCGAAGTACCACTACTTCAGCACACGGAATCACGCAGGTTCAGCCGCGAGCGACTAACGCGAAACCAGATCAGAGTTATCAGTTAACGAGCGAAATACTCGTTGAATTTGTGAGGGGGAAATCAAACCAACAAATGATAATACTCAATGAAATGTTGATAGGCTAACAAAGCCTATCGCTTCATGGCAACCGCGGGCATCACTAAATGTGATGTGCCAATTCACCAATACTAATGGAGGGGTAACCAAAAGGCAACCGCGTAGGACTAATCCTTGTGTTTCCGGCTATTCTGAAAGCCCTTTAGAACCAGGAAGCCGACGGTCCCTATGACAGCAATAAAGGCGAGAATGATAATGATCTTGAACGCAACCGTGATGAAGCCGATGAATGCGATCAACTGTTTTAGCAATGCAATTATCAGAGCGATCATCACTAAAAGACTCCCACCCCATCCTGCGGCTCTTAAGAAAATAGACATATTTACAACTCCTAAAATATCTGGCTGAGTTACCACAGGATGGCACCTTCCAAAAGAACGCTCACCCCAACAATATCTTACAACAAACGTTAACGGTCCCGCCAAGCTCCTGATCGTGAGCGGTCGGAATAATCGACCTCAGGCGTATATTCGCTGTTCACAAAATTCTGATCGCCAAGCGTGAAATTCGGCGAAACGCTAGGCCAGCCTTCATTGACCTCTTTTTTCTTGAATATGTAACCGCGGAAGAGGTAGACGCCAAGCCCTATCAGAGCGAGCGGCAGGATTCCCCGCATTATGAACCGAATATCAAAGATCCGCTGAAACAGAAACGCCAGGCCGAGTACAGCTAATATGCCGCCCCAGAGCTTAGGATTGCCGGAGAATCGGCGAACGAGAATATCTTCGGCGACGTCCGGTGTGACCCCGGAACGGATCATTTGGGCAGTTCTCCACGAATCGAGTGCCGAGAAAAACCACATCCCGAGAAATCCGAATACAAAAACCGGAGCTCCGCCGGTTATCACCGCGAACTGGAACAATCCAACAAATACCGCGAAATAAACAAGAGCTTTGGTCGTCTGGCCGTTATACGCCGCCCCGAGGCCTGGGCAGATCAGCGAAAGAAGTGTGGCGATTATCGGGGATGTACGTTTTTTAACATAAGGAGCGTAATTCGCCCGGCTTTGCTGTCGCAGCAGATCGACACCTAACACGATGCAGTCCTGACAGTAAGGAAAGCCCTTAATTCGGTGATCGCAGGCGGGACAAAGCGGTTTTGCGCAGCCGTTGCAATTAACTACCGCAACATTCTGGCTGTGATAGGCACAATTCATTTACTTGCCATCCCCTTGATCAACATAAGTCGTTCCGTGAACGGGACCCTGATTGCTTTGCCCGTTTGGAGGCGTTTCAGGCGTTCCGCCCCAGACATCGGAGCTTTGCTTGTACGTTTGCTCGGCGAGTTCAACGCTTCGAGTATAGATTCCCGAAAGCGAGCCATCTGCCGAAACCGTCTGGCTGAAAACCAGGAACGCCAGGATAAACATCATTGCGACCGGGGCAAGCTGCGGGACCGGTAGCGGGAAGCGCAGGCCGCGGAACCACTCTGCAACCGAAGCCGCCCACGAAGCCTTTCTGTCAGACGCTGTGATCGTCCCGATGGTCGATTCGAGGATCTTCGCATGCAAGCCTTCCGGCACGGCCATTTCTTCCATTTTGTAGGTGAGGCAAGCTCCGATCGAGCGGACGACCATTCCGGGAAGGTCGGTGCAGTCGTTGCAGAGCACCGCATGCCTTTCCCAGCGATGAAAAACCTGCGCGGGAAGAAAACCGTCGAGATAATCGGTCAAGTGGCCCTCGAATTCTTCGCAGCCCATCGCGGTTTCCGGCATTGTCATTGACAGGACGCGGGCCTCGAGCAGGGTCATCGGTAAATTCGGGGCCGACAATTCGTGGCAAAGCTGGAGTGAATCTTTTACTTCATTGAGGAGGGCATGGCACAGAGGGCAGCTCATCGCGTGTGCAGCGACAGCTTTGTGGACGTTTGATCCAAGCTCCTTGTCAATGTAATCGGTCAACAGTTCCTCGAACTGCGTGCAATTGACCGTTGTTTCCTCAATGCCGTTCATAAGATCATAAACCCCTTGCCGTAAATTCTTTACGTGTTCATTTGACGCGTCTCCAAAAGGAAATTTGCCTTTAACCGGCTAAAGCCGGAACCCAAAACTAGATCGTCACTACCCTCATTCGCCTCAGGATCTTCGCTAATTCAATTCGTCCGCGATTGATCCTTGACTTCACCGTTCCCTCGGGAATTTTCAAAACGTCGACGATCTCCTGATAACTCAATTCCTCGATATCCCGCAGAATTACGCACGTTCTCAGGTCCTCCGGCAGCTTATCGATGCCGTCCTGTACCTGGGTACAAAGCTCGCGGCGTTCCATTTCACGCTGCGCCGAATTTCCGACGGCCCTGAGGTGATACGAATGGTCGTCAACCGCGTCAGCCATAGAATTCTGCGGATTCCGCTGCCGATGGCGATAGTCGTCAATTATCAAATTTCGGGCGAGACGCATAAGCCAGTTCGAAAGATCGCCTTGTTTCGCATCATATTGGTCCAGCGTCCGGTAGATGCGTATAAAAACTTCCTGCGTCAGGTCCTCGGCCCCTTCGGCACTGGATGTGAACCGGTAAGCGAGGTTGAATATCCGCCGCGAAAAGGTCGAAACGACCTCTTCCCACGCCGCCCCGTCGCCCGACCGTGCACGTCGAACGAGTTCGGCCCCATTTATTTCCGTCACAGCCTTGCGAGCTTCCA
>JBDTZW010000444.1:0-5485 GCA_040004905.1 Acidobacteriota bacterium
GCATTCAAAGATGGAGATCTCGATGAACGCCAGCGATTTGAACGTGATTATGTAACTAATCAGATCGACAAGGACGTGTTTTGGCGCGAGACGGCTGACCAGCCGCATTTTAATCCATATTGGTATGCCGATTCTATCGATCCGGATATGTACGTTTCACGGCCGTATGCTCCGCTTGAAACGCGGATAAAAGCTTACACCGCTTATGCCAGAAGTGTGCCGGCCGCTTTGCAGCAGATCAAGGCCAATATGAAACTCCCGATGGCCAAAAATCTGGCGCGTATCGGCAGCCAAACGATCGGCGGTCTTGCCGATTTTTATGAAAAAGATGTCGTCAAAGTTTTTGAACCGGTAAAGGACGAGCAGTCGCAAAAGGATTTTAAGGAAGCAAATGCAGCCGCCGCCAAGGCCATTCGCGAATTTAAGACCTGGATCGACGGGCAGGAGAAATCCGGAACCGATAACTTTGCATTGGGCGCCGACAAGTTCAAACAAATGCTCAAAGACACCGAGGGTGTCGATATTGACGTGGCTCAGCTTGAAGAGATTGGTAACAAAGACCTTCAACGAAATCTCGACGCGATGAAGCAGGAGTGCGACAAATACGATCCGGGCAAGTCGCTGATCGAATGCAGCAACAAAGCTTCGGCGAACAAAGCTGAAGGCAAGGATGTGGTGGACGCCGCAACGAAACAGCTCGGTGACCTGCGCAAATTCATCCAGGACAAAGACCTCGTTTCAATGCCGGGAACCGAGGAGGCAAAGGTCGGCCTCGCCCCGCCGTATAAAGCCTGGAACTTTGCCTATATCAATATTCCCGGACCTTATGAAACAGGCCTACCGTCCGTTTATTACGTATCGCCGCCCGACCCTAAATGGGACAAGAAGAAGCAGGAAGAATATATCCCCGGAAAGGGAAGTTTACTGTTCACATCTGTCCACGAAGTCTATCCGGGCCACTTTGTGCAATTCCTTCACGCAAATCGTGCGAAATCCAAATTTGGCCAGGTCTTTGTTGGCTACGCCTTTGCCGAAGGCTGGGCGCACTATACCGAGGAAATGATGTACGAAGCAGGGCTTGGCGCGGATGATCCGGAAATGCACATCGGGCAGCTACAAGAGGCTCTGCTTCGTGACGTGCGCTTTCTTTCGGCGATCGGAATGCACACAAAGGGCATGACCGTCGAAGAATCGAAGAAGATGTTTATCGAGAAGGGTCTGCGTTCTGAGGGCGAAGCGGACCAGCAATCAGCTCGCGGAACCTTCGATCCGGCCTACCTAAATTACACGATGGGAAAACTGATGATCCGAAAGCTCCGCGAAGACTGGTGTGCGTCGCGCGGTGGCAAAACCGCATGGAAGCAATTCCACGACGCATTCCTCGAATACGGCGGTCCGCCTATACCACTAGTGAGAAAAGCAATGATGGGGCCGGATGATAAGGGCTCGCTGTTCTAAACTCAAAATGAAAGGTGACTGCCTCTGATGATTTTCATTCGGAGGCAGTTTTCCTTTTAGTTGGTCCATGTTGCATCCGACAGTACCCATTTTTGAGGGTCGAGTTCTATACTCTCGGGTTTTGATGCAAGCTTTATCTGAAAGGGATTCTTGGCCCCTCGAGCCGCTACGGTACCGTAGGCGACCTTGCTGCCGCCAAACTTGAACATAACCGGCAGTGGCATGAACCAGCCTTCGGGAGCATTTTCTTGGATCACGTCTCCGGTTACGAGAGCGGAACCGTCAGGCTGAGTTTGAATCTGGTAAGTCAGGTGATAGGACGGCAATGACGTTTCGTAGACCCATTGTTGAAAAAACCAATCGAGATCCTTAAGACCATATTTCATCGCTATTGGGGTTTGTGCGAAATGCTCGTTGGCAACGCGCCGAAAGTCGTCCGTTGACGCGACTTTGTTCCTGTATCTCTCTACAAAATCTCGCATCATGTCGAAAAACGGTTTGCCATCACCATTCGATGGATTCGTCATGAGAAAATGGATCATACGCAATACCAAAGCGCCCTTGCTGTAAACTAGAGTCGTATATGCCCCATATGTCTTTTTCGATTCTAGCCGATAGCCCATGATCAACGGACCGACGTCTACCAATCGACCCTTTCCCGGGCCAGTCGCCGTTTGTGGAGGTTCTTTCAACGCCCTTCTCATTTCGTCAATGAGCTGAATGGAGGATTTTGGGCTATCGCGGAGACCCGTATAGAGGGCACCTGAATACTCCGCAAATCCTTCGCTAAGCCATTGATCCCGATACGATCGCCATGCAACGATGTTGCCCCACCATTGATGGGCGGTCTCGTGCGCTATAAATGAATATGTCCACTTATTGGCTCGATCCGTGTTCGGGATGGTTAGCATGGTTGCAAAACCCTGACCAAAACCGAAGGGATGAAAAACGGCTCCGTATGAATCATAGGGATACTTGCCGAAGAGTGCCTGAAAATAACGCACCGAATTATTGAGTTCGGCTAGGATAAGGCAGAGCCGCCGATCGAATTTGGTTGACGGAGGAAGTCACCCTCGAGTTCGACGTCGAGATCTATCGCCTGCCCCTCACCAACGGCATTTGGGAGGAATACGGTAAAACCACTTTCCCAATCTTCCTGGATCGATTCAAGGGGAACAGACCCGAGACGAACGGACTTAAGGCGCATCTGCTTTTTAAGCCTTTCTTTTTCATCTTCTCCCAGGTTTTCGCCGATCTTAAACGTTACCGCTTTCAGATTCGTGATCTTGCTTTTCAAACTGATCCTGGCCTGCAGTCCAAGCTTTTTCTTGGGCTCGCGGAGATCGATCTTCATGTCGTAATTGGTTATATCAACGAGATCGTAGAGATCCGAATAAGAGGCCGATCCTCGCGCATAGTCCGAAAGAGAATAAAAGGCCATCCAAATGTCGTTATTATTGACGTCGGCCTGGTATTTGAATATTAGGCCGCGTTCACCCGCATTAAGCCCAAAACAATCCGAGGGAAGACGATTTTGGTAATCAAGGGCATAGCTAAACTGCCCTCGTCTACCACCTTCGAAAGTTCCAAAGAAAACGCCAGGGTTCTCCTGGTTGAGCAAAGACTCCGTTATTCGACTTGCTACGTTGGCCCCCGTTTGCCGTAGAGTCCGATTCTCAAATTCCGTCGCGAGTTTCTGCGCTTCAGGAGTCCCCGAACCGTCAGAGAAATTGTTTCGGAATAAGTCGAACGTATCGTCGCTAAATCGAAATACGGCCGACGAAAAGTCGGACTCGACGCTCTCAGCCTGTAATAGTCTTTTTAGCTGTGTCTTCTCGAATTCGCTAGGAGGAGTTGAGGCAAAGAAGGTGCCGTGGCCGACAAATACCGCGCCCGTTACCGCCCCGCCTATTGGAGCTGAAAAATAGACTGTGCCATTGAGTATCAGCACGACACGGTCGCGTTTTAGCACGAAGTTCGAGAGGTCTGCTTTTCCACCAGTAAGATTAAAGGCTTTTATCTGATCGTAGACGCTCTTGCCGGCCAGTGGGGTCTGCGTATAATCTATTGAGCACAAGAAAAACGAAATCGGGATGAAGATCAACAAACGAAAAGCGTGCAAAGACATAGCTAATATTTGCTCCTGTGAGATTTAGAGGACGGAAAAAGAAGATTTTTGTACGTGGGGAAAATATAGTCAAATCCCCTGATGAATTATGGAAATTTTTTGATTCTGGTTTCAACAGAGAATTAAGCTCGGTACGAACAATATTTTTGGAATCGACCGCAACCTTGATATTATTCGGGTTATTTATTGGTTCGGGTTATGATAGGCTGCGTTTTTGCTTAGCCACGTGTCGGAATACGCAGATGTAATTATATGAATCCTCAAGAACAAAAATCGACGGTTTCGGATGCCGTTCGCAAGCATAAAGAATTCTTATTTCCGGCGGTCGCGACCTATTACCAGGAGCCCGTTGCTCTGGTCAAAGGCGAGGGTGAAAGGGTTTGGGACGATCAGGGTAAAGAATACCTTGATTGTTTCGGCGGTGTGCTGACCGTGAGCATTGGGCATGCGAATCCGCGGGTGAACGCGGCGTGGAAGGAACAGGTCGATACGATCGCTCATACGTCAACGCTCTACGCCAACGCGCCGCAGGGCGATCTGGCTGAGAAGCTTGCTGAGATCACGCCGGGGAATTTGAAGAAATCGTTCTTTTCTAACAGCGGTACCGAGGCCGATGATACAGCGGTGCTGGCAGCAAAGATCGCGACCGGAAGAAACGAGGTCGTCGTTCTGCGGCACAGCTATGCGGGGCGATCAGCGACGGCTCTTTCGTCGATCGGCGTCTCGACATGGAAACCCACCGCTTCGCAGGTCCCGGGATTTGTTCATGCTCATGCTCCCTACTGTTATCGCTGCCCGTTTAACGCAACCCCTGACAATTGCGGTCTGGCGTGCGCTAATGATATCGAGGAGCTTATCCAGACAACAACGACTGGCGAGATCGCCGCTTTCATGTCCGAGACCATTTTAGGTGTCGGCGGGTTTATCGTGCCGCCAAAGGACTATTTCAAACGCGTTCATGAAATAACAAAAAATCACGGCGGACTGTTCATCTCCGACGAAGTGCAGACGGCATGGGGGCGGACGGGCGATAAATGGTTCGGCATCGAGCACTACGGCGTTGAGCCAGATATCATCACGTCCGCCAAAGGAATGGGCAACGGAGCACCTATCGGCTGGACCATCGCAACGGCGGAGGTAGCGGATAAATTCCCCGGATTGACGTTTTCGACCTTTGGCGGTAATCCCGTATCGATGGCGGTTGGGTTAGCGGTCATAAAAGTTATTGAAGAAGATGACCTGCGTACAAACTGCCGGGTGGTAGGGAATTATTTCCATGAAAAACTGGTTGAGCTTCAGCAAAAATATCCGATAATCGGCGATGTCCGCGGAATGGGCATCATGCAGGCCATGGAACTGGTCAAGGACCGAAAAACCAAAGAGCCTGATCCGCAGTCCGTCCTGAAAGTATTTGAGGAAACAAAACGTCAGGGCGTGCTTATAGGAAAAGGAGGTTTGTACGGCAATGTCATCCGGACCGGCTTGATGCTTAATTCGACCACCGATACGGTCGATAGACTGATCGCGGCCCTGGATGCAGGCTTTGCAACTACTTGATGAAAGAGAGATTTCTATTTGGTTTTTTTCTATTCTTTGCTATAGCGACTTCGGCCTGCTCGGTCGCGGCTCAAAACAATAAAGACGCGACCTCGAAAAACGAGGACTTAATCATTGGCACATGGCGACTCGATGGCGAGTTGCCAGCGAATAACACCGGCCACGGCTTTCATTGGTTTCTCGAATACACATTCAACACCGACGGCACCTTCATGCTGACTGGCTACCCACCGCTGATGCAAAAGGGTAAGTATAGCGTTGTGAAGAGCGAGGAGAACAAACTAACCGTCGACCTTTACGAGCAAAGCGGAAATTTCGGAACCAAAGATAAACAGATCGAGG
>JBDTZW010000321.1:0-18485 GCA_040004905.1 Acidobacteriota bacterium
CTATACGAATTAACACATGGACACGCATATCTAGTTTTCAAATATCAACTTCTTTATTTAGAACCACTTCCAATTAGAAGCGAAACTACCGATTATACAGAAGCTCTTTCGGTTGTCAAGCCAGGAAGCAAAGTTTGCAACTTTTCTTTTCGAGATCAGTTAAGCTGTGCTTCGAAGCAATTTATGATTCTCTACATTCTCCCCGTGCTTGTCAAGCCAGCTGAGAATAAAATCCAATTGATCAGTGAACTCTTAATAGGCACTGCTATTGATCCTGATCGCTCGATCTGGAAACCATGCCGATCGTCCGCAACCAAGCCTCCACCAACCGCGGCCATCCGGTGATCGGAAATTCCGTGGGCCGGAGCCCGAAAGCATGGCCGCCCTTGGCGTATAAGTGCATTTCAACCGGGACACCGGCGGTCTTTAGCGCTTCAAAATAAACCAGCGAGTTCTCCACATCATCCACCGGGTCATCTTCTGCCTGAAGCAAAAATGTCGGGGGCGTTTTGCTGGTAACGGGAACGTTCGGATTCAACTCGAAAGGTTTCGAAGTGTTCTCCAGCATATGCCCGGGATACAGAGCTACCCCGAAATCAGGTCGGCAGCTTTCATCGTCAGCCGCATCTACCGGAGCATACGAACGCTTGTCAAAATGCGTACTAGTATCGGCCACGAGATGCCCGCCCGCGGAAAATCCTAGCACCCCGATCCTGTGCGGATCGATATGCCACTCAGCTGCATGAAATCGTACGAGACCGATCGTTCTCTGCGCATCTTCTAGAGCGATCGGAAGTTTTGGCGTGATATGACATTTACATTGGTCTTCCCAATGGGGACCCGAATTCGGCACTCGGTATTTCAGGAGAACACATGTGATCCCTTTTGACGTCAGCCAGTCACAAACCTCCGTGCCTTCGAGACCAATTGCGAGGATCTTGTAGCCTCCGCCCGGAAATACGACCATCGCAACGCCGGTGTTCTTTCCCTTTGGCGAATAGACCGTCATTGTCGGACGCGTAACATTGATGACCGCGCTGCCATCTAACGACTCAGTTTGTCGCGGGCTCTCATCAGGTGCCGCCCCGGGCCATATCTCGATCTGCTGGTGGCCCGCTGACGGCTGCCAGAGCGTTTGCGAGCCGGCCAGCCCGACAACAAAAAGAATCCATACTGCTGAGATCCAAATCCTCATAGTTCTTCTTTCCCGTATCTTTAGACGTTTTATGGAAGATATTTCGCAGGATAGAGGGATTCTTAACCTGGAGATCGGACCAGTCGGGTAGCCCTAAAGAACTCTCCAACTATTCATGATCTTAGCGAGGGCCAAATCTCCTGCACGTCCACATCGATCACAGATCCCGCTTCCACTCTCTCATCGTGATCACGGGCAATATCTCCTCATCCTCGCAATGGCGCCGGTGAAACTGCAGCATATCGTAGAAAGTACATCGCGAGATGGGCGGGAATCCGCGGCAGACCTCGGGGCGGGCTTCATAGATAGTGCAGCGGCGAGTCTTGAGATCCAGAAAGCGGCACGCGCTGCCGAGTAGAGGATCGGCTTTCCGCTTCAACGTCCGGCCTTCTTTCCGAAGACGCGTAAATTTTTTCGATGCCTCTTCCGGCGCGATCCCGAAATGACGGCCGAGTCGCGCAACGTCCTTTTCAGTAACTTCTACTATCTCGTAGACCGAACAACAGTAACCCGGGCATTGAGAACAATCGTATTTAGCTTTCTTTTTTTGTACTGGGATGGCCATTCAACATGTCCTGAGCGGTATCATTTGACCACCAAAGTCGGAGATGGAGCGGGCGACGAGGATCGAACTCGCAACTTTCAGCTTGGGAAGCTGACACTCTACCATTGAGTTACGCCCGCACGAATGCGATTATTCCACGTGTCGGTTTCAATTTCAATTCCCCCGCAAATAAAATGCGAGAGCAGATCGTGTGGTTAAAAACCGAAGAGTTTTTTCTCGATCCAGTATATAATTGCCTCACTTAAATACCTATATGTCCGAATCGTTCAGCTACGATGTTGTCCCCTATCCCGGGCTGCTTTTTGGGCAGACCCATCCCGACCTTATGTCTACGCTCGCCACCTATCTGGGGATCGCCGCGGCGGATCCGGCGAGGTGCCGTGTTCTGGAATTAGGATGCGGTGACGGCTCCAATCTCCTCGCCTTTGCGGCGGCACTGCCGCACAGTGAATTTATCGGTGTCGATCTTGCGGACCTTCATATTGCATTGGCCACCCAGTATGCGGCCGAGATGGAAGTAAACAACCTGTCATTCCGGCAACAGGACATATTGGACCTCGATCCTAGCACGCTGGGCGAGTTTGATTTTATTATTGCTCACGGTTTTTACTCGTGGGTGCCAGCCGGCGTCCGCGAGAAGGCACTTGAGATCTACGCAGGATGTTTAGCTCCGAATGGGATCGGTTTTTTGAGTTTTAATGCATATCCAGGATACAAGGTATGGGAGATGTTCTGCGATATGATGCGGTTTCATACCGCGGACACCCCCGACCCGATGGAGAAAGTAAGTAGTGGCATCGATATCCTTCGCAAGGCGGGAGCCGCCGCTGCAGGGATGAACCAATTTCTCTTTCAGTCAGCGTTCCGATCGCTCTCAGAGCGGCATCCTCAAAATATCTTTCACGCCGAATTTGCGCCTATCAATCAGCCCTTTTATTTACACGAGGTTGTTGACCACCTGAAGGCTCACGGGTTGCGGTTCCTCATTGAATCGGCTCCTTTATCACCGGCAAACCCGTCGGTTTCCGCTGTGATTGATTCTGTGATCCCCGCGGGGGCAGGCATCGAGACGCGCGAACAGTACCTAGATTTCATCGAATGCCGATCGTTTCGAAACCTGCTAATTTGCCGCGACGGCCTCCACTTGCAGCGTGAGCCGGCGAACGATATCGTTCAAGCGTTTTACATCGCATCCGGATTCCAGCCTGCGGCGGGAGCTGAAGGCTCGAGCTTGTTTCGGGGCCCGAATGAAGAAAGCCTCGAGATGGCCCACCCGCTGACGGCCGCCGCTCTCTCGGTCTTAGGAGCCATTTGGTCGAGGTCGCTGCCCTTCGACGCTCTTGTTGGTCAAGCCGGTAGTCAGCTTGGCGAAAAGCCCTCCGCCGAAGATATCTCGCAGCTTGCCGAAAATCTCCTCTATCTTTTCGAAGCCGGACAGATCGAATTCCATCGCTTTCAAACGGACTTTACGACGGCCGTGCCCAAGCGTCCGCGTTTGT
Organism: Acidobacteriota bacterium; assembly: GCA_040004905.1. Taxonomy (GTDB): domain Bacteria; phylum Acidobacteriota; class Blastocatellia; order Pyrinomonadales; family Pyrinomonadaceae; genus OLB17. Next base: position 3,260 of record JBDTZW010000321.1, read on the forward strand.
GCAAACTCGCCCGCCTACAGGGCGCAAAAGGCTACCGTTCGATCTCTACGTTAGGAGGCTTCACCTTTACGCCCGATGATGATCTCGTTCGCCTGCTTTTAATGCTCGCTGATGGAACGCGTACGAGCGAAGAACTTATTTCTGAACTAAGAATGCGAGTGCAGGTTCCCGAGGAAAGGAAGGCGGAGTTCGCGGTCAAGCTGCCCGAAATTGTAGATACCACCCTATCTCAACTCGCTGCCCGCGGATTGTTCGCTTGATCGCCGGCATTTTCGAGCAAAAGATCCGTCAATTCCCTGATAGCTCCGTGTCCGCCAGCGGCCAACGTAACAAAATGCGCCGCCGCCTTGGCTTCTTCTACGGCATCCGCCACGGCGACGGCCAGTCCGACTCTTTTCATAATTCCGAGGTCGCCAATGTCATCACCGATAAAGCACACCTCGTCCGGCGACAACCCGCTTTCAGCTAATATGGCCGCTAGGTCTTCCGTCTTGTCGCGAGACCGAACTTTGACGTAGCGCATACCAAGCTCCTCCGCCCGTTTTCCGATTATCGCTTCAGCGTCACGGCCGGAGATAATGCCCGACTGGAAGCCCGCTTTGTGCCACGAAGCGATCCCCTGCCCATCGCGAACGTTGAATACCTTCAACTCCTCGCCCAACGAACCAAAATACAAACGGCCGTCAGTCATCACTCCATCGCAATCCATCAGCAATAGTTTGATACGTTTGGCCCTTTCGTTAACGTCCATGCTAGGTACCATTAATCACCGCGCGCATCCGGCGAAGGGTCGCCCCCGAAAATTTGCCAGCGGTCTTTAGCGTCTTCAAAAACGAATTCGCCTCGACCTGCGTCTTCCCTGCATAGACGGCCATAAAGCTCACATCGTCCGCCACATTCGTATACGAAATGTCTCCCGGCTCGTAGCACTTTAGTGCAAACACCCTATTCTTCGGGAAAAGTGTCTGCGTCGCGGTCCGGTCGTCCTCTGCGATCGCGTTTACGCAGTCACCGCCCTGTTTCAATTTCACGCTTTTTAGAATGACGGCATAGAAAAATTCTGATTCGTAAATGACCGCATTCTTCGGCAATGCAAACTTCATTTCCCACGCCTTGAAATCCTCAGTTCCGACACACCGGATGTTCGGGTCGCCGCAGATCTTTCCATAGCGCTTTGACTGGCCCAATGCCGACGATCCTGCCGCACAAATTACCGCGGTAACAATGAGAACGCGCAACACATTCATCTTCATCTATCGCACCTCAAACATATCGACGCTGCTCAACTTCCAGCTTCCGCCGATCTTCGTAAGTCTAAAAACAACCAGGCCCGATTCCGGCTCTTTATTCAACAGCTTGATACTCAGATTCGCTTCCGCCCAAACGTTGTTGGCGTCGATCCGATCGACCTGCGTTACCTGGCTCCGCCACTGCTCGGTCTGCCCGGAAATACCGCTCGCGAATTTTGCTACGTCTCCCGGTACAACGAGAGCATCGATCTCAGCCTTACGATTTCCCGCCGCGGCCTTATCGAATTGGGCGAAAAACGCTTTGGCGCCGTCGTCAATAGGTGTAGCGGCCTTTATCCGATTTCTCAGATTTCGTGCCGCCAGGCTCGCTCCGTATTCGGCGTCCGCTAAAATCGCTTCTTCGGCAAATTTCGCCGCCGGCCCATTCTCTCCGGCTTTTGCAGCGATCTCGCCCAGACCGACGTTCGCCCACGCGAGGCTTCGTGCCGACGGGAGCTTTTCATCCAGAACAGCGTGGAATTCTTTTTCGGCTTCGGCTGTATTGCCCGCGTTTAGCAGCGAACGTGCGAGAAAAATCCGCACGTCGTCAAACCGCGGATAATCGCGAAGCACCGACCTCGCGGACTTTTCGGCCTTCGGGTAGTCCTGCTTGTCGAAATTTTTCTTGACGGCCAGCAGCAGATCGCTGTCCGTCGTTTCACGCGGAGCAACGTCATCCGAATAATCGATCTGGGGATAGAGCTTTTCGGTATCTACTTCGACCTTCGCGATTTGGTTCGCCGTTTTGAACGAAACATCACCAAAACTCGTCGCTCGGACCGTCGTGGACGCCGACAGCTTCTCGCCGCTGACACCGGTCGCAATGATTGTAACGGTGGCATCGACGCTCCCCGTATTTCGCAGCGCCACCTTCGTCTCGGCACCGCTGACCTGCGGCAAACCGACGAGCAGGTTCATATCCGTCACCTTATCGAATGCATAATCGAGAAAATCCTTTTGGCCCGAGAACGAGCTTCGCACGCCGGCGAGATCCATGTGGCCGCTTTTAGCGATCGAACGAAAAGTATTTGTGAAGTCGTCGCTCCCGATCTTTTTCGCAAGCAGCCGCCAGATCATCGCTCCCTTGTTCGCAACTTCCGGGTAATAATAATCATCAAGCGGAGCCACGTTCGCGAGCGGCGAATCGCGGCTAACTACCGCCGCATACGCATTTCGCTGCCGCATTCGTTCCACGTCCGCGACATCCTTGCCGTATTTCGATTCCAAAAATTGCGTTGCCAGAAAACGCGGCAGGCCTTCGCGAAGCACACCTTGCCCGTCTCCGCTGACGGCGATCGCACCGCCGATAAACAGCTTTGCGACCGACTCTGCGATCGTCATCGCCGTCAGCGAATCTATCTTCTGACGCCGAAAGACTCCCTCGTCAACGAGCACCGTTCCACCGTTTGAAAAGCCCGATCCACGCCTGACCGCAACGATCCGCAGCGGAGCCGACGCGTCTATCGCAAGAAATCCCGAAACGAAAGCCTTCATCGCGGACGCGAGCGAAGCAAGCTCGCCCGCTCTCGCCGCGGCACCGGTGACGCCCTTTGGTGCGTAAACGGTCGTCCCTTCGCTCTTAACTGTATCCCAGTCCCCGCCAACAAAGAACGGCTGCCCCGCCGCACTGCTATCGAATGTGGAACCGGAATCCGCTCCCGACGACAGCCACGTGGCATCCGACAGGCCGGTGATATTTATCTTGAACGGCGCGTGATCGGCGCCGCGGGCAAAATACCAACTGTTAGGTGTCGGGTACCAAAACGAAAGCGGCAAAAATTGAGCTCCTGCGGGCGTGATCAGGCCGGATCCCGAATTCTCCTTTACGTTGAGCTTGTAATCGATCGTCGCGGTCAGCGTGCCGCCTGCGGGCACCGATGGTACCCGCACCGCGATCCGCTGTAGGCTCGCCGAAGCGTTGATCTTTTCCTCTCGCCTGGTAAAGTCCGCGGTTGCGCCGCCAACGCTGACCGCCGAGATCTCCGCCGAAGGGCTGATCCGCAGCGTCACAGTGCCCGCCTGCCCGTTCGATACGTTCTTCAGCGTCAATACCGCCTTGACCGTCATCGAGCGGTCTGCGCCGTTTTGCGGGACCGTGACGTTAATATCGTATTTCTGCACCTGCCAGGTCGCTGAAGCCGCCGCAGTCGTTGTGTCCTGCCCAAAACCCGAAACGCAAAATGCCGCCGTTAGCGAGATAAAAAGAAATAACCGTGCGAAATAATTCATTCGTTATATTTATGATCGAGCGACGAAGTTACGTCGTATCTATTTGTCTTCTTCGTCTTCCTGGGTTTCCGGTTCGACGTCAGCGGCATACTTTGGCGGCAGCTTAATTCTTCCTTTCTCGAAATAAGTGTTGTGCTGATCGCCGATGTGATAGACGTTGATATTGTCGGTATCAAGATCGATAAAAAGGACATACATGTTCGACCCGCAGTTGTGCTGTTCGCAGCCGGACGCTTTGAGCACCTTTCCCGATACCTCAAGCGGAGTTTCCACATTCCAGAACTGCTTCATCGCCGCAAGATCCTTGCCCATCAGCTTCTGCAGCCGCGCCTTTAATTCCGCATTATCAAGCAACTTGATCTCGTAGGGGTACTTTCCGACCGATTTTTTCAAACTCGTCCCAAGAGCCGGTTTCGGCGTTGCCGTCGGTGTCGGACTAGGACTCGGCGTCGCCGAAGGCGTCGGCCGCGTCGAATCGACCAAATTCGAATTCTCAGGCTTCTGATTCGAAAGGTTGCAGCCAAGCACGGCAACCAGTGCAGCTGTGATCAAAAATCCGTTTCCAATGGTGTTCCTGTTCATTTTCTAATCCAGGCCGAAAATCTTTGTGTTACTTCTTGAATAAATTCGACATAAAGAGGCACTCCACGTAACCCTTCAGTTTCGCGGGCTTGCCATTAAATGTATATGGACGAAATCGCCAGGCCTTAACGATCTTTTCCGCCTCTGCAGCATGTCCCCTATCGGTCGTGAGAGCTTCGGCTTCCGTCACCTTTCCATCCTCTGCCACTAGAACGCGAACGGGTATTCCGTAGATCCTTACTGCATCAGCGCTATCGTAATACACCTTCCCGAACGTCGAACCGGCCTGCACCTGAGTAAGGCTTCCGCCCTGAGCGGTGTTGCCACGAGCTTGAAGTTCAGCCATTTCCGCGGTCGCTTTTGAACGGGCGATCTGCTCTTCCGAGACCCACGTTGAAAAAGCCTCGGCCGCTCTCGGCGTGACATTCAGCAGTTGGTTTGGCGCTTGTGTAGACTTTCCTGACGCTCGAACGATCCGGCTCATTGTCTCGAAAACCTCGTCCGCGTCGTCGGCAGCCGCGGCAAGCTTTAAATAGGCGCGTAACGGCGGAAGCAGATTTTCGCTTTTAGTCCCGTATTTTTTTGTTACCACTTCGATACAGGTTTTGTACCCGGCCGCTGCTGACTCCAGATCACCTACGGCCGTCTGGTATTCCGCCAAATTGAAAATGGAAGCGAGCCTACTGTCGCTGTCGGCCGGCAGGTCCTTTTCCGATCGACTTACCGCGTCCTCATAAAGCTGTTTTGCCTCGCTCAGCCTTTTGTCGCGGATCGCCTTTAATTGCGCATCAAAAGCCGCTCGATCTTTCCGGTCGAATCCTGCCGCGGTGTTCGGCGGCGCGGGAAAGAAATGATAGAGCAACCACGCGAGGTCGCTTTCCATTCCTACGATCTGCTCCGGCGCCGAGCCGCTAATCTTTGCCAGAGCTATGGCTTCGTGCAAAAGGTCCTCGACCCGCTTTGCGTCCGTCCTCGGCTGTTCTGCCAGATCCTTGGCACTAAGGTCATCGGGCTTAGGGTCGTTTACGGCACGCTTATACCGGGTCAACCTTATACTAGCCGCGTTCTCCAAAGCGGTTACCAGATTCCTCGGCTTTGCAGCGTCTCTACGCTGGATCTCTATGATCTTGTCGGCGATCGGGATCGCACCTTTAAGATCGCCCTGCTGGACAAGAACGGTGAGGTGTTCGTTCAGTTTTATCGGATCCGTCTCGTTTTGCGAGAATGCCGGAACTGTTCCTAAGCAAAGCAGGAGGGTTAAAAAAATTACTTTGATCGGCATTTGTTGTTAAATCGTGAGGCCGTTAAAAGTATTAGAAGGACGTCAAGAACGACCGGTAGATAAGCATTAGTCTCCCATTTCTAATGCTATTTCAGATCTTTACTTGAGCTTTTTATGTCTTTAGGCTCAAGTAAAACAATTACATAGTTGCTATCGAAATGACCATTCATCGTTCCCGTCTTTGGCCGGGTATATTCCTTGGTGTACTTACCTTTCGACAGAGGAGCCTGACCATAAACGACGAACGTATTGCAAATAGTCGGTACGGCGGCTAGGACAAGTAAACTTAAGTAAATTCTTCCGCGCATTCGCTATATATCGTGAGCTATTTCGTGAATCTGTTTTAACTTAGTTAACAATTTCTCGAGTCTTTCCAATGGCAGTTGGTTTGGCCCGTCGCTGGGAGCTTTTGCTGGGTTGTCGTGAACTTCCATAAAGACGGCGTCCAAGCCGCATGCAACTCCTGCTCTTGCAAAGTTTTCGATGTATTGCGACTGTCCGCCGGTTGCTTTCCCTAATCCGCCGGGGAGTTGGAGGCTGTGCGTCACATCAAATACTACTGGAACGCCGAATTCTCGCATGACCGGAAAGGAACGAAAATCGACGACCAAGTTATTGTAACCAAAGCTCGCTCCACGCTCAGTCAATAATATTCTTTCGCAGCCCGCGGCCCGCAGCTTATCGACGATGTTCTTCGCATCCCAAGGAGCCAGAAATTGCCCCTTTTTTACATTCACCGCCTTACCAGTCTTCGCCGCCGCGACCAGCAAGTCGGTCTGACGGCAGAGAAATGCCGGGATCTGCAAGATGTCGGCTACATCGGCGACTTTTGTGGCCTGCCAGGGCTCGTGAATATCTGTGATCACGGGCAAGCCGAATTCTTCCTTTATCTTCGCCAGGACCTCCAACCCAAAGTCCATGCCGTCCCCGCGAAAACTGTCGATCGAGCTCCGGTTCGCCTTGTCGAACGAAGATTTGTAAACAAACCCAACACCGACCCGTTCACATGCGCCCTTGATCGCCCCCGCCATCTTCCGCGCATGCTCCAGCGATTCGACCACACACGGTCCCAAAAGAAACGAAAGATCGCCCGAACCAAAGTCCACGTCGCCGACCTTAAAGGATTTAACTGTGCTCATTTAACTCGTAAAGATTCCTGTTTATGATATGCGACAACGCCTTTTTTGTGAAATATCCCAGAATTGCTGGCCGTGCTTATGACATCTCCTCATGCGACTTTCGTCTTTGCGGGAAACCAACTCCAGAATCAGCGAGAGGTCGTTCTACGTGAAACTTTTTCGCGACATCAAACGCATTAGAATGATCAAGGTAAAGTATGAGTAGAATAACGATCTCACTTTTGACCCAACGTTGCGTGGCCCTGTCGGCCGCCGTGCTTATTTTTGCTATTAGCTCGTTCGCGCAAACCACCCCAACGAAAATCTCGGTCGCCGACGCAAAGAAGCTCTCGCTCGGCACGCAGGTAGCTCTCGAGGGAACGGTAACGGTCGCTTCAGGCACGTTCAGGTCCAGCTTTAATGACTATGGCTTTCAGCTCCAGGACAAGACGAGCGGAATGTACATCACCATCAAAACCGATCCGCACCTGATCGTCGGCCAGAAAGTCCGCCTTACCGGCAAACTGACCCAGACCGCGCTAAAGTTCCAGATCGTCGAAACCGATGAAGTCCGCCTTAAAATACTCGACGGCACGTCCGCTCCAAAACCGATATCCATCGCAACCGGCGGGATCGGCGAGGATAAAATTGGAAAACTGATAAAAATAACCGCGACAGTCGCCGCACCCGTTGTCGAAGTAGCCCCCTACGGCTTCCGCGTTCCCGTCGACGACGGCACCGGCGAGATCATCGCCTACATTTCAACATCAACTGGTATAGCTGCGAAAGACCTGGCCCCCGGCCAAAAGCTCGAACTAACCGGCGTTGCCGGCCAATTCAACCAACACTACCAGATCTACCCCCGCTCGCCCGCCGACATAAAATTAATTAGCAGATGACGTTGCCCAGAGCGGTATCGAAAACCGCCTCTGTAAGCGTACGGCCGAATCCATGCTCAACTGTTCACTAGCATCCGTAAAAGCTCTTTCCGCACTGGCTCGATAAGCATTTAATGTTTTCGATTTCCGTCAACCAGTGCTATCGTTTGGGTGATTTTGGGAAGGGTTAGATCAAGCGAGCGTCTTCGCCGCACGGGCAAGGAGTGATTATGAGCAAAGTATTCAGCGTATTGTTGCTGATGGTTTTGGTCGGCGGAGCACAGGCACAGACGCACTCTTCTGTCGCGAACCCGGCCGTCGTTGAGCCGAAGGCCCAGGCCTTAAAGCTCTATCAGATAATTCAGAAACAAGACTGGGAGGGAATGTATTACGTCATACAGTTTTCCCCAAAAATACAAAGCGATCTGAAAGGCGTAACGGCCGAATTGTTCGCCGAAGGGGTTCGCAAAGGCATAAAAGATTCAAATGGAGAACAAACCATCAATAGTCTGTTTTCCGGAATGACGGATATCGCCGTCGGCGAAGTATCAATTGACGGAAACAAAGCGGACGTGACTACTTCGTCAAAGGTCGTGCTCAATGGCAAGACATTTGCTTTCAACGGGGTTGCCCACATGATCAAGGTCGGATCGGTCTGGAAATGGGACCTCACTTTCTCCGACGACGTCAACGCCGCTACCTCACAGCAAACCCAGGCCCTAATTGGCGCCCCCACTCTAAAGCCTTGATTGACTGACCACGGATTGACGCGCTCAATATCGATCCGACGATATCTGCTTGATTGCCGTTGCTTTCTTGCTTAGCACCTGTCTCATCCATGACATTTGCTCATAGGGCTCGGGAGGGTCCGTTTAGTGCGCCGTCGGTCGACTGATCTTTTAAATTGAGCGTCAGTCCTCGGAGGCTTTTTTGCGCCGCCCGACGGAGACAAGTTGTTAGGGTTTGAGAACCTACCGGACGATTGTCGATGTGAACATTCCGAACATTCTGAACAAAATGAACATTTTGAACACCTGAACATTCTGTACAGTTACCCACCCTGAACACTGAACACGAACATCATCGCTAGATCATGCTCATCTGCCAATAGAGCGGAGAATTGGGTGACTGATCAATTTTGCGCCTTCTTCAAAAAATCAACAAACTCGGGCACGTTCCGAGTTAGGCCTGGGAATGACGAGATCGTCCTGCCGTCGGCGGAAACTATCGCGTAATACGGCAGAGCGACGGTGCCGAACATATCCTGCTCCATCTGCTGCTGCTTCTCGTAAACATCGCCATCGCCATCGGTATAGAGCCGGGCGAGGACAAATTTGCCCATCTCGTCCTCGACTTCCTTCTTTGTAAAAACATTCGATTCCATCCAGCGGCAGTTGGTACACGTGTAGCCCGTAAAATCGATAAATACTTTTTTATTCTCAGTTTTGGCCGTTGTCAATGCACCCTGGTAATCGTTTGACAGCCACTTCAAGTCTGGCTCACCTTTGCCAAAAAAACGGGTGGAAGAATTGCTCAGGTCAGGCGGCAAAAACGATTCGAGCTCACCGAGCTTTGCACCGAAAAGCCCAGTCAACAAATAGAAGCTTACGGCGAGGCTGACCACCGCAGCGATCATCCGAAACGCTCCGAGACGCTCCGGTTTGGAGTCGTGCGAAAGCTGAAACTTGCCCAACAGGTAGATCGACAAAACGACCCCGATCGCGATCCACACCGCCAGCACAACGTCGCGGGTAAACACACCCCATTTCCAAACAAGATCTACGTTCGACAAGAATTTCATCGCCGCCGCCACTTCGAGAAAACCCATCGCAACCTTGACCGAATTCATCCAACCGCCAGCACGCGGAAGCTGCGACACCAATTGCGGTATCAGAGCCAGAATAAAGAACGGCAACGCAAACACCGCCGAGAACGCCAGCATCCCGATGAGCGGCATTTTCCAGTTTCCCTGCGACGCCGAAACGAGGATCGTCCCAACAAACGGTGAGGTGCAGGTAAACGACGTAAGGGTAAATGTCAGCCCCATCAAAAGGGCGCCAACTACACCGCTTCCCTCGCCTTCCTTACTTCTCGTGATCGAATCCAGCCGGGTCAAAAAACTCGTAGGAACATTGATCTCGTAGGCACCGAAAAGATTGAATGCAAAGAACAGAAAGACGCCAGTGATCAGTAAATTTACCCATGGATTGGCGGCAAAAAGGTTGATCCCCGCAGCACCGACAAAAATCGCCAGAAGCATCCCGACCAGCGTAAAAGTCGCGATGATCCCAAGCGAATAAACCGTCGCAAGCCTTACCGACTTTGCACGGCTCCCGGCGGCATGGTTGGTAAAATAAGAGACCGTGATCGGGATCATGGGAAAAACACACGGCGTCAGCAGTGACAAAGCTCCAAGCGTCAGGGCTAGCCAGAGGAATTTCCAGACATCGGTCGGTAATTGCTGCACGGCGGGTTGGCTGCCATTCAAAGGCTCTGGTGTTTGAGCAACGGTCATGCCCGTTTTTTTAACATCCTCGGATCCGGCAGCGCTAACTCGGACCGTTTTCGGCGGAAGGCAGAATGTGTCGTTGCAGAGCTGAAACCGGACATCGAACGATATCTCGGTCGTTGCCGTGTCGCCGGTTGCCTTTAGCGGAATTTGAAAAGTAACACTGTCGATAAAAAATTTGGTCTCGAGCGGCTTTCCGTCGATCGGAAAATTCGGATCCGGTTTGATTGTAGGTTTCGGTGATTCTATCTGACCGTCAATAGTAAACGGACTTCGCTCACTCACCTTTATTGTCGTAGGGATCGGGCCGCCCGACGGCTGCTCCAATGCGTATAGGTGCCAACCCTGTTCTATCTCTGCTTTCAAGGCCACTTTTACTTTATCGCCGGTCAGTATTTCCTTGGATTGAGACGACAAGCTCCATTTCGCCGGATTTTGGCTAAAACAGGCGAGCGGGACGAGAAAAAGGAACAGCAGGCTTTTCGGCAAAATGTACTTCATAGACATGTCGTAACCAAAGATAAAATATAACATTTCAAAGGATTTTCGTTCATTGGGAGATAGGCATTATTTTGCAGAAATTCCCTTGCTCGCTTATAATATTCCTTTTGCAATAGATATTAATTTTTGCCCTAACTTGATCGGAGGAATCGATTTTGTCCAAAGCCGCAACTCGTACTAAAACTGAGACCAAAGCCGCTAAAGTATCCAAAAACGGTAAAGGCAAGGCCCTTGACGATGTGAGAGCCAAGCATGCCGTCACCGATTTTGTCGATGTCGAAAAGGCAAAGGCCGAATATATGAAGCGCCGGGCATCCCAGCTCGGATCTATAAAGAAGACCGACAAAAAACTTCTTCGCGACATGCTCTATCAGATGGTCCTCGGGCGTCATTTCGAGGAAAAATGCGCCGAGATGTATCGCATGGGCAAGATCGGCGGGTTTTGTCATCTTTACATAGGCCAGGAAGCGATCGGGGTCGGTTCAATGTTGGCTCTTAAGAGCGATGACATGGTGGTCACTGCTTACCGCGATCACGTGCAAGCGATGATCAAGGGAATGACTCCTGAATCCGTCCTCGCCGAGCTTTACGGTAAAGAAGGCGGCTGCGTCGGCGGCAAAGGCGGCTCGATGCACATGTTCTCGAAGGAGCTGCAGTTTTACGGCGGGCACGGAATTGTCGGCGGCCAGATCGGCGTCGGCACCGGCATGGCTTACGCAGCAAAATACAAAAATTCCGGTCAGGTAGTTCTCTGCTTTTTTGGTGAGGCCGCAGTTAACCAAGGCATTTTTCACGAGTCGCTAAACATGGCCCAGCTCTGGAAGCTTCCGTGCATTTATATTTGCGAAAATAATCAATACGGGATGGGAACTTCGCAGGAACGAGCCATGAGTTCGCGAAGCATTGCGAAAAAGGCCGATGCCTACGAGATGGCCAACGAGTTCGTGGATGGAATGGACGTCATGGCCGTCCGAGAAGCCACACAGCGAGCCATCGGTCGGGCTAGAAAAGACGGCTCGCCGACCTTGCTTGAGATTCGTGCCTACCGTTACATGGGACATTCCATGTCGGATCCTGGCAATTACCGCACGCGCGAAGAGATCCGTAAATATCAAGAACGCGACCCGATCGTGTTGTTCAAAGATAGTTTGAAAGAAGCAAGGGTTTTCAGCGAAAAGGAATTCGAAAAAATAGATCAGGAAGCTATCGCCGCGGTCGACCGAGCGGTAAAATTCGCCGAAGAAAGTCCGCTTCCGAATGAGAGCGAACTGTTTACTGATGTATACGCATAATTTGAAGATAATTCTATGGCTGTTCTAACTATCCGAGACGCCCTTAATCAGGCATTACGCGAAGAGATAATCAGAGACGAAAATGTTTTCGTCATGGGCGAAGAGGTTGCCGAATATGACGGCGCCTACAAGGTGACACGTGGGCTCTGGAAAGAGTTCGGCGATAAAAGGGTCGTCGATACGCCGATCACCGAGTTGGGCTTTGCGGCGGTTGGTGTGGGTGCGGCGATGGCGGGTCTACGTCCGGTGATCGAGTTCATGACCTGGAATTTTTCGATCCTGGCATCGGACCAGATCATCAACCATGCGGCCAAGATGCTGTACATGTCCGGCGGCCAATTCAAGGTGCCGATCGTTTTCCGCGGGCCGAACGGTTCGGCCTATCAGGTCTCTTCGCAGCACTCTCAGGCGTTCGAGGCATTCTACGGAAATTTCCCCGGCTTAAAGGTCGTGATGCCTTCGACGGCCGCCGATGCAAAGGGCCTCCTTAAATCGGCCATCCGAGATGACAACCCGATCATCTTCCTCGAGCAGGAACGGATGTACGGCTTGAAGGGCGAGGTTCCCGAGGATGACGACTTCACGATCCCTCTCGGAGTCGCCGATGTAAAACGCGAAGGGACGGATTGTACGATCGTCGCCCGCTCGATGACGGTGCCGCTTGCACTGCAGGCCGCCGAACAGATCCAAAAGGATTTTGACGTATCGGTCGAGGTTATCGATCCGCGTACGATAAAGCCGCTCGACATTGACACGATCGTAAATTCGATCAAGAAGACCAACCGGCTCGTGATCGCCGAGGAGTCGCACGCATTTGCGTCGGTTGGTGCCGAGATCACGTATCAGGTAATGGATCACGCCTTCGATCATCTTGACGCTCCGGTAAAACGCGTCTCGACCGCGGAGGCTCCAATGCCTTACGCAAAAAATCTCGAGGCCGCGGCATTGCCGAGCGTCGAGAAGATCGTCGCCGCGGTGAAAGAAGTTTGTTACTTATAAGCACGCCAGCGATCAGGGAGTAGGTTGAATGGATAAGAAGGAAGCAAAGTTGGCGTATAAAGCCTCTCGTCGGCCGATGGGTATTTTTCTTATCCGCAATCTTGTGAACGATAAGGTTTTCGTCGGCTCGACGATGAATCTCGACGCGATGTTCAACCGCATTCGGTTCCAGCTTTACGCGGGCGCTCATACGGTAAAAAGCCTCGAGAATGATTGGAAGCGGCTTGGAGCCTCGAAATTTACGTTTGAGGTCCTTGAAGAGATCGTTCCTCGTGAGGACCCCGATTATGACTACGCCGCCGACCTCGAAACCCTGGAAGATCTCTGGCTCGAAAAGCTTGAGCCTTACGGCGACAAGGGTTATAACGAACGCAAGAAAACACGCGAAGAGCGGCTGCGGATGATCGCCGACAAGAGATCAAATTCCTAACAAAATGAAGCGGCTTTCAAGTTCTTTCGCTCTTGCGTTTCTGATCAATGCGTATCCGACCGCATTGTTTGCTGAGCGTGGGCCGAATGCAACGCTATCAGATCTATTAAGGCTCTAGCACGGATACATCGACGCGATCATGGCCAGGAATTACGATTCGGCGATCGGGCTGCCGGCGGACGACTACGTCGGGGTTTATGCTGACGGCATTATCGACCGGGACAAGGAGATAAAGGACGGGAAGGAGTTTCCGCTTACCGCCTACGAAATGACGCAGTAGAAGGTCACTTTCTTGGCGCCGCGGCGGCAGTTGTAACGTCCCGTCTGCACGTTAAGGTCAAGGTCGACGGAAAAGATTTTTCGAGGACGACAACCTTTCGTGCATCTGGAATTTGAAGAAGAAAAAATGGCGAATGGTATCGCAAGCCACGGTAAAAGTTCCGGTAAAATCGTCTTAACATGAGTACTCGTTATCTGATCGTTCCCGGCATCACAAATTCCAGCGAGGACCATTGGCAGAGCCGTTGGGAACGTGAATTTCCCGACAAGTTTCGCCGGATCGAACAGTCGGAGTGGGACAAGCCGATCTGTTCTGATTGGATCGCGAAGATCGAGTCAGATGTTCAGGCGGCAGGCGCCGGAGATGTTGTCCTTGTTGTTCACAGTCTGGGATGCTCGACCGTCGCTCATTGGGCCCAGCATTACAGGACCAAGATCAAGGGTGCTTTGCTTGTTACGCCAAGTGACTGCGAAACTGAGAAATACAAGGTGACCTTCGAATCGGCCGGATTCGATCCTGTTCCGCTAAAGCCGCTTCCCTTTCGATCGATCGTAGTTGCGAGCAGCAACGACGAGTGGGTCCCGTTAGAGAGGGCGAAGCAATTCGCGGATGCCTGGAGCAGCGAATGGGTCAATGTCGGGGCCAAGGGTCATATCAATGTCGGCTCGGGTTTTGGAGAATGGGCCGAGGGTTTGGAATTGTTAAAACGTTTGGATTAGTCTAATCATATGGCTGAAAAATTCTTAATGCCGAAGCTGTCGCCCACGATGGAAGAGGGTCAGATCTCTCGCTGGATCAAGAACGAGGGCGATAAATTCGACGCGAACGAAACGCTTGCCGAGGTCGATACCGACAAGGCGACGATGGAAATGACCGCTCTTTCCGGCGGAACTTTGCTGAAGATCCTTAAAGGAGCCGGCGAAACCGCTGCTCTTGGCGAGGCCATCGCGATCGTCGGAAAAGCCGGCGAAGATATCTCGGGCCTGCTGAAGGAAGTTTCCTCGAACGGCGCATCGGCTAAGCCTAAGGAAGAGGAATCTAAGCCGGCAGAAGAACCCAAAAGTGTCCAGGCCGACGAGAAAAAGTCTGAAGCACCGGTTGCCAAGACAGCTTCGGCGGAAACCAGTTCGCAATCCGCAGCCCGCGAAGGGCGATCGAATGGCCGTATGATCGTATCGCCGATCGCCGCCCGGATGGCGGCTGAGAATGGCGTCGATCTTAAATCGATCCCGGGCTCCGGCCCGAACGGCCGCATTATCAAACGCGATATCGAAGAAGCCCTCTCGAATCCGCAGAAATCTAGCGCAGCGTCGAGAAGTTTCACGCCGTCGACCGTTGTCGGGGCGTCCGCGTTCACCGACGAGACGACCTCGCAAATGCGCCGCGTTATCGCCAGCCGTCTGGCCGAATCGATCGGCCCGATCCCGACGTTTTATCTAACCACCGAGATAGAAATGGATAGCGTCCTCTCGGCACGAAAGTCGGTCAATGCGAAACTTTCCGACGAAGCCAAGGTCAGTGTCAACGACATTATCGTCAAAGCCGCCGCGATGGCGCTTGTCAAACATCCCTTCGTCAATTCGTCCTATCAGGACAAAACGATCCGTTTCTACCAGCAGGCCGACATTGGTGTCGCGGTCGCCATTGACGAGGGCCTCATCACACCGGTAGTTCGAGGAGCGAACCTCAAGGGTATATCCGAGATAGCGGCAGAGGTGAAGGACCTCGCCGCGAAAGCCAAGTCCAAAAAGCTTCAGCCCGAGGAATATACGGGTGCGACGTTCTCGATCTCAAATCTCGGAATGTTTGGCATTAAAGAGTTTACGGCGATCATCAA
>JBDTZW010000196.1:0-5467 GCA_040004905.1 Acidobacteriota bacterium
CTCGAAAGCGATCGGAGTTCAAGCGCGCACTTTGGAAATTTATGAACAGATCGGACTGGCGGACAAACTAATTTCTCGCGGCACGATCGCAGAGAAAGTTCGCTTTGTCGAGGGTGGTGAAGTGCGCGGTGAGGCGTCGCTGAAAGAGATCGGGATGGGTATGAGCGCCTATCCATTTCTACTATTGGTAGAGCAGGGTGAGCATGAAAAACTACTGTACGATTTTATCAAGGCGCGCGGAAAAGATGTTCGTTGGAATTCCGAGTTGCTGAATTTCTCGCAAGACGAGGGAGGCGTAAGCACAACAATAGCAAGTAGTTCCGGCGAGACGGAAACCGTCGAAGGAAAATATCTCATCGCGTGTGACGGCGCGAAAAGTATCGTGCGTCACAAGTTAGGGATAGAATTTAGCGGAAGCACTTTTGAGCGATTATTTTATGTTGCCGATGTCGAGGTCGATTGGAAATTGCCCCACGACGGACTCGTTGTAAATTTAGGAAAGGATAATCTCACGGCATTTTTTCCAATGCTCGGTGAGAATCGTTTTCGAATTGTCGGTACATTTCCTGAACGTCATCAAGGCGAAGAAGGCGAAGTACTCTACGATGAGATCGAACGCCAGATCATCGCCGACACAGCGATCGAACTAGACATTAAACACGTCAACTGGTTTTCCGTTTATCGGGTTCACTCGCGTGCCGTCGAAAGATTTTCTGAAAAAAAAATATTTCTCGCGGGCGATTCAGCGCACATTCATACGCCTGCGGGAGCGCAAGGGATGAACACCGGCATACAAGACGGCTACAACCTCGCATGGAAATTGGCTCTCGTCCTTCAAGGAAAGGCCGGCGAAAAACTTCTGGAGACATACAATGAGGAGCGGTTGGAAAACGCGCATCGGCTGCTGCAGACGACCGATAGAATTTTTCAATTCGGCGCTAGCCCCGATTGGTTCGTTTCATTTTTCCGCACACAGATCTTCCCGCACATCGCGAATTTTGCATTGGGCCTCGACATTGTAAAGCGCGCGATCTTTCCGTTTGTTTCGCAGATCGGGATCAGCTATCGACACAGCTCGCTTAGCGAAGATAAGACTGGTGTGAACGTTAAGGCCGGCGACCGGATGCCGTATTTCGAGATCGAGGGAGACAGCGTTTATGATCGACTTCGCGAACCTAGATTTCATCTGGTCAGATTTTCGGACGGCAAGGCTGGCCATCTTGAACTTTCGGATGAATTCAAAGAGCAGTACGGGGCGCTGATCGACGTCCACTCTCTTCCGCTGTATCCCGAGATCGTGCGAGTGTTCGGCATCGACTCAGCATTCTTCTTGCTGCTGCGGCCGGATAACTATATCGGATTGATCTCTATCGGAAATTCATCGGAAGAGATCGCGATGTATTTGGATAAGGTTCTGAAATAAGGTCAGTTCTTCTTTAGAAAGATTTTCTTTCTTGCTGTAACGACTAGAGCATCGCTGACGGCCCGCTCGCCCTCTTTATCCGACGGATGATTGACCACCTTGCCGTCGAGATACATCGTTGTCGAACCACCGCCGTCCAAATTCATCGCATCAGTCGCACCGAATTCCAGCAAGAGCGAGGCGAGATCTGCGAGCCCAATGCCTCCGCTTGATTCGCTTCGTCCGTCGATGGTAACAAGCAACAACTTTCCGTCCCTGAGTATTGCGGCTGCGGTCCGCGGATGGCGAGTTTCGAAAAAAGATCTTGTAGCCTTTTCCTTTTCCCATGTGACGTCGATCTTGCCGTCTTTGATCAGTTGGGGCACGCCGCCGACGATATCTTCGACGTCGATGAACTTCATTTTCCCGACAGATGGCGAGCTGCTGGCCGTATCCCGGTCTGCGGAGGAACCAATTATTGTAATACCTTCTTTTCCCGCGACGGCCATCGCGACCAGCTCAGCTTGTTTTGAACCGGCTGCGGTAAGAACAAAACCGGCCGCGGGAATCTTTGTGCCCCCGTTCGTTTCGAGAACTCTCTTGATCATTTTGTTCTCGATAACAACTTCAATAACTTTGAATTCGATCTGAGGCGTCGTCGCTCCCATTTCCGGCGTGTAAAGAACGGCGTCATTTTCTTTTAACTGCCGATCAATTCCCGAAATGTTGAAACGGTGTTGCTGGCTCCAAAACTCGGCGTAGGTGTTCAAATGCTCGAACGTAATCACGCTTTGGTCAACAGGCAGACGGCAGCTAACGCATCCGTTTTGATCGTTGGTGATGAGCATTGCGATGCGTCCGTTGTTCGATTCGCTCAAGAGCTTTCCGTCGACCTGCAATATTCCGGCCGGGTCGCCCGCAAACGGGGAAGTGTCGAGCCGGAAAAAACCCGCGTTGACAGCGGCGATCGCTCCGCGGCTTGCGGAGATAGCAGATATTTTATCAGTACCGATCACAGAATTTTTTGCATGGACAACGTCGATGCGCACTTTACCGAGATCGAGCCGCAGCAGATTCATCTTTATCTGCTGCCCCGAGATCTCGCGAGTGACCTCGGCGTATTCGACCCCCTCATGGACCAGTTTGTAGTCTTGCGCTGGCGCTCCACTGCAAAATACAAAAATGCCAAGAAACAAAAATACAGGGATTCTATGTCGGATGACGGAATGATATAAGCAAACTTTTTTCATACTCGATGCTGGTTGCAGGCCAATTCCCTATAATAGACTCCAGATGCGTATCAATGAAAGGGTCATTCAGCTAAACGACACGCAGCCTAATAGATTGGCGTCGTACGTTCTCTATTGGATGCAGATGTATAGGCGTATCGATAATAATCATGCGTTGATATATGCGATACGCAAGGCAAATGAGTTCAAACTTCCGGTGCTCGTTTACGAGGGACTAAAATATTACTATCCGTGGGCGAATGACCGGCTGCATACATTTATTCTCGAAGGTGTCGAAGAAAAACGAAAGGCGTTTGAAAAGCTCGGCATCCGATACATTTTTTATCTTCAAAAAGATAAACACTCGCTTGCACAAACGGTCGCCAAACTTGCAAAAGATGCCGCGGTGATAGTCACGGACGATTTCCCGTGTTTCATAATTCCTGAACACAATCGGCGCATTTCTGACCGGGCTTCAGTCCCGGTTTACGCCGTAGATTCAAATGGCATTGTCCCCATGTCAAGATTCGAGAAGGAAGAATATGCCGCTTACACGATACGGCCAAAGATTAATAGGCTACTAACGAATTATCTGAAGCCGCTGCCGCGCGAAAATGTCGAGATCAAAAGTATGGATCTAAAGGTGGATTGCCCGGAGACGATCGTGACCGCGGAAAATATCACGAAACTTGTCGGCGAATGCGATATCGATCATTCTGTCACTGCCTCACGCGTCTATCAGGGCGGGACGGCGAATGGTCGGAAGCGATTGAAAACGTTCGTCGAAAACATTCTTCCGGACTATGACAAGGCTCGCAGCAAGCCGGATCGTGACGGTTCTTCGCGGCTTTCGTCGTATCTGCACTTCGGCTTTTTGTCATCGCTTGAGGTCGCCCTCGTGGTTCAGGACGCTGACGCTCCTCAAGGATCGAAGGATGCGTTCCTTGAGGAGCTTATCGTTCGGCGTGAACTATCGTATAACTTTACGCTGCATAACGAAGAATATAACTCGCTCGAATCGCTCCCGGCGTGGGTGCAAAAAACGATGCGCGAACACATTGATGACGAGCGACAATTTATCTATTCCCTTAAAGAGTTAGAGAACGGCGAGACGCATGACGAGCTTTGGAACGCCGCCCAGCGGGAGATGGTGGTGACCGGCGAAATGCATAATTACGTTCGAATGCTCTGGGGCAAAAATGTGATCGCTTGGACAAAGAGCTACGAGGAGGCCTTCGCGATCCTCGAACATCTCAACAATAAGTATTGTCTCGACGGCCGGAACCCGAATTCCTACGCCGGCATTCTATGGTGTTTCGGCAAACACGACCGTCCATGGATGGAAAGACCCGTCTTCGGCACGATCCGCTATATGACCAGCGGGAGTACTGGCAAGAAATTCGATTCTCAGAAGTATATCGAGTGGACTAAAGGTCTCTGATCACCTGTTACCCTTGCTACGAACTCTAATAGGCGGTGCCACGTTTCCCATTATCGCGCGTTCGCCCATTGTAAAGCGTCCGCCAGGGAAATCATCGACATCTATTTGGTCGGAGGGGGGTTGAAGGATTGCATTTCCCGCAGTTCGCGGTTCGGCCTGACCCTGTAAAAAATTAAAACCGAGAATACCCGTGATCAAGCCAGCGACGACGGAAAAAGCCGCGGTTACGATATTGGACGCTCGTCTTTTAGCAGCCTGCCAGCCGACCGGGCAATTCTGTGTCAGAACGGTACCGTCCGCCCGCTGGTAATACCTTACACATAGGCGGCGGCCCTCTGAATTAAGCAGAAGAGCTTCGGCCTCGGCACGCGTCATGTCAGAGAGATTGTAAACATTCAGCTTACATTGGCCGCAAAATCGTTTGCGGTCGTTGCCAAACATCTGGTTCCAATCTGCCGGGCATGGTGATGCTACGCGAATATTGTCGAGTGGGCTGGGAACGTTTTTCATGAGGACCTCCGATCTATTAGACGCAAAGTGCGTGCTTTAGTTCCCTTAAGAACGAAGGCGAGAGGGTGTTCTTGCAAAAGATTCAGATTACTTCGACGTTTGCGAAAGGTCGCCAATTCCCGTTCCAGTCAAAGCATTCCGTTCCGCGAAAGCGTTTTTTATAGTCGTAGAAGGATTCGCCTTCGTAGCAATAACCCTGATAGTAAGTCTCTCTTCCCGATTCGATCGAGAATTCGATCTCTTTCAGCATTGTGAAAATGCCGAGTCCGCGCGTCCTTTCCGCCGGCTCGAACATCGCATAGATACCGGATGTCGATCGTGCTCCGACATCGAAATAGCTGACCGCCACCAATTCGTCCTCTTTATAGACGGCAACCTCTTTTGCCTCGCACGGGACGATCGCAGGCTCGAGCGAAAGAAAATCATAGATCGAATCGGGGACGCCATGATCAAATCGCTGTTTGTGTTTATGAAAGAGAGATTCGGTTTCCTTAGTGATCTCGGTCGGCCGGATGATGGTCTTGAGATCTGCGTTTTTTCTTAGTACGCGGCGCTGGCTTTTTGAAAGAGAGAAATCCGCGACTCGGATCCTCAGCGGGATAACGCGGCGAATGTCTTCGCGATAAAAGCCAAGATTATATCGGTAGAAATGCGTTCCAAAATGCCGCCAGCCATCCGCGAGCAAACGATCCAATTGATCGGGCGAGGCGATAGCGGCCTCGAATTCATCATGGATAAAAGTAAGGCCGACATCCAACATCAATAAGAATAATACTAGATGATCGACGGGTAGTCGCAGCGGCGATCGTATCGACGAAAACAAGACCAATTTCACGTGAATCTAAGCCTATTTCATGTGAATCAAGACCAACTTCACGTGAATCA
>JBDTZW010000467.1:0-5446 GCA_040004905.1 Acidobacteriota bacterium
GCTTGAGCTCACGAGGCCACCTTGGCTCCCTCGTACAGCTTGTCCAGACTGCTGGTTGCGATCGTTTCGTCGGCGTTTACACCGGACAATATCTGCACTGCATCACCTTCCTCGATGCCCAGCTGAACAACCCGCAATTTTGCGATGCCGTCCTGTACTACAAAAACGCGGAACGACTGTGTCGTGGCGTCGTTATAAACACCCGCCTTCGGAACGAACACCGAGGGCGTTCCGCCCTGCTTATCGATCTTTACGGTCGCGAACATTCCCGACCGTAAAGAGTCATCGTTGTTTTCCACCTTTGCCTCGACCGACGCAGCTCTGGATATCGGATCCACGGCCGGATTTACCGCCGTGACAGTGCCCGCGAATTTCCTGTCCCTGTATGCGTCCACCTCGAGCGAGACCGAATGCCCCAGCGTTACTGCCGGCACATCGGCTTCGGCAACCTGAATTTGAATTTTGATGGGATTTGTTCGAAGTATCGTTGCCACGATCGATGCCGACGAAACATATTCACCGACCGCGGTGGGCCGGTTACTTATGTATCCCGAGAACGGAGCTCGGATCACCGTGTCAACAAGATTCTGCTGGGCCGTCGCGACCTGAGCCTTAGCGGCATCAACCGCCGCCTTGGCCGATGCGATCGCCTGATTGCTCTGTTTCGCCGTATTGATCGCGGCATCGAGCATCTCCCTGGCATTGTTCGCCTGCGCTCGGGCGGTGTCTCGGGCCGTCCTATATTGCTCGTAAGTGATCATCGCGGTATCGCCAGACTCTACGAGCTCGCGATACCGTTTTTCGTTATTCTCAGCCTGTTTTTGATTCGCGAGCGCTTGCTGATAACTAGCATTCGCGGCCCGAACCTCCGGTATTGCCGAGGCCTCGAATTTCCCCCCGTCCAGCAGCCCAAGCCGCGCCTCGGCCTGACGCACCGCCGCCTGCGCCTGCCTTACCGACGCATTGGCCGACGCAAGCAGATTCTTGGCATCGTTATCGTCGATCTTTGCGATCACCGCTCCCTGCGAAACGAACTGGCCGACGTTTACCGAAACGTTCGCGATCTTGCCCGCCACCTTGGGTGCGATGTCAGACGTTTCGTCCGCTATCAGGCTTCCCGTGGCGGCTATGCCGGCCGCGACGATTCGCGACTCGCTTTTGCCCAGGGTCACGGATATCGGCTTATCACTGTTTTGGCTGCCGCTATTAGCATCGTTCGAGTTGGAACGCTCGCCGGCCGAGCGCGTCGTTGCGCATGAAGCAAAGAGAAGACTCGCGAGAAGTAGTCCCACAATGATCTGCTTTTGCACAGAGCCCAACGCTATGTATAGAATTCCCATACCATTTTGTAAGACATTATCTTACCCCACTTGGATTTAGCTCAAGAAGCCTGCGTATGTAAAGTTTTGTAAGATATTCAGTTTATTTGAGTTGCGGTTTTTTTCGCACCCTTAGAAGGCACATAAAATGGTTATGATCTGCGGACTTAGCGAACTAATTCGCTAGCGTTAAGTCCAACAAAACAAACAGTACTAGTCGATTTCCAATTCTCGGTATGGGGAAATAGCCCCTTTGGTTATAGAATTTATAAATAAGAACGGCGAAGCGCCCGATAAATGATGGAAGATATTACCGCAACCGACCTCAAAGCCCTTCTCGATGAGAACGGCGATGTTCAATTGATCGATGTCCGCCAGCCCGACGAATTCGCTTTCGCGAAGATACCAGGCGCAAAGCTTATCCCATTAGGCGAGATAGTTCGCCGAATGGATGAATTAGACGACACGCGGCTTGCCGTTCTCCAATGCAAAATGGGGGGCCGCAGCGCAAAGGCCATCGAGCTTTTAACGCAGGCAGGCTACAAAGGCAAAATGAAGAATCTTCGCGGCGGTATTACGTCGTGGTCAAACGAGGTCGATCCGAAGGTTCCAAAATACTGATGGATCGGTTTCATAAAATCGTTAGGTGTTGTGGTAAAAACGGCGAACGAGTAGCTCCGTTGGCCCTGGTCGAAATAGGTACTCCAAAGGCCGGCCAGTCCATAAGGATGCCGGCCGGCAACATAGATCTCTTCCGGCGGTTGTCCCTTCACGGGCCATTCGAAAAAACTCGAAACGGCCAGAACACAGCGCTTACCTTTCTTTATTAGATCGTTCCACAGACGTGATGGAATCCAACCGATCAAGCCGTGCGTTGAATGTCGCGAATTTTGTCTCGAATGCTTTTGCTCGATCCGGCTGCGCCCACCACCGGGCCGTTACACCACACACTTCGTTCGCCTCGCTCACGAGTATCGGGACTTCCTCGGTCGGTCTAATATTCCGCCGCGGTTTATGATCGGGCAGTGGCCATCGGTAAACACGATTGTAGTAATCGTCGATCTCGACCTGTGATATTCTCCCGCACATACCTTCCGGCGTTTCGAAACGAATTGTCACTCGAAGATCGAATCGAACGTTTCGCCCAGTTTAGTGATCTCCATTCCTTCCGCAACATCCGTCCGGCATGCCATCACCATTTTTTCCTTATCCCCGTTTTTTAACCACACCTGACAATTGATACATTCGCCGTTCCAGCAGAAATCACCGTATGAGATCTCTTCGTTTTTGAGGAATTGGAATCCCCTGAGGATCGAGTTCTTTTCCGGTAATTGAACCATTTGTCCGCACACTTTTACCTCGATCAAGCGGTCGAAGGGCTCGAACATATCCTGAAGTTTTGATAGATCCATACGGATGACTATTGTCTCTTGCACATAATGTCTAGTCCAACGCCCGAGCCTGAATACGCTCTTTGCCCGAGAGCATGAAATCGACAAACGCTCTTATCGGAGCCGATTGAGTTCCTTTCAGCGAGATCATAGCGACCGAACGCTTTAGCTCGTGACCGTTGATCTTTAGCCGTGCGAGCTTTCCGTTCTTGACCTCTTCGCGGACCGACCAGGACGGCATCAGCGAGATCCCGAGGCCATGCTCGATCATTAATTTGACGAAGTAAGTATCGTTCGATTCGAGGGCCTTTTCCGGTTCGACCGCTACTTCCTTGAAGAAAGCATCGGTCGCACGGCGGATCGAAGCACCGCGCTCAAAAAGTATCCACCGCTCATTCACGATCTCGCTCACGTCCACCTTCCCCCGGCCGGCGAAAGTATGCTTTCGTCCGACCACGAGCACGAGATCGTCGGTAAATAACTGCGTAACTTTAAGGACCGGTGAATAGACCGCCAGCGATGCAAACCCGATGTCGATCACACCGTCGAGAATATTGGCAACCGTCTGTTCAGTGCTCGTTGTCGTCCGGAAGAGTAGCTCCACGGATCCATTCGAATCCATAAACTCCTCGAAAAGCGGAGCAAAAAGGAAAACCAGAGCTTGAGTTGCCGCCGCGACGCGCACAGTACCTATGAGGTTACGTTCGCGGCCCGCAACGACCTGCTGCATCTCGTCGGCATCGCTGATTATCTTCTTCGCGTAGTCGAGAGCAACACGTCCGGCCTCGGTCAATATCACCCCTCGCTTCGCTCGGATAAAAAGCTGCACGCCCAAATGCTTTTCGAGCGCCTTTATCTGATGGCTGACCGCGGACTGCGTAAGATGAAGGTTTTCGGACGCTTTCGTGAAATTCAGCGTTTCCGCGATCGCACAAAATGTTCGGAGCTGCCAGAGTTCCATTACGCTTGTTTTCTATACTTCCAGAGATGAACCGAATTGATCGCCTCAATAAAAAATAAGAATTGGTAATCATCGTGGACGTTTAATTATACTTATTTATGTCGCCGTCAGTGAACGGCTTTATTAAGGTTATTTACCAAGGGAGGTAAAAATGATCCCGTACAAACTCGATCTAGTTATTGAAGAAGTAAGCTCTGCCCAATTGGCCGCACAAGGCCTGCTGCAGGCATATACAGGAAAAGTAATTCCGAAATGGGAAGCCGAAAAGGTTTGGCATCGAATTCCCGATCACAAATGGTATTTGAGCGAACGGCTCGGCCGCGATGTCGGCATGCGAGTGGCGGCTGTCGATTTTGTCGAGAATTTTTACGAACCCGCGCCGAGAAAAACGGCGAACGGCCGGCTGCAAAAGCTTATTAGGAATGCTCGTCCCCGGATCGGATCGTGGATCTCGAACTATTTTGTCGCCAAAGATGGCCTTACCTATCTTTGATCCGCTGAAGTTCGAACGATCAAGCAGTTGTGCCCCGGCATGACTGCTTTTTTTGTGTGCGCTTGATAGAATGAATCTATAGTTGGGAATTCGTCGAATTGTTTCAGGAATACACTTACTAATATGGCTGTTGTTATATATACGAAACCGGACTGCCCATACTGCCAGAAAGCCCGCGCCACTACGACGCAAATGGTATCGAATTCATCGAGTATGACGCCCAAAACGATAGACCGCGGCAGCGTGAAATGCTGGAATTTTCGGGTGGCGACCTGGTCGTTCCGTGCATCATAGAGAATGGAGTTTATGTCGGGTCGGGATGGGGCGAACCGCCCCGCGGCTGAACGATCGTTCCTGATTGAGCCGGCAGTTAGCCGGACCTGTAAATTTTTGATTTCGGATTTGGGAATGCGGATTTTTCCGTATACACTCCTATTTACGAATTGTTAAGGATCGATTCTCGATGAAGGTTTTGCGGATCCGCGATCCCTGGATCGCCGGTCCGCAATCGATATGATTGGTTCTCAGA
Source organism: Acidobacteriota bacterium (assembly GCA_040004905.1). Taxonomy (GTDB): domain Bacteria; phylum Acidobacteriota; class Blastocatellia; order Pyrinomonadales; family Pyrinomonadaceae; genus OLB17. The sequence goes on from JBDTZW010000467.1 coordinate 4,694, forward strand.
TAAACCAATACAAAATCCTTGAAAAGATCGGCTCGGGCGGCCAAGGTACTGTATACAAGGCTCTCGATACCAAGCTTAACCGCACAGTAGTAATCAAGGTCCTTCCGCCTGAATTAACTGCCAAAACGGCAAACTTCAAGAGATTCGAACGCGAAGCGCAGCTCTGCTCTCAGCTTGACCACCCCAACATCTGCACAATTTACGATTTCCACGAAGACCATGGCGTTTTCTACATCGCGATGCAGTACGTCGATGGCAAGAATGTGCGTCAGCTTGTTGCGGGACGCCCGCTTGAGCTAAAAAGCGTACTGTCGATCGCTATTCAGGTTACCGACGCATTAGCCTTTGCTCACTCGAAAAACATTATTCACCGGGACATTAAAGCCGGAAATATCATGGTCACCGAAAGCGGTCAGGCGAAGATCCTCGATTTCGGTTTGGCAAAAGCCCTCGAAGACGATTTCGCCGAAAGGACGAAAGGGACAGATCGAACCGAGATCACCGAGTTGGGCATTCCGTACGGGACGGCCACCTATGCTGCCCCTGAACAGGCGCGCGGCGAACGTGCGGACGCTCGATCCGACATTTTTTCTACGGGAGTCCTGCTCTTCGAGATGCTTACCGGCATCTGGGCGTTTCAAGGTAAAACCGTGGTCGATGTACGGCATCAGGTGCTTCATGGAACGCCGAAACCCCTCTCCGAAATGCGGCCGGGTGAACTTCCGCCAAAACTCCAGCAAATCATCGATAAGG
>JBDTZW010000165.1:0-1633 GCA_040004905.1 Acidobacteriota bacterium
TGCCGGCTGGCGAATCCACGGTCTCGTAGCCGACCTTCAGGTCTTTGTCGTCCGGCTTTATCGTCTGTGCCCAGACGTAGTTTGGCTTCAGGCTCTCGAATATCGCCGCAACCGTCAGGCCGCCGACGGCAAATTTCCCGACGCCGCTCAGAAACGAACGCCGGTCGATGTCGCCGTGTTGGTATTCGTGAAAAAGGTCCAATAATTCCTGCGGATATTCGTCTGCCGTTTTGCGTTCCATATGTTTCTCCTTGGTTCGAAAATAATACCTGACGCCGCGTGCATCTTTCAAACGATCTCTAGCGACGCTTATGAAAGAATCTTCGCCGTATGATCAACTCGGCAATGATAATATTCGGCACCCACCCGAGCCACGCTACCGCCCGGTAAACGTCCATCGGCGGCAGCTCGAAACTATTCGTTATCGACCATTTCCATGCACGAAGCGTTACTGCCGAGAGGGTGAGAGCGTAGCTGCGGATCATAAAATTTCGGTGCGACACGAAATCGCCGTTCTTTGCCTTGACCAGGGCGATAGCCGTAAACGTTATCCAGAGGATCGCGAGCGTCACGAACGATATCTTGGACGGCCAACCGCCGTTTGCGTAAACGCCCATCAGCAATCCTGCCGGGCCTGTGATCAGCAAAACGTCGGTGACGTAGATGTATCCAAAGGCACGGTGAACCTTTGGATAGTAGCTCTGGATCTGCCCCGAGAACTGCGTGAAACCCGCGAGCAGCGCCCACACGCTCGCGTACACATGTACGAAAAAGGCTATTCGCCAATGGTCGATGTCGATGTAATCCTGCTTGATCCGCAGGAAACCGACGTCCGTGTTGTAGGGCATGTAGGCGGCCGTGATCTGTGCCATCAGGAAGGTAAAAAAGGCGAGCGTCAGCAGCACAAGGGCATTGAATCCGCTTATCCCCTTGAAAATAAACTTAACTTTCCGCAGAATACCTTCCATGAATAGAACCGCATCGTCGCTTATCGCCGTGCTTATTATCGCTTTGGGCCTGTCGGGCTGCAAATCTGAAAAAAGCGCCTACACTAACAACGAAAGGGTAAATGACACGACCGCATCGTCAGGCCAGGGCCAGTCGACACCGGCAGCATCGCCCGCGGCCGAGAGCATCGACGGCGTGCTTGGGTCGTATGTGGGATCATTCGGCGATAACAAGATCACGCTCCTCGTGACCAAGGCAGGCGGCGGCGCCGTTTCCGGCCGCAGCATCGTCGGCGGCAACGACCGTCCGTTCGACGGGACGATGACCGCTGAGAACGGTTCGTACACCATCGAGGCCCGCGAACCCGGCGATCACAAAGACGACGGTGTCTTTAAGTTCCAAATTGCGCAGGCAAATCTGAACGAGGTCAAAGGCACCTGGAAGGCGAACGACCCCAAACGTCCCGAAAAAACCTACACCCTCGAGCGTAAGAAATTTGAATACAAAACCAACGTCGGCAATTACCCGCAGGCGTCGCAGCGTGCATTAAAGGCCGAAGACGTCGAGAACATGACGAAAGAGGAGCTCGGGTTTATGCGTAACGAGATCTTCGCCCGCCACGGCTACTGTTTTAGCCGCAAAGAAATGCGCCAGATGTTCGAGAACGAAGCCTGGTACGTCCCCG
>JBDTZW010000175.1:0-1632 GCA_040004905.1 Acidobacteriota bacterium
GCAAATCTCATTTGCGCGAGAGAAGGATTTACGTGGTTAATAATGCACGGTTCGCGAGGGAGTTGCAAGCCGAAACCGTGAGCTACCCAACTACTGCCTTGATCTGGTCGATCAGCCCCAGCGTTGACTCTTCTCCCAAACGGACAAATTCATCGCGTCTCGATATCTGGTCCGGCCGCAAATGAGCGATCTGCGGCACTATGGTTATGTCGGGTTTTGTATTCTGCGAGTCCGACGCCGTCCTCAGCAGCCGCATTCCGGACTGGATCATGATGCCGGCAGCGGTCCAAGGCCGCTTGTGAAACGTGGCTCCAGCCGCAAGCAGGTCGACCCCGATCACAACGTCGGCACCCATCTCGCGGGCAATGTCCGTAGGCAGCGGTGCAATTACGCCACCATCCACGAGCACGCGGCCGTTTTCAAATACGGGCGTGAAAAGCCCGGGAACGGCACAGCTCGCCTGAACGGCGCTGGCTAAATTGCCTTCTTTCGCAATGACGACATTGCGCTCAATGAGATCATACGCGACGGCCGCAAACGGGATCTCGGTGTCCTCGATATTGCGGCAGGGGATGTTTTGAGTGACAAAACGTCCGATCGGGGAACTCGACAGCAGGGCCTTAACGGAGAAAGCTGGCCGGACCATATTCGACCAGCCGATCTTTTCGCCGAGTTTGACGATCTCGTCTCCGGTCAGCCCGCTCGCCATCGCGGCACCTACGAACGACCCCGCAGACGTTCCCACGATCAGATCGATCGGGATCTTGTGTTCGAGCAAAACGCGCACCGCGCCTATATGCGAAAAGCCGCGAGCGGCCCCGCCGGACAAGACAAGGGCTATCTTCTTTCCCGTCATAAGATAAATTGATTTTAGCTTTTGTTTGTGGAAAACTGAATCACCTAAATGACACCGTTAGAAGCAGAGAGTTTTCCCAGAGAAAAAACAGGCGCGGATATCTCGGGAGGCGAGAGGTCCTGCCCGGTGTGCTCGCGCGAGACTCGCGGAGATCTCGTGCCGCTCGATTCGCTCGATGACGACCTGCGAAAACTGATACTCGCGAGCGCTCCGGATTCGCGAGATTTCGCATCCGTCTGCGACCGCTGCTCAAGCCTTTTTGTCCGTGCTAAGGATCAGATAGAAAAAGACGCGGCTGTTCAAAAGGACGGATCATATGTGCTGTCTACGCCGATCCGTCTCGATGCCGATGAGCGGTTTACCGGCAAGGGCGTAACGATCGCGTTTCTCGATTCCGGCTTTTACCCGCACGCCGATCTCACGACACCGTCGAACCGGATCGTTGCTTATAGAAGTCTGCTTGAGAACGACGGTGATCTGGCATCGCTCTTTCAACCGGACGTTGCGAGTTGGCACGGAATGATGACCTCGGTGGTTGCGGCGGGGAACGGTTCTCTTTCGAACGGATTTTATCGCGGCATCGCACCGGAATCAGACGTAGTTCTCGTCAAGCTTGCCAAAACGGGCCGCATCACCGAGGCCAATATTCAGGAAGGCCTCGAATGGGTCCTCGATAATCGGACCAAATACGGCATCCGGATCATTAACATTTCCGCGGGCGGCGATTTTGAGCAAAGCTATCTGCACGATTCGCTTTCGCAAACTGTCGAGGAATG
>JBDTZW010000455.1:0-18260 GCA_040004905.1 Acidobacteriota bacterium
CCATATCAAGCGAGGAGTAACCAGGTCCACGGAAAACGTTCCGCTGGCCCGTTTCACCCGGTAGGGCATTTCTGAAGGCATTCAAAGCAGCCTGCGGATCCTTGAAAACATTCTGCGTCGAGCGGACCGAGTGGAAATCAATGGGCCTGATTAGAGTACCAGCCGACTGGGCATTCCAATTTGTCGCCCATTGAGCCGCGTCAAACGGAGCGGAGAGCGGGAGACCAGAGTTCCAACGGTAGATACCGCTGACCTGCCAACCCCCGACCACAGCATTCGCATACTTATTCATATCGCTGAACATTTTGCGGCCTTTGCCGAATGGTAGTTCGATAACAAAGTTCGCGTTGATCGAGTTGCGAACGTCAAAGTCCGAGAATGAGTAGTTATCCTCCGGTCGCAACGAATTTAGAATAAACTGCGGTCCGAAAGACGCGTCCGTCTGAAGGCCTGATGCATCGTCAAACGACTTGGCCCAGGTGTAGTTGAAATCCCAGGTCACGCTGTTGCCCAACCGTTGCCTGACGGAGAAAGTTGCTCCGTTGAAGTCCGATTTCGCCACCGAACTGAATGCCGAAAAAGCCGCGTACTGAGGGTGGAAAAACAGATTCGGAACAATCCCTATATCATCGATCAGATCCTGAACAAAGGTCCAATCCTGAATAGCGAAGCCACCGATATCAACGCTTCCCGTCGGACAAAGGTGGGTAACCGAGTCCCTTGGTGCGTTATTTGAACAATCTCGAGCCACAATGCTGTATATTTCCTGCGTGGAATTGGCGCCGAGGCCAGTAAACGTTCCCGCGATATTCGGGAAAAAGTGTTCGAAGAAAGGTATAGTGCCAACCGAACCGATCGGGGTATTCGCACTTCGAAGAGCACTTAGCTGGCGGGCAGCCGCGTACCAATCGGTACCCGACTGCGGATCAACGAGATCGTTCAAAGCGTTAACATCCTGCGCCGCAAGTAAGTGTCTTGCTTTGCGACCGATATACGACGCCTCTACGTAGAGCCCGCCCGGAAGTCTACGTCCCCAAGAAATATTCCATGTGTAATGCGTCGGCGTCTTGATGGTTGCATCGAGCGAACTTTCGATACGCGCGGGGCACTGAATCTCTCCCGTCAGACAGCGCGGATCAACATCCGTCGAGAACCTCTGGGCTGGTGGTGGGATTCCCGGTAACACTCGAACGTTCTGACCGAACCCAGTGAATAAAGGGGCAAGATTGTCAGTCACATTGTACGTGTTGGCCGAGATCGTCGTTGAGGAAGTAAAACCGATAGATGACAGACCGTCAAAACTAACAGCTAACTGTTCGCCAAAATGGTCACTCGATTTACGAAAGCCGCCGCGAATCACCGATTCTTCATTTCCGCCAAAGATCGTCTTCAGAAATCCGTGTTTGAAATCAGGAGACCAGGCTAAGGCGAACGATGGCTGCCAATTGCGCCAATCCATGTTGTAAAAGCCGGGAGCATTGTTTGCCTTGCCGCCCTTCTGAAACGTGATCAGCCCATTGTATGGAAGACCGAGCGAAGCCGCTTGTTTACGCTGATCGAAAAACTCACCAAGAGGCTGGACGGGAACAACTTGAAAACCGTTCTTTTCGTAGACCGGCGTGTCGAAACTGTACCGAAGGCCGAAAGTCACAGTAAGATTTCGAAACGGTTTCCACTGATCCTGAGCATATGGCTCATATTCCTCGGTAGCAAAAACTCGCTCGGTAGGAATGCCTTGGCCCACAACGTTGCCGTTTATGTCAAAGGTGAAATTACCGCTGTACTGTGAAAACCGACCAATGAGGGCGGTCGCGGCATTTTGCACAAGCGAGGACTGTCCACCTGCAATCGTATAACCTGCCTCGCCGAAAGCATCATCAATCACCTGTCCCGAGGCCTCGTAAAACGATGGATTGGTCACAGCGGAATCGTACGCATTGGCAAAATCAACTCGTTGATTTTTAATGAGCCTGATATTCATGCCCATCCCGATCGTGTGCTTGCCCTTAGTCCAGATAAAATCGTCAGTAAAATTCTGGGTGGGCGTTATCCGGCTTAATGTCCGACTGAAATTAACGGGCGAGAAAACAAACCGGAAGCTAACGCTGTTGGCATCCGAGTCGCCGGCGGTGCTGAACGACTGCCGGGTAAGCCCATACCGAAAGTTATTCACCATGTTTGGGCTTAGCGTCCAGTCATGTCCAACAACGAATCCGTAAGGATGAATCCAAGCCGATGTTTGCGGAGTATCTGGAAACGCGCTTGCTCCAGTTGCGACATCAAATTGCTTGTTGAGGCGAACAAAAAAGGTCTGTTTACTGTTTATGTTCCAGTCAAAGCGTGCAATGTGCGTATTCTCGCGAGTTGTCGTTGGCGAATTGAAGCGAAAACCTCCGGTGTTGACATTGTCGCCACCGCATGTTGTGTCGTTTGCGGCATATTTAGACGCTGCATTTGCAAAAACGGCAACAGCTGCTGGATTAAGATGAGCCGAGCTAAAAATATTATTGAACTGGGCAGCTGAAACCGTGATCGGGTGGGCGGTGTTGGGATCAGACGTATCCTCTCCCGGAAGCCACCCGGTAAACTTCATCGACCCTTGTCCCATGTGTGCCAGCGGTACGATCGAGCATGTCGGAACACCGAGCTTCTGATTCTGCCCTTCATATGCATAAAAGAAGAACAGCTTGTCCTTGATGATCGGACCGCCTATCGCTCCTCCATAAACATGTCTAGCTAAGCTCGGTCGCTCGGCTTTCTGAGCACCGACCTGAGCTAAACCGTTCACCACATCTTGATCGGTAGCTACAAACGAACCCGCTGCGTTATTGAAAAAGTCATTAGCTGAAAAGCCTGTGGGACGATAAAAATAATAGATCGCACCATGCAGGTTGTTCGAACCCGGTTTTGTTACTAGCGATATCTGGGCCCCCGACGAACGGCCCTGATTGGCATTCGCATTCGTCGTCGTGATTCGAAATTCTTCGACCGACTCAGCAGTCGAACGCAGGACCGTATCTTGACTAGTCTGGAACTGAGAGGTACGTCCGCCGTTCTGCTGATCGTTAATATCGACACCATCAAGAATGATGTTCGCCTGGTCGCTTCGTCCGCCAGCTACATAACCTTGGCGGGTTACACCCGGTTGGAGCGTCAACAAGTCGGCGACACGACGTAAGTCGGTCGGAAGCTGTGTGATCTGTCGCGGTTCGAAATTATTTCCAAGACTAGCATCCTGGGTATTGACGACAGCTTCGATGGTGTTCGAGGTCACCTCGACAACTGCCGAAACGTCGCCCGGCTCAAGGCTCAAATTTAATTCATTTGGGCTATCCACCAATGCTTTTACGCCATTATTAACAAGTTTCTTGAACCCGCTGGCTGTGACTTCGACCCTATAAGTAGCCGGTTGGAGACCCGCAAAATTGTAGCTACCGTTAGCGTCAGAAACGATGGACCGCGTAAACCCAGTCTCGGGGTTGGATAATGTAACCGTTGCTCCCGGCACTGTTGCGCCGTTCTTATCCTGAACGGTTCCGTGAACACCGGTCGTGCCCTGAGCAAAGATGTTTGGAATCAACAAAACTGACAAGGCGGCGGTCAGCATGACCGAAAAAACCTTGGCTTTTACAACGCTAAAACCCATATATCCTCCTTAAGCAGCAAAAAAGTTGTAGTTGGAACAAAATGTAGCACTCTTTACAAGGCATTTTTCGTTCCAATTGGGCCGCCCGGGAAAAACGGTCTAAATCCAGCAATTTGTTGCAATAAGGGTCAGGTCCACTAGATCCTGTCGCTAACGAATTTCGGATAAAATTCAAAATTTTGGTGACGCCGGACATTACTCAATTGCTCGCGAGCTTCGGAAGGACCTTAAAGATCGCCTTTGCGGCAGTTGATGCAGTGCCGATGGCGGTACTGATCGTGGGGGACAAAGGATTTGCGATGTCGCCGACGGCGAAGACATGACCAATAGACGTTTGGCCCGTAGAATCGACTCGAATGTAGCCGGTGTTGTCCCTTTCAATATCGCGAAACGGCTCGGAATTGGGTACGACCCCGATCCTTACCAGCAGAGAATCAACCTGAAGTTCCGCGGTCACTTTTGAGACACGGTCCACGTACTGAACCCTTTCCAGCCTTCTTTCGCCGGCGAGGCTTGTGACCTCAGCATTTTTGATTATCGCGACTCTGGGGTCTTTTAGTACTCGTTCGACAAATTCGGGCCTTGCTGAGAAATCGCTCGTTCTATGAAGCAGATACGTTTTTTCCGCAAAAGAGCTGAGGTTAAACGCATTTTCGAACGCCGCATCTCCGCCGCCCACTATCAGCAGGCTCTTGCCGAAAAGGTCTTCACGGTTTATCTGGCCAGTTTGCAGGATGCCGCGGCCGACAAACGCATCGTCGTTTTCGACGCCCAGTTTGCGTCGTCGAACTCCCGTCGCTATGACAATAGCCTTACTCCCAAAAGTTTCCCCAGAAATTAGGGCGATCTTCCGTTTCCTAAGATCAACATCAGCGATCTCCGCTTCCTTTCGAATCTCAAACTTTCGATCCTGAAGCTGGGCCATTAGCCGTTCCAACAAATCGGCTCCGTTCACGATATCGATTCCTGGATAATTCTTTATCGGTACGTGGATCCAATGGAGCTGACCGCCGAAATCCCGCCTTTTCTCGACTAGGATCGAGGTCATTCCCAGCTCGGTACACCACATCGCCGCCCCCAAGCCAGCTGGGCCGCCGCCAAGGATAATGACATCGAAATTCCCGTTATCGCTTCTCATTCGTTTACAATCTCCGTCACCTTAGAGTGCACAATTTGTCAGCCAACTGCCGTTTTTTGTCACCAATTTCGGTCAAAAAGACATAGCTACCAAGCGACGTCCACGAAGATTGTCTCCGTAAACTATTGTACAGATTAGCTTTTGAGACTTCGGTCAAAATGAACGCGAATTGAGTCTGTTTGGCACCTTACTTGCAAAGCTTGCGTTGCGCGTGTGTGCAAAACAGTTTGTGCACCATCTCCCAAAAACGAATTTTCGGAAACGCTCTACTTTGTTTTAGCACAACCACTATGAGATTAGAATTGGATCAGAACGCGTCTGCCGTAGCTCAATTCGAGCGGAGTGCGGTAGTTGGCTCCAACGGATCGACAACGTCACATTTCGACGAGGTTCTGTCGAACGGGATCTCAGCCGCACAGGCTGGTCACCGAGCTCAGGCACGGATCCTTTTGCAGTACGCCGTCGAAATCGACCCAAAGAGCGAGGCCGGCTGGCTGTGGCTCGCTTCTATCAGCGAATATCCAGAAGAACTGCTGATCTTTCTTGATCGCGTTTTGGAGATCAACGCAAAAAATTCCCGGGCGCTCGAATGGAAAACGGCGACCAAGCAGCTTCTCGCGAAAACGTTCGTTCAACGCGGTATAGACGCCGCGAACGAAGAGCGAAATCAGGAAGCGATGTCGTGCTTCGACACCGCTCTTTCGTATGACGAGCAGAGCCAGTTAGCCTGGTTTTGGAAAGATTCGCTCTCAAAACAAGCGGCCGGCGAGGAGCCGGAAGTTTTGGCTGTCGAAGTCGGTCAGGAGGAAGCAGCTCTCGAGCCTGTCGAATTTGTTCCAGAGCCTTCAAAATACGAACAAGCCGAAGCGGCCCTCGCTTCCGGCGACCGCCAGCAGGCTCTTAACTTCGTAAATGCAGCGATCAATGAGTTTCCCGAACTTGAGAATGCGTGGGCCCTTCGCTCGCATTTAGTTGATGATTTCGATGAAAAACGCCGTTCCCTCGAACGTGTTGTAGAGATCAATCCAGAGAACGCGACCGCGCGGGCCGCACTCGAAACGCTGCTGGCCATGGTCGAAACCGTAGCTCCCAATGCTCGAACAGATCGTGAGGCCGAAACCCAGCTATTTTCAAATTCACCGTTCGATTCGATAGCTGAACATGTCCCGGTCGTTGACGAAAAAATGCCTACGGGCGAACTCGAGTTCCCGGATGCGTTTGTTCAGCACAATCCCTTTGCGGAAAGCGAAAGTTACGAAATGGCCGGTGACGTTTGGGAATCTGACCCGGGCATGGAAACGAATACCGACGAGCCGAACCGCTCGGAAGAATCGTTCTCGGCGGACGACTATCCTACGATCATTGTCCCGTTCGATGAAGATTCGGAACCGCTTTATGTTGCCGGCGAACATCTCTACGAAAGCGCTATCCTGCCGCAGACCGAATTTGGAGTTGACGGACCCACCGCCTATTCCGAGCCAGCCATAGAAACAGTTAGCACGCCCGAGGTTCAGGCGATCCCTGTTTCCAACTATCTCGAAGGTTCGTATGACAATTCAGACTACCGGTTCAACAGCGAAGCCAACGGATCAGTCTGGCAAGATGAACCTGCCTACGCCGTAGAACCCGATGCCGGACACGGTGACACGTGGGTCGTCGAAGATTCCGACGCATACCCGGTCGAAGAAGTCGTCGTAGACACTGCTCAGACGATCTTGGTTGTCGACGACAGTGCTGTCGTTCGCAAATTGATCGCCGGCAAACTGGAAGAGTCCGGTTACAACGTGCTCTCCGCCGGCAGCGGCGTCGAAGCGTTGGCAGTTATGTCCAGTTCCCGACCAGACCTCGTCCTTCTCGACATTGCAATGCCGAAGATGGACGGCTACCAGGTCTGCGAAAAGATCCGAAAGAATGAATTGACCCGCGACATCCCGGTCGTCATGATCTCAGGCAAGGATGGATATTTTGACGAAGACCGCGGCCAGAAAGCGGGAACATCTTCGTTCATCTCAAAACCATTCGGCCCTGAAACTTTGATGAAAGCTCTCGACACTTACCTTCCTTCCCCCGCCGTCCATTAAGTTGATTTGAGTATTTTCCTTCCCTTGGGCGGACATCAGTTCCGCCCTTTTTCATTTTACGGGAGGTTTGCTGGGTCGGAGCTCGACCTTACTGGGAAGCGCTCGAGGATCCATTTCCAATAAGTTCAGAACTGTCGCCGCAATATCAGCAGGCTGGAGCTGCCATGATTTGGTTTCACTCGCAATATCGCCCCCAAACGAGGTATTCACACTGCCCGGACAAATATAGCTGACCTTGATATCGTCTTGCCTGACTTCCTGCATCAGCGATTCTGTAAAGCCGTTAAGACCAAACTTCGAGGCATTGTAGGCCGACATCCGCGGATGAGCATTTTGTCCGGCCAGCGAGGAAATATTGATAATATATCCGCCGCCTCGCTTCTTCATCATCGGCACCGCGTAATGGCAGGCGTAGAAAACTCCGAAGAGGTTTGTCTCAAGAGTTTGCCGAAACTGCTCGCCCGACAGTTCTTCCACAGTCTTGCCGAAGATGCCCATTCCGGCATTGTTGATCAAAATATCCAGACCGCCATAAAGCCGTTCGCATTCCTCTAACATCATCCGAACCTGGTCCTCGCTGCGAACGTCGCACAACTCCCCCTCGACAATGCCGATCGGCGAGAGATCGTCCAGGGCAAAACGCAGATCCTTCTTTGTCCGCCCGCAGATAAAAACCCTGGCGCCATTTTTAACCAGTGTCTCAGCGATCGCTAAGCCAATACCTTTCGTTCCGCCCGTGATCGCAGCGACCTTCCCTTCAATTTTAGTATTGTTTATGATCTAGGCCTCCGAGTTTATTGGTCAATTGTGCGATGAGTTTTCCCCAGAAGAGACATAGGACGACGGCGAGCCATTATTTTTCGGTTGCGCTCATTTTCAGCTTCGGCGAGTCCGTCGAGCTTAATTGCTTCCACACAATAATTAAGCTCCCGTCCGTATCGCGATAGGCTACCCGAAATACAACTATAACGTCCCGCCGTTTGTCGAAATCGAATTCGTTGTACGGCACGCCGCGGACCGAGCGCATGAGTTTCCCGTGATAGGCAACCGCGCGAAGCACATACGTCGCATTCTGTTTCGCGGGCAAAAACCTACGGTAAAGAAGTCCTCCACGCTCGATGCCTGTGACGTATTGATCGTTCAGAAGTCGTGCAGCCTCAAAATCACCTGCTGGCTGGAATTTCACAATAAGATCCACACCCGGCGTTTGCAGATTTATGTCTTCGACCGGCACGTCGCCGAGGTCGACCATTATACCGTTCATCATCAGACCGCTAACGCCCAAAATATTGTTGGAATAATTGAGATCTGAGAGGTCTTTAAGCCGATATGTGCCCACCCGGAACGAGTACGAATTACCCGCTCCGGGCATGGTGTATTTAAGGCATTCATCGTTTGCGTTGATGACCTTAGAATTTTCCGAACAGCCGCTGTCCGGCGCAAGCCTAAAAATACCGGTGGCCGGTCTTCTCAGAAACTCAGCATAGTGGTTAGCGATCCCCTGCGGCGGAGCGATATCTAGGAGCTCACGCTCGGTCGCCTTCCGATACAAGGGCTCGGCGTACGTGTGCACTATCAACTGCTGAAGAGCGAGGCCATCCGGAGCAGTTCCATCTCGATCCGGCACGGCGTTTCCAAGCGTCGGAATAGTGGGCGTTGCCGACCCACGACTGCCCCTCGGAAAATTTGGAGTTGGTTGCGGTGCCGGAGTTGCTCCAGTCGTCGGCGGACCGCTAGTTTGCCCAAAAAGAGCTGCCGAAGAAGAAGCTAGCAGAATTAACAAAACGGCGACTTTCATAAAACTCCAAGTGCCGACATTCTATACTGACTCGTCCAATTGAAGCTAGAGTTTTTGTTTTAGAATCTCGTTAACGATCTTTGGATTCGCTTTGCCGCCGGAAAGTTTCATCACTTGTCCGACAAAAAATCCAAACAGCTTTTCATTTCCGCCGCGATAGGCATCGGCGTTAGCCTGGTTCGCCCCGATCACATCATCAACTATCTTCTCGATCGCACCACTGTCGGAGAGTTGCTCGAAATCCTTTTCTTCGACCACCGCGTCAGCGGCCTTGCCCGAAACGAACATCTCCGCCAAAACTTCCTTGGCCTGACCATTGTTTATCTTGCCCGATTCGAGAATAGCGATAAGTTCGGCGAGGTCCTCGGCCGTGACGAGGCTGTCGTCGATCAATTTTGCTGAATTATTTAATTCGCGGGTTAAATCGCCTAGAATCCAATTTGCCGAAACCTTCGGATTCGCCGTGATCCTGGCCACAGTCTCAAAATAGCCGGCGATCTCCCTACTCGTGGTAAGCTGCAACGCCTCGGAAAACCCAAGTCCGTAAACGTCAGTAAATCGATCCCGCATGTGGTCGGGGAGCTCCGGCATTTCACGCTTTACTTCTTCAATAAATTCAGCTGTAACTACCAACGGCTGAAGGTCGGGTTCCGGAAAATAGCGATAGTCATGAGCATCTTCCTTCGAACGCATAACTCGCGTTTTATTGTTCTTCTCGTCCCAAAGCCTCGTTTCCTGACTGACGCCTTCGCCGGATTCGTGGGCCGCTATCTGCCGCTCGATCTCGTATTCGATCGCCTTCTGCATGAAACGAACGGAATTTAGATTCTTAAGTTCGACCTTGTTGTTGAACGAAGTTTCGCCGACCTTTCGGACCGAGACATTTGCCTCGCAGCGAAGATTTCCCTTTTCCATGTCAGCATCGCTGGCCCCCACCCACTGAAGGGCGTGGCGAATATGGTTGACATAGTCGTATGCCTGCCAAGACGTACGAAAATCGGGAGAGGTAACAATTTCACCCAACGGCGTTCCGGCACGGTTCAGGTCGACATAAGAAAATCTTTCGGTCTCCGGCAGGCCTTCGTGAACGTTCTTTCCCGCATCCTCTTCCAAATGCATCCGCTGGATGTGGATCGTCATCGGTTTCCATTCATGGGCCCGCCCGTGCTCATCCCGCTCGGACGTCATGATCGTAAGGTTCCCGTTGGCTGAGAAGGGCTTATCATACTGCGAGATTTGATAGCCCTTCGGCAAGTCGGGATAAAAATAATTCTTACGCGCAAAGATCGACGTTTCCTGTATCTCGAGGCCCAACGAGAGCGCCGCTTTAGCCCCAAGCTCGATGACCTTTTTGTTCAGCACCGGCAACGCCCCCGGCAGCCCCAGACAAACCGGGCACGTCTTGGAATTCGGCTCAGCTCCGACCTTGATCTCACAGCCGCAAAATATCTTGGTCGCGGTAGCAAGCTGTGCATGGATCTCCATGCCAATAACGGCTTCCCATCCTTCTTTCATAATTTAAAAAGTTAAACGCGGACCGATCGTTCCATCATAATCCGCGTTCCCATAAAAACTCAACAACCTGAACTCTAGTGCCTGGGCCTAGCCGGCCTAGCGATCAGCGGTATTCTCAGTGTGGTCGGCGCAGGCCAAAATGCACCGCCAGCAAAATATCCGGACGGCTGTTGGAACCGGGTTCCGCCGCGAAAGCGGTTACGGCCCGAAAATCCCGTATAGAATCCGCCGCCATACTCGGGATAGACCGGCGTCGACTGATAGTAGTTTTGCTGCCGGGCAGCATAAGCCGCCTGCTGTTCCGTCGCCTCGGCCGTCTCACGTTCAATTCGTTCACGTTCAAAGCGAGCAGCAAGCTCTTCGTTCTCAATTCGCTTGGCTTCCTCACGTTTTGCACGTTCCTCGGGAGAGGAAAATCCGAGCTTCTCGTAATTTTCCCTAAGATCTCTTTCCGCAGCGACCCGTTGAGTTCGATACTTTTCGAGATCGAAATTAGTTACCGTGCGCCCTTGGGCAAAAGCGGAGATCGCCAATAGTCCCAAAATACAAACAAACAAACAAACCTTGAGTTTCATAGAATTTCACTCCACGTAACCAAATCATACCACTCCGATTAGATGCCGGGTTGAGGAAAATCGACCACAGCAATTCACCTAGAAGCCAAAACTGAGGCCCAAACGGCTGTTTCGCCCAGGCGTGCGGAACCCATTTTCAAAATACGCGTAATCGAAAATATTTTCCACTGTCCCGTAGAGCCTCAAATTCATTTTATCTCTACGCAGCGGAAACGTGTATCCGGCAGCGAGATCTCCTCTCCGATTTCCCCTGAAGCGGAAAACATAGCTCTGGAAAAAGAAGTTGTTCGTATCGAAGATCGGAGCCAGATAACTGCTTGAAACCAGCAAATCAAAATTCACCCAAAACCTTTTTATTCGCTGCGTCGCAACAAGCGTTAACTGATGATCGGGAATCCCAAGCGTCTTGAGGTTGGGATTCCCCGGCACTTGCGAGGTCCGCTGATCACTATTCGTGAACGTGTACGAGGCAAAAACACTCGTTGACCGCGTAGGCCTTACGTCGCCGCTAAACTCGAGTCCACGTGCGATCCCGCCCTTGCTGTTAAAATATCCGCCGCCTGACAGAAAATTATCCCGTCCAAACGGATCTGGCTGCGGTAATTCACCAAAATTGATCGTGTCGATAAGCCTCGTATAAAAATAGGTGGCGGTCAGTCGAGCCTTATCCTTGAATAGATTCTGTTCGATACCTCCGTCAAAAGCGATCGAACGTTCGGGCTTCAAATCGGGAGCCCCGAGAGGAACAAATTGGCTGGGAGAAAGGAACGTCGCAAAAAATGTTCCGAAGCGCTCGAACAATGACGGCACGCGATAGCCGTTGCCGACATGTGCCCGCAATTTTGTTCCGGTCCGCGGAAAAAAATAAGAGGCAGCTCCGTCATACGTGTAGGCTGTCGGCGGATTATCCAGAGTAAGATTCGTATACGGTGCGTTGGTCACGCTGAACTCGGGCGTCTTCAGTTCAAAGAACTGGGTTCGAAATCCGCCCGCCAGCTGCAGCCTATCTTTAAAAAGGCTTACAACGTCCTGAGCGTAGAGTGTGTGGCTTGATTGATACGCACGAAGAAAAAAGTTTGCACTGCCGTCGGGTACGAATCCGTCGTTGCCGTATTTTTCGTCTTCGAATTCATAACCCGCCGTCAGGGAATCATAAGAATTCGGCGTCCAATTGATATGTCCGTTTGCCGTCTGGATCGTGCCATCAAACACGCTTGTCGATGCGCTTTGGAATCCGATACCAAGCGGGCCGCTGTCGTTTTTCCTCGAGGTTTTCAATCCGGAATAGTATGCCTGAAAGATAAGACTCGAGCTTAACGTTTGGGTCAGCGAAACCTGGGCGTCAAAGAACTTCGATCGTTGGAAATTATCCGGATCGTTAACATCCGATGTAAATGTCACACTTGGCTCGGCGTTGATGATGGACGAATTGGAAGGCGAAATGCCGCCGGCAAACGTGTCCGGATCGGAGTTTAACCGGACATACGCGTCCGAAACAAAAAATCTCGACGAGAGATTCGTTCTCGAAAATGGATTGTATTCCAGTCTCGACTGGAAATTCGTGTTGTGAGCATTGTCCTGGCCATCTATTCCTTTTGTATAGGCGGTTCGCGAAACGGCGAGATTATAGCCAAGTTTCCCATCTTCCGTTCCATCCGAAAAGTTGCCCCGGAAACGTCCCAGGCCCAGCTCGCCAAATGCCCCGCCGATCTGTCCATGCGGGCCGGCGATCGGCTTTGGCGTCTCGAAATTGATCGTACCGCCGATCGCATTGGTTCCGTAAAGCGATGATCCTGACCCGCGAAGAACTTCGACGCGATCAACGTTGGTCAAAGTGAAATCACTCAAGAATGGCGAGGCGTCGCCGGTGATCGCAGACGCGTCGCGAAAACGAACACCGTCGATCAGGATGGCCGTGTCCTGATTTCGCAAGCCACGCGTCTTAATATTTGCCGTCCGCCCAAAACCGCCAAGCTGCTGGACGCGAAATCCCGGGATCGACCGCAGCGTATCCGCCAAAGAAAAATCCGCCCGGTCGCGCATCTCCTGCCCGTCGATTACATTAACCGTTTTTGAGACCTCGTCGATCGGCTGGGCGGCTCCGGCGGATACGGTAACCGTTTCACGAATCGGGATTCCCGGTTGGGCTGTAGAATGAATCAAGCTAAGGGAGAAATCTACTGTGACGGGACGGCCTTCGGATATAGAAATACTCCTTTCCTCGCCACCCGAAGCAAAATTTGGGAATTCATTTAATACTGAAATTTGGTAGTCCCCGTCTGAAACGTGTTCAAATTTATAGGAGCCATCTTCTTTTGACCTCGTCCTTCGTACTTCGCGGTTCCCTCGCCTAAGGACGACTGTCATCGAAAATTGCACTCCCGAATTTAGCTGGGAGGTAATTCGTCCAGATATACTTCCCATACTTTGAGCAGTAATTCCTACAGTCAAGAGACCGAGCAAACTAAAACTTAATATAAACTTCATCATTTTCCTCTTCTGCCCACACGCAGAATGGTTCAAAGCCCTGACATGCGAGCAAAGTTCCCGACTCGACCGATTGCGGATTTGAAATGCGGATTTGCGGATTGAAAACATCCGGGATCCAGAATCCAAATCCAAAAATCGCCTCACGGTTGCGTGGGCAGTGCCGGACTTTTCACCGGACTTCCTTTAGCTCACTAGTCAACTTGCGACCTTCGACCTTCCAAATTGCGATCTGCACCTAAGTTGGTTCACTTAAATAGCAAATCAAAATTTGCAAAGCGAAAATCAGTAAACCGTCGTAACTCTCACCTTACGACTCGCCGGATTTTCATCCAGCAAAACTCTAACGCCGAATATCTCTTGCAGACTATCGGCATTCAAAACTTCTTCGGGCGCTCCTGTGGCGAGAATGCTTCCCTGCTTCAGTAAGATGATCTCGTCGGCGAACTCTGACGCTAGATTAAGATCGTGGGTTATCACGATCGCTGAAAAGCCTTCGTTATCACACCGCTCACGGACCAGGCGAAACATCATTGCCTGATGAGCAAGATCGAGATTGGCAGTCGGTTCGTCTAACAGCAGGATCTTTGCTCCCGTCGCCAGCGCCCTGGCGAGCACGACACGCTGTCGCTCTCCTCCTGAAAGGTGATTCATGAAGCGGGTTTCATAGCTTGCAAGGTCACATTCCTCCAGGGCTTTGCGCGCCACGGCAATATCCTCATCGCCTTCCCAGCCGAACGCCCCGCCGTGGATAAATCTTCCGGCTAGAACAAACTCAAAAACCGACATCGGAAATCGTGTCTCGTTTTCTTGCGCTACGACTGCTATCCTAGCGGCGATCTCACGACGCGTCATCGAGTCGATCTGACGTCCATCGATTCCGATCTCGCCTGAAGTAATTGGAATCGTCCCATTGACCGCTCGGACCAGAGTTGTCTTCCCAGCCCCGTTTGCTCCTAAGAGTGCGGTGATCTGGCCACCACGAATTTCAAACGAAACATTGCGTATGACCTCGGAGTACCCGTAACGAATATACAGATCAGCAACTTTCAACATCGATCCCTTTGACCAACCACGCCCTACGAACCTCGTCGAAGAAGGTAGATAAACAACGGTGCTCCGATCAGCGCCGTTACCGCCCCGACCGGCAGTTCCCGCGGAGCGATCGCTGTCCTAGCGACCGTATCGGCAGACACAACGAATATCGCACCCGCCACGGCCGAAAACGGTACCACCAGACGGTTGTCGCTTCCCGCACTCATCCTGACGAGATGCGGCACGATCAGCCCAACATACCCAACCGAACCGCTCGCCGCGACGGATGCTCCAACAACCAGGCTAGCCACACCAAAAACGAGCCACCTCACTCGATTTACTTCAACGCCAAAATCGAATGCATCGCGTTCGCCTATCATCATTAGGTTCAAAGCCCTCGCTTGCCATGTCAAAACTACGGTGCCGACAATTGCGGCCCCCAGGCTAAGATAAAACCCGTTTCGGGTTGCCTGCGAAAGGTCGCCCAGAAGCCAAAATGTAAAACTACGCAGTTTTCCTGCATCGATCAACGTGGTCATCATCACGAGTATCGACGACAGAAACGTCGTTACGATCACACCCGACAGGACTAGACGCTCGACGTTCATCCCGCTCCGCGACCTGGCCATTTGGTAAACCGCGAACGAGGCAACCGCCGCTCCAACAAACGCCATTACCGGTCGTGAAAATTCGAACCTGTCAAAAAAGATAAATGCCAGCATCGTTCCCAATGCCGCACCGTTCGAAACACCGAGCAGATAAGGCTCCGCAAGAGGATTTCTTAACAGCGATTGTAGGCCCGCACCCGCAACGGCCAGGCTCGCCCCGACACTCGCTGCAAGCAGTATCCTTGGCAGCCGCACGTCATAAAAAATAGATCGCTGCTGCTCGCTAAGATCAAATAATGGAAGCCTTTCGCTTCCAAGCAATGTTGAAGCGGTCAACACGATAAAAAGGAGCACGATCAGTACGATCCCGACCTGGATCGCTCGGGAAAATGATCGAGGTCTGAGTTTTTTTTCGGTGCGGGCTTGGTACACTTTTTTCATTGCACAAACTTGTCCGGATGGATGTCGCGTGCGATCGCTTCAAGCCCGTCGACCAGTCTCGGGCCGGGCCGGGAAAGAAGATCCGCGTCAATGCTGAAAACCTTGCTATTCTTCATCGCGCGCGAATTCTTAAAAACGTCATTCGCCACACGGTTGTCATCACTCGTCGAGAGAATGATCGCGTCCGGGTTGAGAGCGAGGGCTGTCTCCTTGCTTAGCTTGGGATAGGACGATTCGATATCGGCCGTCACCGAACGGCCGCCGGCTTTTTCGATGATCGCAGTCATAAAAGATTGCTTTCCGATCGTGAATAGGGGCTCTTTCGAGATCTGCAAAAATACACCGGGCCGCGGTTCTCCATTCAATCGCCGCGAGACCTCGTCCAGCCTTGACTGGAGATCGTTCAGCAAAACAGATGTCTTATCGACAGTGCCGAACAGCTCGCCAATCTTCATCAGATCGCTTAGAACGCCCTCGATCGAGTTCGGATTGGTAACGTAAACCGCGATGCCGTTCTGCTCGAGCGTGCCCTTGAACGCTTCGATCTGCGAAGCCGTCGACACAAAAACCACATCTGGCTTTAATGCAACGATCGTTTCTAGATTTGGAGTTAAGGTATCCCCTACCTTTGCGATCGATTTGGCCTGCTCCGGATAGTTGCAGTAGGTCGTAACCCCTACCAGCCGGTCGGCCGCACCAACTGCGAAAATAGTTTCGGTGATACTCGGAGCTAGCGAGATCGCCCGCGTTATCTTAACCGGCACGCGAACAATGCGTCCGAGATCGTCGGTCACCTGGCGAGTTTCTGCCGGTACTGGCGGAGCCAAGGTCTTGCCGCGACAGCCGGACCCGGTCATGGAAAGGCACCAAATGGACAGGCCGAGTAGTAAAACAAACACTCTAAGGATCTTAATCGATGACATGCGATGTTGATCTAATCCAAAATCCGCGATCTAAAATTAATAAGCCCTGTTTTCCATCGTCGAATCATCGACAAGAAAAACAGGGCATTCGTGAAAATGTGCCTTGCTCGCCTGCGATGTCTTTGCGCGAAACATCCTGTGGGGCAAACAGCGTTCTGAGGAAGGCTCCAGACTCTTTCGATTTTGGATTTTCGATTTTGGATTTTGGATCTTTTGATCCGCATTCCGCGATCTGCATTCCGCATCGCTTCACTGTGACGCGATCGTGCGGGAATTTCACCCGACTTCGCCTATTAATCCGCTTCTTGAAAAAGCGGCACCTCAAACGCTTCTATTATCAAAACAACAAGTTGGTAATTATCGGTCGTCGCGACGCTAAAGTCAATCGTCACCTCAATGCAGATCCGACACTTAGCCCGCAGAAAACCTTCTTTGCAGTACGGATCGTGTTGCAGTGGATCTCAACCGTGTCCTCGATATCTGCGGCATACCCGCCACTCATCGTAGTAACTATAGGCACGCCGGCATTACGAGCGAAGGCCAGGACGATCTCATCCCGGCGCCGCAGCCCGTCAATTGTCATAGCGAGCCGCCCCAGTTTATCTTTTTCAAAAGGATCAGCACCGGCAAGGTAAAAAATTGCGTCGGCATCGTGTAGAACAACCCTCTCCAAAGCATGTTCCAGCGTTTCCAAATATTCCTCATCACTGGTACCGTCAGGCAATTCAATATCAAGCGAGGAAGTTTGTTTGAACAGCGGATAATTTTTGGCACCATGAATGGAAAAAGTGAAGACCTCCTGCGATTCCCGAAAAATATAGGCTGTCCCATCCCCTTGGTGCACGTCGCAATCGACGATCAGAAATCTTTCTGCCAATTTCTCACGCTGAAGCACCCGAATGGCGACGGCTACATCGTTGAGTACACAATATCCTTCGCCACGGTCAGGATACGCGTGATGCGTTCCCCCGGCGAGATTGGAAGACACGCCATCGATGAGGCACCTCCTTGCAGCATTGATAGTCCCCGAGATCGCGTGAAACGAGCGCCGTACAAGTGACTCCGACCACGGAAGGCCCAGCTTTCTGATCTCCTTCGTCGTAAGCGTTCCGCCTATGAGTCGGGAAACATAATCCTGGGTGTGAACAAGCAGTAAGTCTGACGCCGCCACGGCGCTCGGGTCAAGGATCTCATCCGGCAAAAGGGTTCCCTCATTCAAAAGGATCTCCTTTACCAGTTCGAACTTTCGTATCGGAAAAACGTGCCCCTCGCCAATATCGGCATAGTAATAGGGCGAGTAAAAAGCACTGTACGACATGAATAGTCAATCGTAGATCGCGAATGGTAGAACGTGCAACCCGAGGTCTTTAACTCCCAACTGCCTACGATTTACTATTTATGTGCAAAAGGTGGTGCAGCCTTGGGTTTCGGGAAACCCAAGGCTGCGGATTTTCAGATAGGTTGTGCTGTAGGCAATGCGGAGTAGAAGGCAAAAGGCAGATTAACTAGGGCAGGTAATTGTGCTGGCAAACCAACTTCTCCGCTTGTTCAGTTAGCCGGCACCAGGCTCTTCTCCGTTGACCGCGCCAAACCCAACTTCTTAGCTTCGCGTTCGATCGTTTTCGGATCTGTTTTTAGATTGTGGATCTCGTCCTGCAAAGCGAGATTCTCATCTGTTAAATTTTGTATTTGGTCGGTCAGGCCGCGGTTCTCGTTGACCTCACCGCGTAATTCCGTAATCGCTCGATAATTTATCGTGAGACAAAGCATCCCGAACATCGCCGCGATCAAAGTAAAACTGATCAGTTGCGGGCCTGTCGCACTTCGGGGCTCCGCCGTGTTTCGACGTATCGCTTGCCCGTTATCCCAGTAAATATCTGCGGCCTTGCTCAAGCAAATTCTCCAGATCTTCTTTGACTTCCGTCTCTGCGTAAATCCTCACCAAGGGCTCCGTTCCCGAAGGACGCATCAGCATCCAGCTTTTGTCGGCGAAAATAAATTTCACGCCGTCCA
>JBDTZW010000347.1:0-5395 GCA_040004905.1 Acidobacteriota bacterium
CCAAGATGTTGAAAAGGGAAAACCAACAAAGATTATTTTGTCGCTACTGTAAAGCTGTTGACTGATAAGAATTCCGTCTGGGTGGTTACACCGGTCGAAGCAGGATCGAAGTACCGCTATAAATGGGGAACCCTTTACGTGAGTAACGATGTCGTAATCGGTGACATCGCACAGCACTTTCAATTTACTTGTAGCGATGGCAGATCGAAGGATGGCGTTCAACGAGGCGAACCGAAATGGCTAAAGAAATTTAAGAACGTAAGAACATAAAAAGTCCAGGGGGAGCGCCCTATGAGATCCAGAAAATGAAGGACTCCTTGCCGGTAAAGGGCCCATTGACGCCTGAGCTGAAGATGCGAAACGAAATGCTCGCCTTTTTTGAATTTGTTCGACTGATCGTTCGCGGTGAGTTGGACGAGGTGTCGCAGGGTTTGTCAGAAGACCCGACTCTGGCCACGTTCGCTGCTCCATCAGGGGCGACACGTCAAAACGCCAAGGACTTTTTCTTCAGCGAGATCAGTCATTATCTTTATGCGGGAGACACGGCCCTGCATATGGCGGCGGCTGCATTACAGCGCCCGATCGTTGCGATTCTGATCGCTCACGGAGCAGACCCTCAAGCGACAAATCGCCGCGGAGCCGGGCCGCTCCACTATGCCGCCGACACAAATCATTGGAAACCGGACGAGCAAGGCGCGACGATAGCGTACCTCTTATCTGTCGGAGCAGACCCGAATGCCCTGGACAAAGACGGGGTCGCTCCGATTCATCGGGCTGTACGAACACGTTCATTTCCAGGGGTTCTGGCGTTGCTTGACGGCGGAGCAGATCCGGTGATGCGAAATAAATCCGGCTCGACACCGCTCCACCTTGCGGTGCAGACAACCGGACGAGGCGGGAGCGGAACCGAACACGCACTTGAGCAGCAGGCCGGCATCATAAAGCTGTTGCTCGAACACGGCGCCAGCCCGACAGATAAGGATGCGCAAGGTAAGCAGGTCTTAGAGGCGGCAACCAACGATCGGATCCGGAGCCTGCTCGTCGCCATACCAACATGACACTAGAAACGAATCGATCTGAGATCGGGGGCGTCTCGCCATTCTTCATCGTAAAGGACGTGGCGGCGGCATTTGCGTTCTACTGCGACAAACTCGGGTTTGAGATCACATTCCAGGCCGAGCCGGACGATCTATTCTTCGGCATTGTGCAGCGTGGCCGGTCGATGATCTTTTTGAAAAACATCGGCGTCGAGCCGATACCCAATCACACACGAGAGATCGGCAAAGGCACCGCACCGTGGGACGCTTACGTCTATGCTCCCGACCCCGACGCTCTGGCCGCTGAGTTTGCATCTCGCAGCGTCCGATTCTCCAAACCGCTCGAAGATACGCACGAAGGCCTCCGCGGATTCGAACTCAAAGATCCTGACGGCTACGTCTTGTTCTTCGGCCGGCCGCGTTAGCAAATTCCGACAAGGTGTTCGCAAGTCAGCAGGCGGAACCTATTCGCTCGTTCGGCGGGCAGTTCAGGTATATAATCCCTTTTGATGAGATCCACCGTAGTATGCGTCACACTTTCGATCCTGCTTTTAGCTGCCGCTGAGGCTTGTTTCGCTCAGGACCCGCTGCCTGTTTTTAAAGTTCGGCTGGCAGGCCGCGATCAAGAAAGTCCAAAAGTCAGAGCTCTCGCAAACTGGTCCCGCTAAGCTGCTGACGACCGATGACACGATGATCGCGCGCACGAATCGTGAGGCAAGGACAGACCATCCTGACGACCCGAGCCAACAGACACCAGACGGCCGCAGGGCGATGATCGAGAAGAATGAGCAAGAGGCACAGACCCCGCAGCCGACCGGTGTCAAAGGCTTTAATTACACGGCGACTCTACGGAATGACGCCGCTAAAACGGTCAAGATCATCTTTTGGGAATTCCGTTTTGCCGAGCTGGCACATCCGGAGAATATCGGGCTGCGGCAGTTCCTTTGTTCCGTAAATCTTAAGAAGGGTGCTCAGATCGATCTGTCCGTCTTCTCGACGCTCACTCCCACGGACACGATCGCCGCGACGTCGCTTGCCTCAGGCGAAAAGCTCTTTGACGAAAGCGTACGGGTCAATCGTATCGAATACGCTGACGACGACATCATGCAGCGCGGCACTTGGAAACTGGCTGACGTCCAGACCGCCGTCACGCGCGCAACCGCGACCCCGTGGGGCAAGGAGATCTGCCGCCCGCTTTGAAGTGAAGGGAACCTATCTGCTCCGTGCAGAACCCTGTCGTAATCCAAAAACACTTTCTCTGGTTAGGACGTGGCGAATGATCAAACAAGTATTCAGCAACATCGAATCGATGGAGAAGATTGCGGCCAACCCCCAACTTATTCGGGCGTTCTTGCATCAAGAGAGCATTACTTATGCGAATTCGATCAAAAGAAAGTAAAACCATTCGACTCGCCTTGCTTTCAATTTTGTTGAGTGCCTTTGCCTTGCAAGGCTCCGCCCAATCTTCCCTTCAGAAAAACGACTCGATCCCTGGTGATTTGCTTATCGTGCTCAAAAGACAGGAAGGATGGGGCGGATCATATTCTGAAATAACGATATCTGCAACCGGTGACTGGTCCTATCAAACACGTGGAGGGCTTCCCGGTCTACGGTCGACGCCCATTTCTTTAGGCGTCAATGGAAAACCTCAACAACCTTCGAAATATTTAACGCCAAAACTAACAACTCAAAAGCTACGTTTATTGATTGCGGAATTTGAGAAAATTCGATTTTTTGACTTTGGAAAGGATTTTCCTGAGGAAGACGAAAAAGAGACCAGGTCCTTCTCGGACGCCGGGACTGAAGTGATTTCGATCCGAATAAACGGAAAGACTAAGGAAGTTTCAAATTATCTTGGTGACACGTTGAAGCGCACTAAACTTCTTATAGATCTGGCCGAAAGAATTCGGGGCGCAGGCATATGGAATTACGAAAACGGCGAAATTCCTGCAAATTTTGAAGTGAATTATCAAATTACAGGAGACGATCGTGTAGTGCGTTCCTTCAAGATCGGAGCAAATGGCAAAATCGTCGAAACCTCGCATACAATCGATGTCTTCAAAGGGCAAAATGGGTACTATGCCCCTCGTTTTAGTGGTCCCAGAAGCGTTGGCAAACTTACGCAACAAGGGCTGAGTCAGTTGATTGAGGAGTTTGAAAAGGTAGGTTTTTCTACTTTCGGACACTCAACATTGTCCCAAGACGATGGTTGCTCAAATGCTCCTCCTTCGACTGGTGAAAAAAGAATCCATATTAACGTTCAAATTAACCGCGTCGCTCAAATGTATGCTTCGTTGTACGAAAACTGCGATCCGAAGCCCGAAACCAGTGCGGCAAAATTTGAATATATTAACACGGTCATAAAGAACATGTTGGACACGGCTGGTGTTAAGAGAAATCTCTAAATGCCTACCCCGACGTATAGCGTTCAACAGAGCCTGTGAAACAGGCAAAAATAACTTTAGCTACGCTTGAAGCCGCGGGCGGAACGTTTAGAATTTGGCTCTAAGCGTTTGTACAGCACGCTTGGCCCTTTCCTTTTGATAAATCATAGAATCAGCCTATTATCTTCGACAAAGGAAGCTAATAGTTATGAGGTGATCGGTGTTATGAGCATAAAGGAAGCGGACGAACTCAACCGGAAGAACACTGGACAAAACTCGATTCGCTTAGATCTTGCGATCTTTGCCTTGTCGCTGATCGGGCTGGGTATCCTTGGTCTGATCCACAGTGATTTTGCTCGGGGGTTAGAGCCCGTGCCGGAGTCGATGCCTGCACGGCTGGCTTTGGCGTATCTTAGCGATGTCGTTTATCTGGCGTGCGGTGCTGGTTTACTGTGGCGGCGAACGGTCCTATTTGCCGCTCGTGTGCTGTTTGTCTTTTTCCTGCTTTGGCTAGTTCTGTTGAGAGTACCGTGGATGTTCGTCTCCTTCCAGATCGGCACTTGGTGGCCAGCGGGTTCGGCCGCCGTAATGGCCGGAACCGCGTGGATCCTGTATTCATCGCTTGGAAACGATCAGGACGGGCGCTTTGGTTTTGTCACTGGCGACAAAGGCGTACTCATCGCGCGAATACTTTTCGGCCTGGGCCTGGTCCCGCTCGGGCTCGCGCACTTTCTCTATCTCGAAGCGACCGCTCCGCTCGTGCCCGCCTGGCTGCTATTTCCGGTCTTCTGGGCATATTTTACGGGTGCTGCATTTATCGCTGCCGGCCTCGCAATCGCATTCAATGTGTTCGCCCGACTCGCCGCAGCTCTCATCACCATCCAGATCGCGTGTCTAACCGTTTTCGTCTGGGTGCCGCGGATAATTGCCGGAAACATGAGCGCCTTCCAATGGAACGAATTCGTCGTCTCGATCCTCCTGACCGCCGCCGCCTGGGTGATGGCGGATTCCTACCGAGGCACGCTTTTGCTGGGCGCAGACAAGATCTCATGAAACATACCTGGACGATAATTGGAGTTAAAGATGTTGCGAGCAGCTTCAAGTGGTACCAATCGCTGCTTGGTCTGCCGGAGACTGCACCTGCGCATGACTATTTTGGCCAGATACTCGACACGGATGGAACGGTCCTGCTGTGCCTTCACGCGTGGGGAGCGCACGATCACCCGTCTTTGACGAGTCCTGACCGTGCCGAGCCGGGAAACGGGCTACTGTTGTTTGTTCGGGTAGATAATTTCGATATAAGCCTCAAACGAGCGCGCGAGCTTGTCCCGCATCTCGACGAGGAGCCGAACCTAAACCCAAGCACCGAAACAATGGAGTTCTCGCTCCGCGATCCGGACGGTTATTACGTAACGATAAGTTCGCTTTCCCCGCCCAACGAATGATATCTATGCTTTTATTCAAAATATTTCTAACGTTAACAATACTGTCGTCGGTATTCGAGTGTGGCTCGGGAGCGGCTTCAAGAACGAACTCGGGTCCGGTCAATGCAACGCCGATCGCGGCAGCCACACCTTTTTCTATTTCAAAGGACCTGCTCATCACGCTCGAACGCGGGCCGTGTTTTGGACGCTGTCCGCAGTATACGGTGACGATATCGGCGGACGGCAAGATTGAATTTGAAGGAAAGACGAATACCAAGGTCATCGGCAAGGCTTCGGGAAAGATCTCTGAAAACGATCTGAAAGAGCTCGTTACGGCATTTGAAAAGATAAATTACTTTGATCTCAAAGAGAGATATACTGACGATGCTTGTCCTGAGGTGGCAACCGATATGTCCTCGGCCACCACGTCATTTCAGTCGAACGGAAAACAAAAAACCGTCTTCCACTACCACGGCTGCGTCACCAAAGACACCCATGAATCCTACCCGCCCGGCCTCAACCTCCTGGAGAACAAGATCGACGACATCGC
>JBDTZW010000097.1:0-1627 GCA_040004905.1 Acidobacteriota bacterium
ATCGGGACGATCCTCGACTACTCCGTCGAAGGCAAATCGAGCGAGGCGGATTTTGACGACACTCGTGACGAGATCATCCGAACGATCGCCCGGGCAAAAGACGACAAAGACATTCCATTCGCGGTCTTTAAGGTGACCGGAATCGCGCCGCTCGGAACGCTCGAGCGTATGAGTGGAAAGAAGAGGCTCGACGCAAAAAGCCAGGCGAAATGCGAGAGGATCCATAATCGCGTCGACCAGATCTGCTCGTTCGCTCATTCTGTCGGTCAGCCGCTTTTTATCGATGCAGAAGATTCATGGATCCAGGATGCCATCGATCGTCTGGCAACCGAGATGATGGAGAAATACAACCAGGACGAAGTGATCGTCTTCAACACGCTGCAGATGTATCGAAAGGACCGGCTGCAGTATCTACGAGACGCGAGGAAGCGGGCAGCGGCCAGCCGTTATACATTAGGCGTGAAACTGGTACGCGGCGCCTACATGGAAAAAGAGCGTGAACGCGCTGATGAGATGGGTTACCCGTCTCCCATACATGACGATCGCGAGGGAACCGATCGTGATTACGATGCGGCAATTGAATATTGCCTGAGACATGTGGACGATATCTCGTTCGTTGCCGCGACGCATAATGAGAAGAGTACGCAGTCGTTGGTGCAGAAAATGGATGAGGCCGGACTGAAAACCGACGATCCGCGCATATTCTTTTCGCAGCTCTACGGCATGGGCGACAATCTTTCCTACGTTCTGGCAAAAAACAATTATCGCGTTTCAAAATACGTTCCCTACGGTCCGGTCCGCGACGCCGTTCCATATCTTATCCGCCGGGCGCAGGAGAATTCTTCCGTGACAGGTCAAGTGAACAGGGAACTCGAGATGATCGATCGCGAGTTAAAGCGGCGCAAGCTCGGATGAACTTTCCGCGGATCACTTGCGTAGTCACTCTCAGCTAATATGTTCTGTCCGAAATGCGGAAAACCTGACCAAACTGCGGAAACTTACTGCCGGCAATGCGGAACATTTCTGCCCGATCTGACCAAACCGCTTAAAAAGCCGATCGCACCGGATGTTCACGTTCGCGCTAATACAGTTTTGAGCGCGATGACCATCGTTACCAGTTTCACGCTCTCGATCCTTCTTTTTTCCTTGTTTCTTGGCCGGTCAGGCACCCCGCCGATCATCTACATTACGGCTGGTTTGCTGATGGCAATGGGTTTCTGGCACGTGCAAACGCTATGGCGAACTCTGCTTCTGCGGAAGCATTTCAAAAAGGGGCAGAGATCCTCCGTTGAGAATGAGATTGAGCGGGATCGTACATCCGAGACGGACAAGTTGCTTCAGCCGCCCAATTTCGACGACCATATTCCCGCAAGCGTTACCGACCGGACCACGACCCTCCTGGAATCAAAAAAGCGATCAGCGTAACCCAAGCAAAAGCCGAACCGAGCGATCTGAGACCTCAATATTTATATCTTCCATCTCGCCGATCTCTTCAGCATTCAGAGGCACGTTAGTCATCCGGGCGACCTGCGTGCTTTCAAAAGCCCTGGTTGTAAGCGCCAGATGTGGATATGACACCGAAAGCTTTTCGGGCGTCTGGAGTGCGAGGTCCACGGAATCAGCGTCG
>JBDTZW010000065.1:0-5372 GCA_040004905.1 Acidobacteriota bacterium
GACCGTCCCTTTGATCTCAAAATCCGCATTCGCACGATCGTTTACGATCACAAGCGGGATCTTTTTCTTTTGGATCGCGGCGACTATGTACGTCTCGAATCCGGAATCCATCGGGTTAACAAAGATCTTCGAATTCGCGGGAATTCTAGTACCGGCAGCAAGGGAAGCATTGTCCTGTCCGTAAGCCAGACCAATCGATGTCGTTACAATCAAAACGACAAGAATAGTTCGCAGTTTAAACATTAGTTCTCCTCTTTTACTTTTTGGGAATTCAGACGGGAGAGTTGTCCGACTCTTAGTTGCGAACCGCGATTTCCGGGTTGCCAAGGCAGCAATTGCGCAGCAAAGAAAAAAGCCTCGCCCTGACTTTCTTGAGTGCTGCCGTTCGCGGTCGCCCAAGGAGCTTTGCCATGTGAGCGAGCCTTGGCGACCCCGGCGATGACTCATTCACGAATGATATCCCGCTCGAACCTCGGCGAAAGTCGAAAAGCGTACCCATCCCGCGACCCGACGGAGTCGAGAAATCTAACGATTCTGTTAGAGATATAAACACTACGCCTAGATGTCGAAGGTCATTGAGTGCCGTGATTGGGTCCGCTAACGATCGTCCGAACCCGTCAAGCTTCCAGACGAGAAATCGCATCTATCTCGCGCGTCTCGCCTTCTCTATCGGCTCTTCGCCTTTCGGCATAGTCTTTGCCTGATCCGATCTCCTCTTGCTCGGGTTGTCAACGTCCATTCTCGGTTGTGAAAATATTCCTTCATTTTATCCAGCTGCGTCGGAAGCGTTTGCTGGTCGTGCGTCGATACTAGCGTGCAAAGTTCTACTCTCATAACTAAGTGACAATCCGATGAGAAGTCGATCTCAATAAACATTAGTTTTTTGGCACACCGAATTTCGCCGCGCCCGGACTAGCAAAAATCGATATTCTAGGAAGTGGTTTTTCAGGTTTTTTTGACATTGCTTCGGAACTGTCCGGACAGGACGAAGGTCGATCATTAAGGGTGCTGTTTAAGCCATTCGGCTCGGAGTGAAAAACTTCCGTCGCTGACGATCTTGTCACCGACGTTTAGTCCTTCCAGAACCAGTCGTTTTCCATTGCTTTCAGTTCCAAGACGAACGGATCGGAGAGTGAAAACATTCGGCTTGTCTGTTGCGACAAAGACCGTTTCGCGATTGTCGATCTTTTGGACGGCGGATGACGGGATAATAGGCGCGGTGGATTCGGCATTTCCCATCGAGCCGAAGGCAACATCTACGTACATGCCGATCTTGAGGACCTGCCCGGGATTTTCGAGTTCTACACGGGCGGCGACAGTGCGGGTCTGCTGATCCAGGTTTGGGTCAATATACGCAACGTGTCCGCGAAAAAGCCGTCCGGGATATGCATCCGAAGTGACGCTTGCCCTGCTTCCCGGTCGCATCGCCGACAAGTTCTTTTCATAAAGCTGAGCTATCACCCAGACCGTCGTGAGATTCGTAACCTTTAGTAACTCCTTGTTTGCCTCGACGACCTCGCGTGGATTGACCGAGCGGCTGGTTATCGTTCCGGAAACAGGTGCGGTAAGCACGATCTCGGAAGTGATCTGCGACGGCGAGCGAAGTGCGTCGATACGCTTGGCGGGCAGACCGTACAACAGAAGTTTTTCGCGAGCGGTCGCCCGATCGACTTCGGCAGTCCTGAGTTTTACGGCGGCTTGCTCGAATTCGCCGCGGCTGACGGGATTGAGCCGGGCGACCTCAATCGCTCGTTGGTGGAGCAGACGAAGCTGTTCGACCTCAGCTTCTGCAGTCTTCATCTTGGTAATTGCCTGCTCTAATTCTTCGCGGCTGGCGGCTCCGATCTCGACCAGTTTCATTTCCCGCTCATGATGCTTTCGATGCTCTTCTAATTCCGCCTCGGCTGTTTTCAGCTTGGCGGTCGCGTCGTCAAGCTCGGCACGGCTGACCGGATTGAGTTCGGCAAGTTTTGCGGCGCGATCATAAGCCTGTCGCGAGGTTGCAAGCTCGGTCTGCAATGCAAGATACCGCGATTGAGCGGCGGCTAGATCGTCACTGAAAACGACAGCCACGGTCTGACCCTTTTGAACATTCTGACCGAGCTTGACATCGACTCGGCGAACAACACCGCCAAGAAGCGAGATAACAGGCGTTTCGCCGTATGCGTTTGCCTGAACGACGCCTGTAGAGGAAACGTTCGCTGCCTCGGACGACAAAGTCTCTCCGACGGTTTCAACCCTGATACCGGCCCGGTCCAGCTCGTCGGCTGGAATTGTGATCGTTTGATCCCCGTTTGCAGTCGAAGGTTGACCGTTGCCGTTGTCGTCGAATGAGACAGTCCGCGGTGTCGGTACCGGGTGACCATTTTCACGTCCGCGCCAAATCCAAACGATCAGTGCCATGAGAACGATCGCCCCTACGATCGAAGCCGCGATGTAGATGGGTTTGCGACTTGCCGTAGGCTCGCTCGCATGAGGAACCTCATCCGCTTCGTTCTCCGCAGCAATGATCTTTTCTTCGTTTTCTTCGTTCATTTCTTTGTCAGATCGGGTGAATTTGTCGCCCGCAGCATTTCGACACGTGCCTGATAAACTGCGAGCTGCATGTCGATGAATTCGTTTTCGATATCAATGTAACGGCGATCCTCGATCAAATAGTCGATCAGACTTCGCGACCCGAGCTCGTACGTTTGGCGAACGACGTCGAGGTTCGCATTTGCCTGACCGCGAACGCCCACGCGAAAGATCTCCATTGCCTTGGCGGAGCTTTCGTAACTCGCAAAAGTTGTCGCAACCTCACGGCGGACGATAAGCTCGCCAAAGTCGCGTCTGTTTCGTGCCGCATCGCGCATCGCCGCTGCCGCCTCGACGGCACCTTGATTTCTATTCAAAACGGGAAGCTCGAATGTGACGCCAAACGTGAAGAAATGAAATATGTCCTGTATCGGACTAAGCTGCCCGGTATTGGTCAGGCCGTTCAGCGGAAAACTCGAATTCATCCTTTGATAGCCTGATGTCACGCTTGCGTCCAATCGCCCGTCGGCTTTCGCCCGCTCGATCTGTGCCGCACCGAGGTCTTCCATGGCACGCAGCCCCGCGAGGTCCGGTCGCGTTTGCAAGGCGATCGTGGTCGCATCGGCAAGGATAGGAAGGGGCGTAACCAAATCGTCAAAATCACCGCGAAGCCGCATCGGCTCCTCGGGTTTCATTCCCAGCATATTGCGAAGTTCGAAAAATGCGATCTCGATCTTGCCGCTTGCGGTCTCACGTGCGGCACGCAGGCGATTGACCTCAACAAGCGTCATGTTTTCTTCCAGTGGGGCAGTTTTGCCCTCGATCACGCGGGCCTGAACGAGGCTGTATTGCTGCAAAGCAGCAGCGAGCACGTCCTCGGTAAACTTCAGCTTAAACGTCTCGGCTAACGCCTCTCCGAATTTCATTCGAACTTCCGATGCCAATAACCTTTCGCGATCCTCGACAGCTTTTTCGCGAACTGCAACTTCACGCTCGGCCACACGGATCCGAGCATCTCGCCGGCCGCCGAGCTCGAGGGGCAGCATGCCTTTCACCATGTAGCTGTTGTCAGGCGCCGCGATCTGCTTTGCGCCGCTCGCTTCCAAATTCGGGTTCGCGCGAAGCCGTGCTTGCTTGACCATTGCTTGTGCCGCATCGCGTTCCTTCCGCATAGCGGCAAGTTCGCCGTTGTTTTCTAGAGCGATCCGTACGGCGTCGTCCGCGATCATTCCTGCCGCCTGATCAAGATAACGGGATAGCGTTGGATCGGCAGCGAGTGCGGTCGCTGGTATCTGAGCGAAGATAAACCTTGCGCCCATAGCCGCCGTCATCAAGGACACAATGGTAACTGTGATGATGAGACGGCTAAACATTTTCTTTTCTCAACTTGCGTTCCTGAATCCAATAAAAGACCACCGGAGTAACGATCAGAACGTGCAAAAGGCTCGAGACCATGCCGCCCAATACCGGTGTTGCGAGGGGCTTCATCACCTCGGCTCCGGCGCTCGTACTCCACATGATCGGCAAAAGGCCCGCGACGATAGTTGAGACGGTCATTACCTTCGGCCGCAGACGAAGCAGCGAACCCTCAATAATTGCCTCAAGCAAGCTCTTTTTGTCGAGTTTTCCAAGTTCCTTCTTCTTTTTAGCAACAGACTCATCCAGATAGATGACCATTATCATCCCGGTCTGCACCGCCGTTCCGAACAGCGCTATAAAGCCGACCAAAACGGCAACCGACAAGTTATAGCCCGATGCCCAAAGCAAATAAACGCCGCCGGTCAGTGCAAACGCCACGGCCAACAGAACGTGAGTAGCTTCGACCACTGAGTTATAGGTCAGATAAAGAGCACCGAAAATCACAAACAAAACGATCGGCAGGACGATCAACAACCGTTGCCGAGCGCGTTCCTGATTTTCATATTGCCCGCTCCAGGTTGTGTAGTACCCCCCTGGCATTTGAACCTGAGTTGCTAAGGCTTTATTGGCTTCGTCCACAAAGGAACCGACATCGCGGCCACGAACGTTGAGCAAGACCAATCCGCGAAGAAGCCCATTTTCGCTTGAGATCATAGATGCCCCGGGGACGGTCCGGATATCGGCAACCTGCGAGAGCGGAATCGTCATTCCATTCGCCATTATGATAGGAATTTGGCCGATGGCCTCGGGGCTCTTGCGAAATTCGGGTGCGTATCGCACGCGGACCGGAAATCGTTTCCTACCTTCGATCGTCACCGACAGATTCGTTTCGCCGATGCCTTTCTCAATTACGTCCTGGATCCTCTGGACGTCAATTCCGTAACGCGCTGCCGCCTGCCGATTGATGCCAATATCGATATACGGTGTTCCGGCGATCTGTTCCGGATAGACGTCGACCGCCCCCGGAACGGTTTTGACGACGTCGGCGATCTGCCGTGATACATCCTCCAGTGTTTTGAGATCGTTGCCGAAGATCTTGATACCGACCTGCGAACGGATACCGGTTGTCAGCATATCTATGCGATTGATGATCGGCTGCGTCCAGATATTCGTTACGCCCGGCATTCTCAACGCGGCGTCCAATTCCGCGATCAGGGATTCGCGCGTCAAACCTTTGCGCCACTGATCGGGCGATTTCAGGTGAACGATGGTCTCGTTCATGTTCGTTTGTGACGGGTCGGTGGAAGTGTCGGCCCGTCCGGCTTTTCCAACTGCCCATTCAACCTCGGGTACGGATTTTAGTATCTGGTCCTGCTTGCTCATTATTTTGAGCGCTTCGTCGATCGAGATCGCCGGATCGGTGACCGGCATAAACATAAGATCGCCTTCGTTGAGCGGCGGCATAAACTCCTTACCGATGCCCGATATCAGAAAGATAG
>JBDTZW010000126.1:0-18092 GCA_040004905.1 Acidobacteriota bacterium
CCCGTACACGCTCCGTATTGTTTCAGACATCACCGAATCAAACGGTTCGTCTTCAATGGCGTCGGTCTGCGGTGGAATTTTGAGCCTGATGGATGCTGGCGTGCCGATCAAGCGTCCGGTCGCTGGGGTTGCGATGGGGCTCGTGATGGAAGGTAATCGCTATGCGATCCTTTCTGATATCGCAGGTGCCGAAGATCACTACGGTGATATGGATTTCAAG
Source organism: Acidobacteriota bacterium (assembly GCA_040004905.1). Classification (GTDB taxonomy): domain Bacteria; phylum Acidobacteriota; class Blastocatellia; order Pyrinomonadales; family Pyrinomonadaceae; genus OLB17. The sequence continues at coordinate 221 of JBDTZW010000126.1, forward strand.
GTCACCGGAACGAGCGAAGGCATCACGGCGCTTCAGATGGATATCAAGGTTGGCGGTATTAACGCCATGATCCTGCAGGAAGCTCTGGAACAAGCACGGAAAGGCCGTCTCCACATCCTGGAGATCATGGCCAAGGCGATCGAGAAGCCGCGCGAAGATATCTCGGAGTATGCACCGCGCATCATCACGCTTATGATCAATCCCGAGAAGATCCGTGACGTGATCGGAAAGGGCGGTTCGGTGATTCGTGCGCTGACCGAAGAAACTGGTGCCAAGATCGATATTTCCGACGATGGAACGATATTGATCGCGACTGCCGATGGCGAGGTAGCTAAGGAAGTTATCGCCCGGATCAAGGCGATCACCGCGGAAGCTGAGATTGGAGAGACGTATATGGGTACGGTTTCGCGGATCGTAGATTTCGGAGCATTTGTCGAGATCATGCCCGGTCTGGACGGACTGTTGCACATTTCGGAGATCTCAGACCGGCGTGTTAAAGACGTCCGCGACGAACTTAAAGAAGGCCAGCAAATTCTCGTGAAGTGTATAGGCAAAGAGGGAAACAAGGTCAAGCTTTCCCGCAAAGCTGTTCTTACCGAAGAAAAAGCCAAAGGTGCTGCCGGCGGCGATGAACACGGCGGCGATCACGAATAAGGCTGGTCTACGCGGTTTACCGTAAAATAACGAATCGGACGGTTTCGGCCGTCCTTTTTCGTTTCTACTTTGTTTGGAATTGGCTATTCGTTATAACATTCTCTAATTGAACAAATCGAACGCGTTGAACATCGTGAACGGGCTGAACACCTTGAACCTAGCGAACGATGCGAACACTTTGAACTTCTGAACGCTCGAACACATACCGTGAACGACCCCGGAACCTATGTCAGCACCCAATATCGAAACCATTGTATCCCTCTCGAAACGAAGAGGTTTTGTATTTCCGGCATCGGACATTTATGGCGGGCTCGGTTCGTCTTGGGACTATGGTCCGCTGGGCGTCGAGCTCGCTAACAACATCAAGAAAAGTTGGTGGAATTGGCTGGTTTACGAACGCGACGATATTGAGGGCGTGGACTCGTCGATCATTCAGAATCGGCTGGTATGGAAATACTCTGGACACGAGACGACGTTCAGCGATCCGCTGGTTGATTGCCGCTCATGCAAGGCTCGGCTTCGCGAGGATAAACTCGAGCGGGATGCTGACGGCAAGCCGATCTGTTCGAACTGCGGCTCGACCGACCTTACCGAATCGCGGCAGTTTAACTTGATGTTCCGCACAACTCTCGGAGCGGCCTCCGCCGAAGAGGACGAGTCGGCGCTCGCCTATTTACGACCGGAAACAGCACAGGGAATATTTATCAATTTCAAAAATGTTCTCGATACTTCGCGTCGCAAGCTGCCGTTTGGCATCGCTCAGGTCGGAAAGGCATTTCGAAATGAAGTAACGCCTGGGAATTTCATTTTCCGAACGCGTGAGTTCGAGCAGATGGAACTGGAATATTTTTGCCGTCCAGAAGATGCTCCGCGCGTGCATCAGGAATGGATCGACGCATACGGAGCATGGCTCGATACGCTCGGGATAGCTCGCGAGAATATTAAGCATTACGAACAGTCCGAAGCTGAGCTTGCACATTATTCTGACCGGACCGTCGATTTTCTTTATCGCTTTTTTCCCGAGCGTAAAGATGAAGGGAAGCAGTTTGATGAGCTGCTGGGAATCGCAAATAGGACAGATTACGACCTGCGTGTTCATTCGAAAAAGCCGGAAGACGTTGAAGGCAAGCGAATCAATCCTGACTCGACCGAAGATCTTTCCTATTTTGACTCGCAGACGAACGAGAGGTTTTATCCGTACTGCATCGAACCGTCGATCGGTGTCAATCGAACGCTTTTAGCGGTCATGATGGATGCATATACGGAAAAGACTAACGATAAAGGTGAGGTACGAGTGATTCTAAAACTCAATCCGGAACTTGCACCGATCAAGGTGGCAGTGCTTCCTCTTGCGAAAAATAATCCCGAGATCGTGGAGATGGCGAAAAAGTTAAAACATGAGCTACAGCCGTCGATGCGGGCTGTCTACGACGATACCGGCGGCATCGGCAAGCTTTATGCACGACAGGATGAGGTAGGAACACCATTCTGCATCACTGTAGATCATGAGTCGCTGGTTGATAATGCCGTTACGGTTCGTGATCGTGATACGTGGGAGCAGGAGCGTGTCGGTTTGGACGGCCTGAAGGAGTACCTTCAAAAGCGGCTCGTTTAAATGAACTTCGATAGTTTTTTTCGCTCGGCACTTTCACGCTACGGCCTCTCGCTTGTGGCGATATTGTTGGCGACTCTCGGCCTTGTTTCGCTCCAAGATCACGTAAATTCGACGACCGTGGCTCTTACACTTCTTCTCGTCGTATTAACCTCCGCAACCTTTTTCGGACGCAATCCTGCTTTGCTGGCATCGTTCGTAGCGATGCTGTGTTTTAATTATTTCTTCTTGCCGCCGGTACACACCTGGTCGATCTCAGATCCGCAAAATCTTGTTGCCTGGGCATCGTTCACGATCACGGCGCTGGTCGCGGGGGAACTTTCGGCCTATGCGCGGAGGCGGGCACGCGAATCCGAACGGCTCTATGTAGAGCTGCAAGCCGCATTCAAAACCGCGACCGAGGCTGAAGCGTTGAAACAGAGCGAACGTCTGAAATCTGCGTTGCTCGACGCTGTCACCCATGATCTTCGCACTCCGCTGACATCCATCAAGGCGTCAGTAACGACGCTACTCGACAGCGAAGGCGGTCATCGGACGATCGAGCTGGACAGCTCCGGACGGCGGGAATTCCTCGATATTATCAACGAAGAGTCCGATCGGCTCAACGGTTTTATCGAGAGTATGGTTGAACTTGCACGTGTCGAAGCTGGTTCGATAGGGACTGGAAAAGCTCTAGCGAATGTCGAAGAGATCGTCACAACGGCCCTTGATCGAGCGGCCAAATTGCTGGCCGAGCATCCGATCGATGTCAATCTTGAGCCGGAGCTTCCTCTCATCCGTGTCGAAGCACGTGCAATAGCGGAGGTGATATACAATCTTGTCGAGAATGCCGCGAAATATTCACCCGCCGGATCGCCTATCGTAATTACCGCGAAAACGAACGGCGACGCGGTTTTGATCTCAGTTAGCGATCAGGGCAAAGGAGTCCCTGAAGAAATGCGTGAGAGGGTTTTTGATAAATTCGTACGATTGGACGGCGAACAAACCGCCGGACTGGGGCTAGGCCTTGCGATTGCACGGGGCATCGTCGAGGCCCAAAGCGGTCAGATCCAGATCAAAGCGGGCGAGAACGGCAAAGGTACAAAAGTAGTTTTGAAACTTCCTATCGGAGACGAATGAGCGAGCCGAAAAAAGTTTTGGTAGTCGATGACGAACCGCAGATAACCCGTGTCCTGAGGCACAGTCTGACGGCGCATCGCTACGATGTGCGCACCGCCGCCGACGGTTTGTCCGCACTCGATACGTTTCGCGATTGGCATCCCGATCTGATAATCACCGATCTCCAAATGCCGGAAATGGATGGCATCGGATTTTGCCGAGAAGTAAGAAAAACGTCTAGTGTCCCGATAATCATTCTCTCGGTAAAGGGCGAAGAACGCACAAAGGTACAGGCCCTTGATGCCGGAGCGGACGATTATGTCACAAAGCCTTTCGGCATCGACGAGCTGCTCGCCCGCGTACGAGCCTCTATGCGGCGCGCTCCGGAAGGCGGCCAAGAAAACGAAGCGAGTCTCGAAGACGGCGACTTTCATGTCGATGTTTCCACTCGCATTGTTACGGTCATAGGAGCGTCCGTTCATCTAACTCCAAAGGAATTCGATCTCCTAGTTTTTCTTTTCCGAAACCGAGGAAAGGTCGTCACGCACCGGGCCATATTGACGGCCATCTGGGGCGGCAATTTTACGGAGCAGACTGAGTATTTGCGGGTCTTCGTGGGCCAGCTTCGCAAAAAGATCGAAAAAGACCCTTCGCACCCGCTTTATATTCAAACCGAGCCGTGGGTCGGGTATCGTTTTCTCACCTCGATCGATTAGGCTCTCTCCAAAAACATTTACGAACTCTTTATATATCCCTTACCCAAGCCTTAGCTGATCCCTCGTAATCTTTGTATGTAGGGAGCCGAAAACGGTTCCTTGGAGGCAGAGAATGAAACAGGGAGTCGAAGCAAAAGTCGCAACATTAACAGATCTGCTCGATTCGGAGCGAGCCAGAAGACGGCCCCACCGGCGGGAGGGTTTGCGCCCGTGGGTTTGGTCGATCCTGGCCTCATTCGGCATATTCGGCGGTATTTCGTCGCTGTTCGTCGGCCTGGTCTTTATCGTCATCCATGGCGTCCTATCTGCGGACATTGTTTTCAACCGGCTCGGCACAGGCCTGCTGATAGTTGCGATCCCAATGATCCTTTTGGGATCGATCTGCCTGGACGAGATCGAAATAAAGAAATGAACAGAGTATTGACTATTGGAGTTTTTCTGGTCCTGTCGATTCAACCGGCAGGGGGCCAGCAAACGATCTTCAACGTTCCGACGACCGACGTTCTCGACAAAGGGAAGGTGTATACAGAAGTGGATGCATCGTTTAAGCCGAACGACCAGGATGGCCTAAGCAAATTCTCAAGCTTCGTTCCTCGGATAGTTGTCGGCGTCGGCGGAAATGTGGAAGTTGGCTTAAACGTTGTGGGGAATATACAACCGGGTGCGGATTCGACAGCGCTCGTGCTGACGATCAAATGGAAGTTTTATCAGAACGCAAAGAAGGATCTCGCTCTGATCGCCGGTACGAATGTTTTCATTCCCGTGCGTAACAGAGCCTATTACGTCGGCTCCTACTCCTACCTCGGCGGAAGCAAGACGTTTGACAAGACACGCCTGACCGCGGCGGGCTACGTGGCGAGCAAGAACGTGTTTGCGGCAGACGCGGTCCGGGTCGGCGGACAGTTCGGTGTAGAGCAGACCGTGAACGCCAAAGTTACGCTCGCTGGGGATTGGATAACCGGCAAGCATTCAAGCGGCTACTTTACCCCGGGAGTTATCTACAAACCGCATCCGAAGGTCACGACTTACTGGGGATATTCGATCGGCAATGCCGACGCGACTCGGGGAAATAATTTCTTCCTCGTTGAGTTCGGGTACAACTTTAACTAGGAGGCTACAAACATGGGCGATCTCATCTTCATCAGCTTAATTATTGGTTTTTTTCTCGTTTCGATCTTGTATGTTGGAGCGTGCGGACTTTTACGCAAAGGAGCGCGAAGCGAATGAGCGTGGAAACTTTTTTAGCGTCTATTTGTTCGGTCCTTTTGCTGATCTATTTGGTGTACGCACTACTGCGGCCAGAAAAATTCTAGGTTGTTAACATGACATTCAGCGGAATATTACAAATTGTCGTCTACTTGGTATTGCTGACGATGCTGGCAAAGCCGATGGGGCTATATTTGCTCAAGGTCTACAACGGCGAGAAAACGTTTTTTGACGTTATTTTCAGGCCCGTGGAGCGTTTCACGTATCGTCTTACCCGTGTGGACGCGAGCGCGGAAATGAACTGGAAGAGATACGGGATCTCGATGCTCGTTTTCAGCTTGGTATCAACGCTCGTGCTTTATGCGATGCAGCGATTCCAGTTTTACTTACCGCTGAATCCGCAGGGATTTGTCGGGCCGTCCGAGCACCTGTCATTCAATACAGCCGTTTCTTTTATCACCAACACGAACTGGCAGTCGTACGCCGGCGAATCCACGATGAGCTATTTTACCCAGATGGCTGGGCTCGCCGTGCAGAATTTCAAATCCGCGGCCGTCGGAATGGCTCTGGCGGCCGCGTTTATTCGTGGTATCGCGCGATTCGAAACCGATAAGTTGGGTAATTTCTGGGTCGATCTTGTTCGAGGCACCCTCTACGTGCTGCTGCCGCTTTCGTTCGTCGCAGCTTTGTTTTTCGTGTCACAGGGCGTCGTGCAAAACTTCAGGTCCTATGACATCGCGGCGTTGACGGTCGTCCAAACTATCCAGGTCGATAAAAAAGATGCTGACGGCAATGGGATCACCGATGAAAAGGGTGAGAACGTAAAAGAAGACCAGATCGTCCAGACTCAGACGATCGCGCAGGGGCCTGTTGCTTCGCAGCTCGCGATCAAAATGCTCGGCACGAACGGCGGCGGATTTTTTAATGCCAATTCCGCTCATCCATTTGAGAATCCTACCCCGTTGTCCAACTTCGTTGAGATGCTCCTGATATTGATTATCCCTGCAGGTTTCACCTATATGCTCGGCCGAATGGTTAAGTCACAGGGACACGGTTGGGCCGTTTACGCGGCAATGATGTTTCTGCTGCTTGTTGGCGTGACAACTGCGTATTGGGCTGAATCAAGAGGCAATCCGCTTTATCCGGCAAGTATTGATCAAGCGGTGGTAGGCGGAAATTTCGAAGGCAAAGAAACACGTTTCGGAATTGCCAATTCCGCCTTGTTCGCTACCGTCACGACCGACGCATCTTGCGGGGCCGTGAATTCGATGCACGACTCGTTCACGCCCATCGGCGGCATGGTCCCGATGGTCAACATCATACTCGGTGAAGTGATATTCGGTGGTGTTGGAGCGGGAATGTACGGAATTCTCGTAATGATAATTCTCACCGTCTTCATCGCCGGATTGATGGTCGGCCGCACGCCGGAATATCTCGGAAAAAAGATCGAAGCCTACGACGTGCAGATGGGAATGCTCTACATTCTGATCTTTCCCTTGACCATTCTTAGTTTCGCGGCAGTCTCGTCGGCCGCACCCGATTTTGGCTTGACATCGCTCGCTAACTCCGGAGCACACGGACTTTCGGAGATCCTATACGCATTCACATCCGCTACCGGAAATAACGGCTCCGCCTTCGCAGGGCTCAATGCGAATACGCCATGGTGGGACACGACAATGGGGATCGCAATGCTCATCGGCAGGTTCTTTATGGTCATTCCGATGCTGGCGATCGCCGGAAATTTGGCAGGCAAAAAGCTAATACCTCCGAGCCTTGGGACATTCCCGGTCAATACCGCATTGTTCGCCGTGCTCCTCGTAAGCGTAGTGATAATCGTCGGGGCTCTTACCTTCTTTCCCGTATTGAGTCTGTCGCCGATCCTCGAGCATTTCCAGATGCTAAACGGTCAAACATTTTAGTTCGTAGTTCGTTGTTGGGTCGCGGAAGGATCCGCCCAGCAGTAACAGCGAACCACTTACAACGAACAAATATCATGAAAAACGCAATTTCTATTTGGGACAAAAGCATCATCACGCAGGCACTGATCGGTTCAGTAAAAAAACTAGATCCGCGCAAGATGCTGAAGAATCCCGTAATGTTCGTAGTCGAGGTCGGTGCAGCATTTCTGACTTTGAAACTGGTGGTTAATGCTTTCGTAGCTTCAGCCGAGAGCAATTTCGGTTTCGAGATACAGATCACGCTCTGGCTTTGGTTCACTGTGCTATTCGCCAACTTTGCTGAGGCGATGGCCGAGGGACGCGGAAAAGCACAGGCCGACACGCTTCGAAAGTCGAAGACCGAAACGCACGCGGTAAAATTGAATGCGGACGGAACGAAGAGGATCGTCGCGGCGACCGAACTCCGCAAAGACGACGTAGTATATGTCGAGGCAGGTGAATTTATCCCGGGCGACGGCGAGGTTGTCGAAGGCGTGGCCTCGGTGGATGAATCTGCGATAACCGGAGAATCCGCACCGGTCATTCGCGAATCCGGCGGTGACCGTTCTGCGGTCACGGGAGGGACCAAAGTCCTCTCCGATTGGATCAAGGTTCGCATCACATCCAATCCAGGTGAAACATTTATCGATCGCATGATCGCACTTGTCGAAGGAGCATCGCGACAGAAAACTCCGAACGAGATCGCATTGAATATTCTTCTCTCCGGTCTCACGATCGTATTTCTGCTTGCCGTGGTCACACTGCAGCCTTTTGCTATCTATTCTTCGGCTCCGCAAACGATCTTTGTTCTCATCTCGCTGCTCGTCTGCTTGATCCCGACGACGATCGGCGGCCTGCTCTCCGCGATCGGCATCGCCGGTATGGATCGCTTGGTCCAACACAATGTTCTCGCGATGTCCGGTCGGGCGGTCGAAGCGGCGGGCGACGTCAATACGCTTTTACTCGATAAGACGGGAACGATAACGCTCGGCAATCGGCAGGCTACCGAGTTTATTCCTCTGAAGGGAGTCACCGAACAGCAGCTTGCAGATGCGGCGCAGCTTTCCTCACTAGCGGATGAAACTCCCGAGGGACGATCTATCGTTGTCCTCGCAAAAACGGAATACGGACTTCGCGGCCGCGAGATCCACGAGCTCGCAGAGACAGCGGAGTTCATCGCATTCACTGCGCAGACGCGTATGTCCGGCGTTAATCTTGACGGCCGCGAGATCCGAAAAGGAGCGGTCGACGCTATTGAGGAGTACGTCAGTGGCAACGGTTATAAGCCAGCTCCGGAACTTCGCGAAGCAGTTGAAAGAATCGCCCGAGCAGGTGGCACACCACTCGTCGTCGCCGACAACAAACATCCGCTCGGTGTGATCTATTTAAAGGATATCGTCAAAGGCGGGATGCGCGAGCGCTTTACTCAGCTCCGGCAAATGGGAATTAAGACGGTGATGATAACTGGCGACAACCCCCTGACGGCAGCCTCCATTGCCGCGGAAGCCGGCGTCGACGATTTTCTTGCCGAGGCAAAACCCGAAGACAAGATGGCCCTGATCAAGCGCGAACAGGCCGAAGGCAAGCTCGTCGCGATGACCGGAGACGGCACGAATGACGCTCCGGCATTGGCACAGGCTGACGTGGGTGTTGCCATGAACACGGGCACCCAGGCAGCAAAAGAAGCCGGTAACATGGTCGATCTCGATAGCGATCCGACCAAGCTCATCGAGGTAGTCGAGATCGGTAAGCAGCTTTTGATGACCCGCGGGGCTCTGACAACATTTTCGATCGCGAACGATGTTGCGAAATATTTTGCCATCATTCCGGCTATGTTCGCTTCGACCTTTCCGGTGCTGAACGCCCTAAACATCATGGGGCTTCGCACATCGCAGTCGGCGATCCTCTCGGCAGTCATATTCAATGCGCTCGTGATCATCGCGTTGATCCCGCTTGCTCTTCGCGGCGTTAAATACCGACCCATGTCGGCGTCTTCGCTTTTGCAGAGAAATCTATTGGTCTACGGTTTAGGCGGGATCGTGGTCCCGTTCATCGGAATAAAACTGATCGACGTGATAATTACTGCACTCGGACTGGCATGAAGGAATATATGAAAGACCTAATTACATCTGTTTTGATGATCTTTGTTTTGACTATTTCGCTGGGAATATTGTATCCGCTCGCGGTCTGGGGCGTAAGTCAGACGATCTTTCCGCATCAGGCGAACGGGTCGCTGATCGTCAAAGACAATAACGTTGTTGGCTCAGAATTGATCGGCCAGAGCTTCACGTCACCGGGTTATTTTCACGCGCGTCCGTCAGCGGCCGGAAACGGTTACGATGCCGGAGCTTCCAGCGGTTCTAATCTCGGCCCGACCAGTAAGAAGCTCATCGACAGGATCAAAACGGATTCTGAAACGCTACAAGCCGAAAATCCCGCTGCAAAAGTCCCTGCAGATCTGGTTACGACGAGCGGTTCGGGTCTCGATCCTCACATTTCACCGGCCGCCGCCTACTTCCAGATCCCGCGAATCGTAAGGGAACGCGGTATACAGGAAAGCGAGCTTCACATGGTAATCCAGAAATTTGCCGAAGGCCGCCAACTTGGGTTTCTCGGCGAGCCGCGAGTAAATGTCCTGATGCTCAACCTTGAGCTCGACAAAATTAGGCCGATCAAAACGCCGCAAAAATAATAGAATTATGTTCGTGGATACGCAGCCAAGCGAGGCACCAAACCGAAACGGAGTTCGTCCGTCGCCGGAATCACTTCTGCAGATGCTTCAGGAAACGGAACGGGCGAAGCTTCGCGTTTACATCGGCGCGGCTGCGGGCGTCGGGAAAACGTATCAGATGCTCGAGGACGCGCATCAATTGAAGCAGCAAGGTATTGATGTAGTTGTCGGGACAGTTGAAACGCACGGCCGCCAGGAAACCCTAGACCAAATAAAGGACCTCGAGATCGTGCCGCCCAGAAAGATCGAATATCGCGGTGCCGTATTCGACGAACTTGATCTCGACGCGGTCATTGAACGAAGGCCCGCCGTCGCGATCATCGACGAGCTCGCGCATACGAATGTTGTCGGGGCCAAGAACGAAAAACGATACAAGGACGTAAAGGAGCTGCTGGAGAATGGCATTTCCGTGATCACGGCCCTGAATATTCAGCACATCGAATCGCTCAACGATGTCGTGGAGCGGACGACAGGAGTACAGGTCCGCGAAACTGTTCCCGATTGTTTCTTCAAACGAGCCGACGAGATAATCGATGTGGATGTATCCGTCGATACACTCCGCACCCGCTTGCGTCAGGGCAAGATCTATTCGGTCGAAAAGATCGAGCAATCTTTGAATAACTTCTTTCGCAAGGGAAATCTGTCCGCGTTGCGCGAGCTTTCACTGCGACATGTTGCTCAGTTTCAATCTGCTCAGGACCATGAATACCGGGAAAGAGAGGGTCTAGAGCAGCCCGTTATTCCGGAAAAGGTGATGGTGTGCATGGCTTCTCGCGGCAGCGCTAAGAAGATCCTTCGGACCGGCGCGAGGATTGCCGGCCGCCTGGCAAATGACGATTGGTTCGCTGTCTATGTGGAGACGGCGAATGAGGAACCGGGCCGCATCGAACCTGCTGCCTACGCCGCTCTTCGGGAAAATATTCGTCTGGCCGATACGCTCGGAGCCAAGGTCGTAAAACTCCGATCGGGCAATGTCGCCGACGCACTGCTTGATTTTGCCCGCGAACACGGCGTAACGCACGTCATTTTCGGCCAGTCTGCCCGCTCTCGGTGGCGGATCATCTGGCGAGGATCGGTCATCAACCGATTCCTTCGCGAGGTAAAAGATGCTGCTGTGCATGTCATTCCGCTCGATAGGGAGGGAAATTAGAATCAGCCTTCATCAAATTCTTACGCTTTCTTTATAACTTCTTTATAACTTTTTTATAACTTATCGGCTAAGCTTTCCGTTTCGCGGATCGGTCGCATCCGATCTTCCGAGTACTGGATTCGGATGGATCGAAAACCAATAGTTTTGTGGACAATAAATCGCCTCTAATTTTGCGATCGGTACGGGTGCGTAGAACGCGTTGGGGCGGAAGATCTTAGGAAAGAATTGGTGCGATGCCGTTCCTTGGGCCTCGCACCTTTTGATTTGTTGAGGGCGGATGAAAGCAGGCACGGCACTGAAGAAAGATGGAGAACCTGAAAAAGTCAGGGGCTGGTCGAACTATACGAACGGCAACCGGACCGATCTGTTTGGAAAGCTAAAACGTCTTGTCGTTGGTAAGGCGTTGCGGAACGAGCAAGCCATTCACGAGCGGCTGTCAAAAAAGGTGGCTCTGGCAGTTTTTTCATCCGATGCATTGTCGTCTACCGCGTACGCGACCGAGGAAATTCTGCTGGTGCTCGCAACGGCTGTGGTTTTTGGACAAGGCAATGCCTTTTCTTACGTGATTCCCGTTTCGATCGCCATCGCCGTCCTCCTTGCGATCGTTACGATCAGCTATCGTCAAACGATACACGCCTACCCGACCGGCGGAGGAGCGTACATAGTTGCAAAGGAAAATCTCGGAACTGTTCCGGGTCTGACTGCGGGAGCGGCCCTTTTGGTAGATTATGTTTTGACGGTTTCCGTATCGATCTCAGCCGGTGTGGCAGCTATCACATCGGCGGCACAGGGAACATCGTTCTCCTGGATCTCGGACCATAGGGTCGTTATCTGTCTGGGTTTTATCGTTCTAATTGCTGTCGCTAATTTGAGAGGGGTACGCGAATCCGGATCCCTTTTTGCTTTCCCCACATATGCGTTTCTCATTTCGTTCCTGTTCATGATCGGCTACGGCCTGATCTACTATTTGACGTACGGCGGGGGGGTAGCGGCGCCGGTGGGCGAGGAAATAAAGTTAGCGGAAGGTTATGTTCCACAGGGCTTGACGCTATTCCTTTTGCTGGGAGCCTTTTCCAATGGCTGTTCCGCGCTCACGGGTGTCGAGGCGATTTCGAACGGCGTTCAGGCATTCAAGAAAAATGAATCGCGAAATGCATCTCAGACGTTGGTTGCGATGGCCGTGTTGTTGGGCGTGATGTTTATTGGGACCAGCGTGCTCGCCTATCTGTTTGGAGTTCATCCCCACGAGGATGAAACCGTCATCTCGCAGTTTGCTCGTCATATTTTCACGGGCGGAATGTTCTGGTTCTATTTCGTTGTTCAAGCAACAACCGCCGCGATCTTAATTTTAGCGGCCAACACGGCCTTCGCAGATTTTCCCCGTCTTTCCAGCCTTCTGGCGCGCGATCGGTTTTTACCTCGGCAGTTTGCAAATCGTGGTGACAAACTCGTTTTTTCAAACGGAATTGTGATCCTCGGGCTGCTCTCCGCCGTTCTGGTCGTGGGCTTTGCCGGCGACACCAGCCGATTGATCCCGCTGTACGCCGTTGGCGTTTTTCTTTCCTTCACCCTTTCGCAGGCAGGAATGGTTCGACATTGGCTTAAAATTCGGAATAACGGAGCGGCGGCCTATGACCCCGCGATCCACGAAAGCCAGGTCGAAACAGAACGGGCCGTGCCGGACGCCCTTCTTGCTATCGAACAAAGTCGAATGCCGCGGTACGTTACCGACGAGGTTACAAAACGCACGAATTGGAAAAAGGCTATTGTGATCAACGCGGTCGGAGCAGTGGCGACCGCCGTGGTTTTGACCGTTTTTGTGATTACAAAGTTTATGCACGGGGCGTGGCTTGTTGTCGTGATGATACCTGCTCTGGTCGCATTGTTTTTGGCGATTCATCGACACTATGTTTCGGTTGCGACTCAGCTTTCATATGAAGACATAGATGACACCATCGAACCTATAAAACACACCGTCATCGTACCGATCTCAGGGATACATCGCGGCGTTATGGGAGCCCTCAGATACGCGAAATCTATCTCGCCTGATGTAACTGCCGTTTATGTAGATATTGACGAAGACGCGACGGCGAAGCTAAAAGAGCGGTGGGAAAGGCTAAATTTAGGTATAAGACTTGTGGTCCTGCCATCACCGTATCGCGAACTGACCCGTCCACTGCTCCGTTACATTTACAAGGTTGAGCGCCAACATGATGACGATGTCGTAACCGTCGTGCTTCCCGAATTCGTTCCTAAGCGATGGTGGGAACACCTGCTTCACAATCAGAGCTCGCTATTGCTAAAGGGGGCTTTGCTTTTCAAAGAGGGAATCATCGTTACCAATATTCCTTATCACCTGCACTGACACCTTTTTGATTTGTCGCTCATCTTTGGCAAAATGGACTCTTTCCGATGAAAAGCCTTTTGCCTCAAAAGATCACTGACCTGGTGCGAGCAATTGATCAGGCCGGCGGCCGAGCGATGCTCGTCGGCGGCTGCGTCCGCGATGAGGTAATGGGTATCGAGCCCACGGACTGGGACCTTGAGGTCTACCGTGTAGAGCCCGAGAAATTACGCGAGATCCTTAATTCTTTCGGTGATGTGAATGTCGTAGGCGAGGCTTTCACGGTATACAAAGTCGGCGACGATGTGGACGTATCGATCCCGAGGCGTGAACGAAAGTTTGGCAAAGGGCACCGCGGTTTTATTGTCGAAGGGGATCCTGACATGTCGTTCGAAGAGGCATGCAGTCGCCGTGATTTCACTATCAATGCGATCCTCAAAGACCCGCTGACCAACGAGATCGTCGATCCTTTTGGTGGCCGCGATGACATCGATCGCAGGCTGTTGAAGCACGTGTCGCAGTATACATTTGCCGAGGACTCGCTACGGGTACTTCGAGCCGCACAATTTGCGGCGAGGTTCGAGTTCGATATTGACGCCGGGACCGCCGAGATCTGCAGATCAATAGACGTAACTGACCTTCCAAAGGAACGCATCTGGGGCGAACTCGAAAAGCTGCTGCTAAAACCGAGCAAACCCTCGATCGGTATTCGATGGCTTTACGATCTTGGTGTTGTTCGCCAGCTTTTTCCGGAGCTGCAGGCTCTTGTCGGCGTTCCGCAAGAACCTGAATGGCATCCGGAAGGCAGCGTCGATGTTCACACGATGATGGTCGTCGACGAAGCTCGCAAATTGATCGATGAACTTGACCACCAGCGCAAGGTTTCCGTCATGGTCGGGGCCTTGGCTCACGATTTCGGAAAGCCGCCGACAACTGAGTTCGTCGATGGCCGAATTCGTTCCCGCGGCCATGATGAAGCGGGTGTCGAGCCGACACTATCATTTCTCGATACACTGGGTGTATACACGCTTGACGGCTTCGACGTGCGGGACCAGGTCGTGCAGCTTGTTCGCTATCATTTAAAGCCTGGTGAGTACTACAAAGCAAAATCGCCGGTGGGCGACGGAGCGTTTCGTAGGCTCGCCCGCAAAGTTGAGCCTGATCTCTTGTATCGGGTTGCAAAGGCAGATTCGCTTGGCCGAAACCCGGAGTGGCTGCCAAAGGAGAATTGGTTCGATTCGGCGGCACAGGAATGGTTCATCGAAAAGGTCCGTGAACTTGAGATCGAGAAGAAGGCTCCGGACCCTATTTTGATGGGCCGTCACTTGATCGACCTCGGATTGAAACCATCGCCGAAGTTCAAACGCATTCTGGACGCCGTATACGAACTTCAACTTGATGGAAAGATCTCGTCCGTTGAAGGGGCGATAGGAGCCGCCAAGCAGTTGGTCGTGAATGAATAGAGCCTAAGGCTCGTTACCATCGGCCGCTGATTGCACTTCGTCCGCAACTTTTTCGGCGAGAGCGTTTTCGTGTTTTATATCGACGCGGATGAGCCGGTAAAGGCTCATCAATTGATTCGCCAACCAAGGGATCGCAAAAAACGCGAGAACATATCCACGCCAATCATCGATCAGCAGCTTGAAGCCAGTTAGGATCAGGGCTAGGATCGTGACCCAATGCGAGAAGCAGTATTCGCATGTCCAGACGTAGAAGAACTTACGGACGAGTATATTTCGTTCCGGCTCGCATCTGTCCGCGCAGAAGTCGCGCCATTCTTTGAAGATCTCTTCCTGCGTAAACGTCCACGCGATCGAGGCAACAACCACCGCAATTATCACCAGCCAAAATATTTGTGTCGCAAGGAACATAATGCAAAACGAAAACGAGCGACAAGCCAAACCTGTCGCTCGTTCTATCTATTCGAGCATTCCTACTGTTTTCCTTCGAGGAATGCCTTCAGTCTGCGTGACCGGGACGGATGCCGAAGCTTTCGCAAAGCCTTGGCCTCGATCTGCCGGATGCGTTCTCGGGTTACGGCAAAGTGTTGACCCACCTCTTCGAGCGTGTGTTCGGAGCCGGTGTTACCCAGGCCGAAACGCATCTTGATGACCTTTTCTTCACGCGGCGTAAGCGTTGCAAGAACCTCGTCCGTGATCTCGCGGAGGTTCGAAAAGGTGACCGACTCGGCCGGATTCAATATCGATTTGTCCTCGATAAAATCTCCGAGATGCGAATCTTCCTCTTCCCCGATCGGTGTTTCAAGCGAGATCGGTTCCTGAGCTATTTTCAGGACCTTTCGAACCTTTGACACCGGGATGTCCATCCGCTTTGCGATCTCTTCACTCGAAGGTTCGCGGCCCAGTTCCTGTACAAGCAGCCGTGACGTACGGATGAGCTTGTTGATCGTTTCGATCATGTGGACCGGAATGCGGATCGTGCGGGCCTGGTCGGCGATCGCACGAGTGATAGCCTGCCGGATCCACCACGTCGCGTAGGTCGAGAACTTGTAACCACGCCGCCACTCGAACTTGTCGACGGCCTTCATCAAACCGATGTTGCCTTCCTGGATCAGGTCCAGGAACTGCAGACCGCGGTTGGTATACTTCTTTGCGATCGATACAACTAGACGAAGATTGGCTTCGACCAGCTCACGTTTCGCCTGGTTTGTTTCGTATTCGCCGACCGATATCGTCTGGTAGCATCGCTTTATTTCGACCGCAGGAAGATGATATTTCTCCTCGATCTCGGTGATAATTCCGCGGGCTTCAGTCAGCTTTGCGTTCCACTCGCGTTTTACCGGTGCGGGTGGCTTTTTCGAAAGCTTGGCTTCGGCTTTCTTACCGCCCTTTTCGCTTTTGCGGATCTCCTCGACCGTTTTACGGATCGAGCTGATCAGGATCTGCCTGGCGTTTTCCGTCAGGTTGAGATTTTTAATGTCCTGAGCGATCTCAAGCCGGGCCCGGGCCGTCTGCCGCCGGAGCGAAAGAAGCTTTTTCGACTTCTTTGTCTTCGGCTGAGGTTTAGCTTGCTCGGCGATCAATGCTACCCAGACCTTCAGGGCCTTTTTATAACTCTGTCGGATGTTCTCGATACCCTCGAGTGTCCATCGCAGGTATTCTTCGGCCTTATCTTCTTCCAGCGAGATCTCGGCTTGTTCCGAGAATGAGACCGTCTCGCGGATACCCATCTTGCCTTTTTCGAGGTCTTCGCCGATCCTCAGCAGGCGTTCGACGGCGATCGGCGAACGTGAGATCGCCTTGTGCGTTTTGATCTGCCCGCGCTCGATGCGCTGGGCGATCGTAACCTCGCCCTCACGGGTCAGGAGCGGCACGATACCCATTTCACGCAGGTAAAGCCGGACAGGATCGTTAGATTTGTCGAGGGCACCGGCCGAGAGGTCGAGATCGAGATCGTCGTCCTCTTCTTCGGTTTCCGGTTCTTCATCGAGCGCCAGATTTGACGCGCGTTCCAGCATGGCCGCGTCGTTTTCGGCCACGGATATATTTGCTCCTTCAAGGCGATCGAGAACGTCCTCAATATCGTCGGGAGACATCATGTTTTCCGGGATCTCCCGGTTAAGTTCATCAAAACTGAGGAACTTCTTTCGCTTGCCGAGGGCAAGTAGTCGGTCCATCAGGTCTTCTTTTTCGTCGTAATCAGCCATATTCGAGAAATGATTTGGATTATATAAGTCGCTAAATCGTTGTTTGCAAAAGAATTGCTAACGCCGCCAAGCCCAAAAACCATTTCGGGCGGCGGATTTGTTTAAAAAGTGTATTATATCAGATTTCCTTAATTTTCTGGCGTAATTCAAGCTCGATCTTGCCTAGATGCATCTTTTCCATTGCGAGACGGTTCACCGTCACTGTGTCGCCGATCTGTTCTGCCGCGATTAGTTCCTGCGTCACGGCAAATATCTTGTTTGCAATAGCCATCGAACGCAGGGCAAATACGCAATTTTCGGACTCATGGAGGACGTGGTCGATCGCCTCGCCCTCGGCCCGCTTGGGTTCGCTCATCAAAAGCAGCGGCACGTAATCCGCCGCCGCCTCGTCTTCCCCGACCAATTCGAGGAGCCGGTCGAGCGTCGCGGCTTCGTCTTGTTCATTCAATACATATAACGAACGAAACACCGAAGAAGTTCCAAGGGCCTCGTAATCAGATTCTTCCAGCTGCGGAAGCACCACATCCTGCAACTCCTTGTCGTGAACCAACAATTCCAGCAGGTTCTGCTCGGCGACCGTCATCTTGGCGTTAGTCGCTCGCGAAACTTGCTGCTTGACCTGTTGCGGCTGAAAGACCTCGCTTCGGACCGAGTTCCATAGCTCGCGTTTCAGGCCCGAGTCTTCAATGCGAAAGAAATTCATCGCCTGATCGAAGCTCTCACGCTTCTGGATCGAATTTCGAATAGAGGGCAGAAC
>JBDTZW010000289.1:0-5333 GCA_040004905.1 Acidobacteriota bacterium
GATCTGTTATGTTCAACTGTATCGAAAGGTGACGCTCCTACGGAGCTAGGAGAGAGAAACGGTGTAGCATCAGGTTCTACAAACATGTCGCCCCGATGGGCTGAAGAGAGAAATTTGGGAATCCGCTTTGCTGCTACAAACATGACGCTCCTACGGAGCTGGGAGAGGAATGTGGCATCGCGTTCTACAAACATGTCGCCCCGATGGGGTTGAAAATAAGAATACCTTGCTACCACTTCTTCTCTTTCTTGAACCTTCGGACGACCATGTCACGGCGGAGTTTGCCGAGGTGGTCGATGAAGAGTTTGCCGTTGCAGTGGTCGGTTTCGTGCATGAAGGCTCGGGCGGCGTAGCCGGTGGCGTCGCTTTCGAACCATTCGCCTTTTAGGTCTTGGGCCTTTAGGCGGGCCATCATCGGGCGGGTAACCACGGCTGGAACTTTGCCGAGCGAAAGGCAGCCTTCCTGGCTGGACTGCTCGCCTTCGGTATGGACTATCTCAGGGTTGGCGGCGACGAGCTTGATGCCTTCGCAGTCCATTACAAATAGCCGCAAATTCAATCCGATCTGCGGAGCCGCGAGGCCTACGCCTTCTGCGTCGTACATGGTGTCGTACATGTCGGAGCAGAGATCTTCCAGCTCTTGATCAAATTTGGTAACAGGTTGGCCGACTTCGGCGAGGACTTTTTCGGGGTATTCGGTGATCTTTCTGACTGCCATCGTTATCTGGGAATATAACCTGTGCGGGCCTCGCGGCGAAAATCCCGCTTGGCATTAAAGCCTTTTTCCTTTCTCGCCTGACACTGCCAGCAGACCGTCGTTTGTACACCTGTCGATGACAGGAACACGTTGTAATGGTTCATCTCGCGATCGCATTCGGAGCACCTGACAGGCTGGAGGTCCATTTCTTTTGGGTCTTTCTCTGTGATCATAGGTTTGTCCAGATCTCAGCTCATATCTTAGAACCGAATCACCGATTCTCCAAAAAGAGCGTATACGCAATTTAGGTGAGTGGTAGAAATATTGACAGACCAGTTACTTTGGCATTTAATTGGCTAAGACGCCTGCACCTGCTTTCGCTAACCAAAAAACGCTATGTTTTCTGCAAAAGGACCCGTAAGGTGCATCAATCGCCCGGTTTTTACGGCTATTTGAACTGCATATGAAAAGGTCATTATTTATCGCATTGTCGATCGGTCTCGCGGCCTTGCCCGCTTCTGCCCAGCAGACTACGCCGACACCTTCGCCAACTCCCGAGGAGTCGGTGGTCAAGATCTCTACTCAGCTTATCCAGGTCGACGCGACGGTTACGGACAAGAACGGGAAGGTGGTCAAAGACCTCGCTTCCGATGACTTCGAGCTGTATGAAAATGGCGAACTTCAAAAGATCACGAATTTTGCCTTTGTCTCAAGGGTTTCGGGCGGAGCGACCGTGGGCACGAACGCCGCAAATTCGTCAGCGGCTACGACGCCTGAGAATAATGTCCAGCTAAAGCGAGGCGACGTCCGTCGGACGGTCGCGATCGTTGTGGACGACCTTAACTTATCGTTCGCCAGTGTTTATTACACCCGAAAGGCACTCAACCGGTTTGTCGATGAACAAATGCAGCCCGATGATCTGGTAGCTGTGATCCGCACGGGCGGAGGTGTGGGAGCGTTGCAGCAATTTACTTCGGACAAACGACTTTTAAAGGCCGCGATAGAGAAGATCAGGTGGAGTCCTGTGGGCGGGACTTTGGATGCTCTCTCCCCGGTCAGTCAGCGAGATAATGAGATCACCGACCGATTCAACAACGAGAGTGATCAGGTGGCATCCGGCAACCCCAAGCAATATACGCTCGTCCATCCGCACGACAACGTTGACCAGGTGCAGGCGGCCATTAAGAATGCTTCCAAGAACGCTGCGATGCAGGAGGCTGCCATTTATATGCAGACGTCGCTGGGCACGATCAAGTACATCATTGGCGGGATGAAGAATTTGCCAGGGCGCAAGGCAATGATGCTTTTCTCAGACGGTATAGCTATTACAAATGATTCCGATAAATCCAGAGCATCAAGTATTTTCGGATATTTGCAGGACGTCACAGACGTTGCGAACCGTTCGTCCGTCGTGATCTATACCTTCGACACGCGTGGTCTGCAGTCAATGGCCATCACCGCGTCAGACAGCACCTACGAGATCATCGACGGGCATCGCGAACAGAAGGTCAATGAACGCACGCGGGACTTTAAGGAAAGCCAGGACGGCCTCGTTTATTTTGCCGAGCGAACGGGCGGCAAAGCTCTCCTCGATAGCAACGACCTAAATGGCGGTATCCAAAGAGCCCTCGACGAACAAGCAGGATACTACTTGCTCGGTTACGTGCCTGACGCAGAAACGTTTGATCCGAGCAAACGAAAATTCAACAAATTCGAGATAAAGGTAAAGCGGCCGGGCCTGAAAGTGAACTATCGAAGCGGATTTTTCAGTAACGATCCAGGCAATCAAACAATGCCCCAGTTGACCGCGGAGCGTGAGATCTCCGAGGCATTGATGTCGCCATTTGCAAAGAGCGACGTCGCGCTCAGCGTAAACGCACTGTATGCGCAGGATCCGACGCAAGGACCATATATTCGTTCGTTCCTTCACATCGACGCTCGAAATCTAACCTTTGCCGACACTGCCGAAGGTTGGAAAACGTCGACCTTCGATGTCGATGCCGTCGCCTTTGGCGATAACGGGATGCCGGTCGACAACGTCGAATCGAAATACACAATAAAGACGAAGGGCGCGACGTATGAGGCGATGCTTGCAAAGGGCTTTGTTTATACGCTTATCATGCCCGTTAAAAAGCCAGGCATCTATCAGTTCCGCGTTGCGCTGCGTGATACGGCCACGGGCAAGATCGGTTCGGCGACGCAGGTAGTTGCAGTTGCCGATGTCAATAAGCAAAGGCTGACGCTCTCCACGCTCGCGGTCGAGGATGTCACCATGAATACGTGGCAGTACATTACCCAGGGAAAGGTCGGCAACGGACCCGGCATGATGCAGATACCATCGACGCTTCTTTACGACACCGTTCTAAGGCAGTTTCCGGCGGGGACGGTCCTTCGCTATGGCTTCGAGGTTTACAACAACAAGCGTGACGGTTCGCAAGGCTCACATCTCGAAACACAAGCCAGAATTCTGCAAAACGACAAGGCGGTGATCGAAGGCAATGTGAACAAATTCGATGCACCGTTCCAGCAGGGAGTTCCAAATCCGCGCGTCAGCGGTGCGATCCTCCTAAAAGACTCGCTTGGTCCGGGGGACTACGTTCTTCAGATCAATGTGCGCGATCCCCTGTCCAAACAGAGCGCAACACAGCTGTTTAGATTCGAGATAGTTAAATAGAGAAGGGCGGGCAACTCAGACAATCTGACCAGCGAAGACATTCCCCAATAAGAAGGCGGGCAAGCCCGCCTTTAAACAGTTTTTCGGCCGGATCTATTCGGGTTGTCCTTTGCACCCTGGGCCGAAGAGGGCCGGGATCTTGGTACTGATAATGGGAAAATTTTCGGCTTCCTTATTCTTTTCAAGCCAGTCGGTATATTCCTCAGGGAACGACATATCGGAGTAGATGGCTTCGACCGGGCATTCGGGCAAGCAGGCATCGCAGTCAATGCAGTTGTCGGGATTGATCAAGAGCCGGTCGGGCAATTCGTGAAAAGCCTCAACCGGGCAGACTGCCGCGCAATCGGTGTATTTACATTCGATGCAGGGCTCGGTAACAATGTAGGTCATTTAGCTGGGGAATCTCCTCTTGATTCTCATCGAAAAATCAAAATAAAAACCTAATACCCAGAGCATAGCTTGTCAAATCTGGTTACACAAATGATAGAATGCCTCATTAAATCGAAACTCTATAAGTCGTTTGTCCTGAGAACATCAGATGAAAAACACTAAAGCTGAGCGTGAATTGGCACTGGACTTTCTGCGGGTCACCGAGGCTGCGGCAATTGAATCCGCCAGAACGATGGGCCAGGGCGACCGCAAGCATTCGGATCACGTCGCCGTCGAGGCGATGCGCGAGGTGATGGATACCGTTCCAATGCGCGGCCGCATCGTTATCGGCGAGGGCGAGCGCGATGAGGCGCCGATGCTCTACATAGGCGAAGAGGTCGGCGGCGGAGCGTTCTCGGACGAGGCCAGAAGCGAATTTCCCGAGGTGGATATCGCCGTAGACCCGCTCGAGGGAACAAATCTCTGTGCTCTGGGGGCGAATAATGCCATAGCCGTTCTGGCCGCGGCTGAACGCGGCGGATTGCTGTACGCTCCGGACATCTATATGGACAAGATCGTCGTTGGCCCGTCCTGCCGCGGGGCCGTCGATATCGAAGCTCCGGTTCCAGACAATCTAAAGAATATTGCCCGCCGGCTCGGGCGCGATGTCGAAGACCTTACGATCATGTGCCTCGACCGCAGCCGTCATAAAGCTCTGGTTGACGCAGTCCGGGCCGCCGGGGCACGCATTCGCCTGATATCCGACGGTGACCTTTCGGCAGGTATATCGGCCGCGGTTGCTGGAACCAACATTCACGCCCTGATGGGCATCGGCGGAGCTCCCGAAGGCGTGATTACCGCCGCCGCGATGAAATGCCTCAACGGCGAAATATTGGCAAAGCTCGTCTGGGACCATGAACGCCTGGGTGTCGATAAATCAAAGGTGCCGCCGGCCGATGAAGTAATGCGGCGGCTGAACGAAATGGGAATCACTGATCCGAACAAGATCTACGACACGAACGATCTGGCACCGGGCAAAAAGATAATCTTTGCCGCGACTGGTGTTACCGACGGAGCGCTGCTTCGAGGTGTCCGTTTCTTTGGTGCGGGCAAGCGGACGCATTCGGTCGTCATGACAACCGATTCCAAGAGCATCCGGTTTGTCGATACCGTCCACGTCGAAGGCGGCCCGGACGCCGTAATTCGGTTTTAGATTTATGGATCTGGCCCGCGTAATAATTTTCACCAGAGATGTCGAACGGCTTGTAGATTTTTATGTGTCGAATTTTGGATTGAAATTGGTCGGCGAAGCAGACCCAGGTTGGACCGAGCTGAATGCAGGCGGCTGCAATCTCGCATTCCATAAATTTTCCGGCGCGGTCGAAAATGGCGATAGTGCAGACAATGGAATCAAATTTGTTTTCGGGGCCAAGGACGTAGCTGCGGAACGATCACGGTTACAAGGCCTTGGCGTCGAAATGACAAAGATATTCGAATTTGGTGATATCCGTATGTGCGATGGGAGCGATCCGGACGGTAACCGATTTCAGATTTCGTCGCGAGGGCTTTAGACTTATCAGGTTTCGATAGAAT
>JBDTZW010000038.1:0-5333 GCA_040004905.1 Acidobacteriota bacterium
CGATCGACGCGGCAATTCAGACCGATGCTTCGATCAATCCGGGAAATTCAGGCGGCCCGTTGCTGGATAAATTCGGCAAGATGATCGGAATCAATTCGCAGATCCTCTCGCCCGGAGGCGGCGGTTCGGTGGGTGTTGGATTCGCGATACCGGTCAATATCGCTAAGCAGGTCGTGCCACAGCTGATCCAATACGGCGAGGTTCGCAGGCCGAAGCTCGGTGCTGACCTGCTAAGCGTCGAACAACTGAGTCAGCAGGTGAGACTGCCTGTACAGTCGGGGTTGCTTGTTCGAGCGGCTGTCCCCGGCGGTTCGGCAGCGGTTGCGGGAATTCACGGGCTATCGCAGGACAACACGGGCGAGGTCGTGCTCGGCGACATTATCACGTCGATCGACGGTGAAAAGATGAGCAGCCTTGACGATCTGTACCGGCTTTTGGACAAGAAGAAGATCGGTGACACCGTGCAGGTTCAGCTTTATCGTGACGGGAAGACCGTGACCGTCCCAGTGCGTCTCAATACCGCCCCACAAACAAGCCGCCCCGCAACGCGTCGAACAACGCAGGAATAACTATTTTTCTAGAAACGAAAGGCGGCAAGGTCTCGGCCTGCCGCCTTTTTCTGCCGCATGCAGGAATTGGAAAACTTCTACAACGCCGGCTTTGGCTGGATCTGCCGCGACTGCGAGCGGGAACTCGCTGATGAGAGCACGGGAGGAGTTTCGCGCTTGATGTCCGAAGGCGAGGCTGAGAGCAAGCAGCCGCGGATGTCCAGTGCAGCGTTGGCAAGATGGCTCGACAAGATCCGGACGACCCTCATCTGCCCAAGATGCGGTGTTACGGAAGCGGTGGACAAGTCGTGATCGCCGACGCGTGCGTGTTAGACTCCTACAATGTTCGAACAGGAACTCAATGCCGCCATCAAGATCGCCCGTGAAGCGGCAACCCTCATACTTCAGCACTACGCCCTCGAGATCGTCGAAGAAAACAAGGTCGGTGCGGACAATTTTCACGAACCCGTCACGGCCGCCGACCGCGACTCAAGTGCCCTGATCATCGAACGCCTTTCGTCGGAATTTCCCGATGATGCGATATTGTCAGAGGAAGCGGCTGATGACACAAAAACGCGGCTTTCACGGACGCGTTCGTGGATAATCGATCCGATCGATGGCACCGCTGGCTTCATCAAAAAAGACGGTGATTTCAGCGTACAGATCGGACTTGCCGACGGAGCCGAGCCGGTTGTGGGAGTCGTGCTCATGCCGTTTTACGACGTGCTCTACTATGCGTCAAAAGGCTCGGGCTCGTTTGCGGTCCAGAATGGCGAAACCGTCCGGCTAACTGTTTCGACAACAACCGATTTTCACGAGATGAGCCTCGCTCTGACCAAAAATCATTACTCCGAAAAGATGTCGGCTATTATCGAAGCGTTTGGATTTGCAACAAAGGTCCGGAGGGGCTCAGTCGGCTTAAAGGTCGGGCTGATCGCGGAGCAGCATTGCGATATCTACATTCACCCGAGCCCGCGGACCAAGCTCTGGGACACGTGTGCCCCACAGATCATTCTCGAGGAGGCGGGCGGAAATATAACGGATCTTTTCGGCTCTCCCATGAGATATGACATCGCGGACGTCCAAAATCACAACGGGATCCTCGCGACGAATGGTGTCTCGCATGACGCCGCCGTCGAACATCTCAAACCGGTCCTCAGCAGCCTCGGCAGGCATAGGATCGTTGCCGCAAAATAGGTCTCAACGTTTAGTTGAAAGCGGTCGGATGTCCTCGGCTCCGCCGCCCTCAACCGCATCGCGAAGGGGCACTATCAGCGGAAGCACCGCCGCAAAATTTCCTTTCCGAAAATTCTCCAGGTCCTCGACTATCCTCGCCGAAGTCTCGGCGTCGAAGATCGCCTTAAGGTCTTTTTGCCCCATCTCCTGTATCTTTTTCAGCGATCCCGCATTGCTCAGCAGCTGCCGCCGCGCGGCCTCGTTTATCGACGGCAGCATCGCTGCGAGTTCGTAATGATGTGCCATATCGCGAAGGTCGCGATGAACTTGGTTTGCCAGGAAGTGAGCATCGTCACGGAGGAGCTTCAAAAAATTGTGACCTGCGTTCGATGGAGTGAAAGGGATAGTCTCTCCCTCGGGCGTCAGAAAGTGCGAAATCTCGGAATGCTTCCCCTTTGGCTTGACGGCCGCGATCACCGACGTCTCGGTCGCGAGCTGCCCGATCGTGGCGAGAACGGCGCTCATTTGTGGCTTGCCGCCGTCGACGAGGACAAGGTCTGGACGATCTCTCGCGATGCGTTTCGCAGCGATGGAGGCAAGGCTTGCTAGCTCGCTCTTCTCCGTAGCGACCTCGAACGAGTATTCACTGCTCGCGGTCTTCCCGCCCATCGCGACCGAACACGCGGCGGAAAATGATGTCGCCGATATGTGCGCGGCATCGAACGCTTCGATCTGTTGAGGCAAGCCCGGCAAACCGAAGGCTATCTGTATCTCATGCATCAACTCGACCGGCGTGGCTTGCGGGCGTGCGGCATCGATCTCGCTTTCGGTCAGAGCCTCTGTAAGTGCAAATGCGGTGCTCATTCGCCTATATTCCGGATCGACGGCCGCGATGCGAACCTTTTTTCCGAACCTGAGCGACAGGTCTTGGCCCAGTTCGACGCGCTCCTCAAAATCATCCAGAACGCGAATCTCTTTCGGAAGATGTCGTTGGTAGAAGGTGTCGATAATATTATGAAGGGCCTTGCCGGCATCGGATGTGTGGAGACTAAAAACTTTTCGCCCTAGCGGACGCCGACCTCTTTGCGTAACCAGAAATACTTTCAAAGTAGTGGACCGATCGACAGCATAACTATCGACCGTGTCGTCCAGCCAGATCGCGAATCTCTTTTCTTCCCACGAGCTTTCGATCGATGCGATCAGATCACGCATCACGGCAGCCTCTTCGAAATTTAAATCTTCGGCCAGCGCATCGACCTTTTCATACGCGGCAGCGAGAAATTCGGCACGGCGGTTTGCGAGGAAAAGCCGAACAAGATCTACCATTTCGCGATACCGCCCTTTGCCGCAAAGGCTCGCAACGCACGGGGCCAGGCAACGTCGCTCGTAGAATTGAGTGCATGGAACGTTAAAGCTGCCGTCGATCTCGATATCGCAGCGGCGAAGCCGAAAGGTTCGTTGAATGAGATCTATCGTTATCCGGAGGGCCGTCTTCGGGAGAAACGCACCGTAATAATCCGAGTCGTCGTCCTCGATCTTTCGCGTCACAAGCATACGCGGGAATTCCTCGGCGGTTATCTTCAGATGCGGATAAAGATTCGACGATATCTCCCCGATACTTTTTACAGGCCGATCGTTTTTCATTTCGCTGCATTCTGAAACGAATCGAGCAACTTGTAGATCGTTTCAAGCGAATCGGCGTCGGCCGGCTTTTTGTCTTCGCGCCATTTCAGTATTCGCGGGAAACGAACGGCAACGCCCGATTTATGACGCGTCGAACGCTGGATCGCTTCAAAACCTAGCTCGAAAACGAGTTCCGGCTTGACGCTTCTCACCGGCCCGAACGTCTCGATCGTGTTGTCGCGAATGAATCTGTCAGTTTTTCGAATTTCGACATCGGTCAAGCCCGAATAAGCTTTCGCGAATGGCACAAGTTCGTCGCCTTTCCACACGGCGAATGTATAGTCGGTAAATAAATTCGAACGTTTGCCAGAACCCTTCTGCGCGTAGATCAGCACGGCATCGACCGACAGAGGATCGATCTTCCATTTCCACCACTCGCCGCGATGACGGCCGACGCGATACGGCGAAGATCGTTGCTTCAGCATAAAACCCTCGACGCCAAGGCTTCGGCTTAGCTCACGCGTTTTTGCGAGACCTGCCCAACTTTTAGCTTCGATCGATTCCGTAAGCCGAATGGTTTTCCCTGCTTCCGGGCTAAGATTTCCGATCACTTTCGAGAGTGTTTGTCTCCGAGCCGCAAACTCCTTCGGCCTGATATCTTCGCCGCCGAATTCGAGCAGGTCGTAGCTCTGAAGGATCACCGGAACTTCTTCCAATATTTTCGCCGAAAGATTTTTTCGCCCGATCCGCCGCTGCATTTCCGTAAACGGCAGCACGCGTCCGTCGCGCCACGGAAGTATTTCGCCATCGAGAACGGTTCCATTTGGCAGCTCGCGTGCCGCAGTCTCGATCTCCGGGAATCGCCCGGTCATCAGGTCTTCGCCTCGGGACCAGATGAAAACCTCATCCTGCCGTTTGATAGCCTGTGCGCGGATCCCGTCCCATTTCCATTCCGCCTGCCAGTCCGCGACATCGCCGAGCTCGTCGGCCGCAAAATCGATCTGATGCGAAAGGTGAAATGGGTATGGCCTTGCGATCGGTGTCTCATCGGAGTCGAGCTCGGGCTCTAACAGATTTTCAAAGAATTCGGCGGTCGGTTCCCACTCACCCATCAGCCGCATTGCAACGATATCGGCTGGTACTCCTGACAACTGCGATAACGCCCGCATTACAAGCAACTGCGAAACGCCGACCCGAAATGCTCCAGAGATCAGTTTGTTATAAACCAGCCGCTGGGCGTAGTTCATCCGTAACCAGGCGTCAGTCACCGCAGTTTTCTGGGTTTCATCGCCAGCCTTTCGCAACGGCAGCAATTGCTGCTCGACTAGAATATGAAGCGGCGTGTCATCGACCGAAGTGCCGTTTGGCAAGAGCAGCGCGCTTGTTTCCGCACCATCGCCGACCGTGTCGCGCGATTCCATAAACAGCCACTCAGGGATGCCGGACATTTCCATCGCCCAGTCGCGAAGATTCTTCGACGGTACGATCTGCCGCGGCTTGCGGCCCGAAAGAAAATACAGTGCCCAGGCGGCGTCCCAACTGTCCGCGTGCTCGAAATAATATCGCATCGCTTCGACCTTTTCATTCGTTTTGTTTGTCTGGTCGAGTTCTACATAAAGCTCTGTAAAAAGCTTCATACCTCGCTCTCCTCATCGCTCAGGTCCGCAACGTCGTCACCGACAAATTGCGTCTTCAGCGGGTGTGCGTCGGTTCCGGTTTCGCGGAGCCAACGGACTAATTCATCGACAAATCCGTGCGTCACGTAAACGGTTTCGGCTTCGGATCCGGCGATCGCTATTTGCAGTTCGGGCCAATCCGCGTGATCGGACACGACAAAACCGCGATCGACCGCACGCTGCCGCCGCGCTCCGCGGACCATCATCCAGCCCGATGCAAAACCGGTCGAATGGCTTCCGAATCGCTTCATCCAGGTCGAGCTCTGCGACGAAGGCGGAGCGACGATCAGCGAGCCAATGAATTCTTTCT
>JBDTZW010000271.1:0-1605 GCA_040004905.1 Acidobacteriota bacterium
CAACATCGGCCGACGGCGACGCAGTACGCTCCATGGCAACGCAGGCTACCAATGGAGTTAACGATGCAGTAAGCGGAATCCCCAAAGGGATTGGAAACTTCCCAGCCGTCACACTAAACGGCCTAACCGATCTGGCTTTTAATGGCCGCGGAGGCGTTTACGTCCCCGGGCCAAATCCGTTTGCTGTGCCGCTCCCATTTAGCGGAGGAAATGCTCGGGAAGAAAGCTACATAAGCGCCGGAACGACTGGCTTCGGCCTCGGACTCGGGCCCGCCCTCGGCGTATTTGGTGGCGGCAGTTCTTTGCTTTCGGTTGTTCCAGAGATTAGTTCAACTGAACCCTTACCAACCTTGCTCTTTGATTACAATACCCACCCCGACCTGGCAGAAAATATTTGGCATGCGCAGCGAGCGGGTCATCCCGAAACATTGACATGGCAGGGACCTTCGAGGGTGAATCGTACTAACGCGTTGAGAGACGTCCCGAGCGGAATTCTAACGCGGGATGAGTATCCTTTCGCTTCAACTGCCGAGGGCGGAACTGGAGCTTGGGTGGGACATGTTCCTGGAAGCCAAAATTTTTCTCAGGGCCGGATGATTCAGAACTTTGTAAAAGCTAATAATATGCAACCGGGAAATAGATTCGTCGTTTGCGTTATCAATTACTCGGGCTGTTAACTACTTGTGGAGTGACATCATGTTAATTTCAGAATTCGAAGTTGAATTTTCTTATATTTCATTCTCGGTCTATGACAGCAACGTTAATTTGCCGGGGAACGAAAGTACGGATGACCATTTTAATCAAGGATTTGCTCGGAGGGATTCATCAGTAAATTTTCGAGCTCTATTAGAATTTGGTCTGGCAACGGTTCACGTTTTTGACGATGATTACAAATTCGAGGAAGCCGATGAAAGAGTCATTAAGGTTCCATTCTACTGCCCAAGTGGGAAGGTATTTGTAGATGGACCGGAAGAGAACGAACCGCACACGATTGACATTCAACCAGGACATTATCAACTCACTGCAGCTCAGCGGGCTAACTATGACGATGAATCATTATTTATTCGGCTCTATTTATTCAAGGTCGAAACTTCTTCGACCAAAAGCGAAATCCTTATACAAGACAAGCAATTAGATCCGCCTAAACAGCTTTTGGAATCGGCGGAAATTACGACTTTTTAACAAAGGCTGCAATTCTTATGATTGATGCAACCTTTCTCGTCTGACCGAGGCCAAAGAGCCGAGCGGCGGAGCTACGCCGAACTGGGTTCAGAACTGGTCATATGACCGCTACGGCAACCGGCAAGCAGATATAGGTCAAGGATCTCGATAGTAGCAGTCAGTCGATCGGCACCTATTTCTACGACGGCGAAGGCGAACGCGTCAAAAAAGTCACCGATCAGGAGACGACCGTTTTTGTTTACTCGTCGGGAAAACTGATCGCGGAATACTCGACGCAGATCTCTTCGCAGCCTCACACCGACTACACCACCACCGACCACCTCGGAAGCCCGCGGATCATCACCGACGAACTCGGCCAGGTGACGGCCCGCCGCGACTTCATGCCCTTTGGCGAAGACATCTTCGTCAACGTCGGCAACCGTA
>JBDTZW010000266.1:0-5324 GCA_040004905.1 Acidobacteriota bacterium
CTTCGTTCACTTTGAAGACGGATTCGCAGTCGAGACCGACCTCGCGAAGCCGGTTTGCGGTTCCATATGTAGCCACCAGATCAAACCCTAATTTTGCAAGTCGCCGAGCCAAGACGACCGCCTGACCTTTGTCCGCATTGTTGACGGAAATAAACGCCTTGCCTTTCATGGGCAACTTCAACCCTGCGCCTTCCATAGCTTTTCCGTAGGCCTCGCCGAATGTCACACCGACACCCATCACCTCGCCGGTCGAATGCATTTCCGGTCCCAATATCGGATCGACACCGGCGAACTTCTTAAAAGGAAATACGGGCGATTTAACAAATATCTTCGGAACTGCCAACTGTTCAGGCAGGTTGAATTCAGCAAGCGTTTTTGCACCGGCCATCACAAGCGATGCGATCTTTGCGATCGGTACGCCCGTTGCTTTCGCGACAAACGGCACCGTTCGCGATGCCCGCGGATTTACCTCGAGAACATAAACGCGATCGTCCTTGATCGCGAACTGAATATTCATCAGTCCTTTTACCTTCAAAGCATTTGCAAGCAATTTCGTGTAATGCCGGATCGTTTCAAGATGTTCCTCGGCGATCTTTTGAGCCGGCAAAACGCTTGACGAATCGCCCGAGTGAATTCCCGCCTCTTCAATGTGTTCCTGAATTCCAGCGATCACGACCGCCGTTTCGTCCGCCAACGCATCGACATCGATTTCAGCCGCGCGCTCCAAAAACTTATCGATCAATATAGGTTTCTCCGGCGAAGCATCCACCGCCGAACGCATATATTCGTCAAGCGATTGTTCGTCATAAACGATCGCCATCGCGCGGCCGCCAAGCACAAAACTCGGCCGCACGACTATCGGATAACCGATCTTCGCGGCGGCTGCCTTCGCTTCATCCGCCGATGTCACGCTCGAATTATCCGGACACGGGATCTTCAGTTCATCCAGCAAAGCTCCGAACCGTTTTCTATCTTCCGCCAGATCGATCGAATCCGGCGACGTGCCGATTATCGGAACACCCGCCTCGTGAAGCCTGTCCGCGAGATTCAACGGCGTTTGCCCGCCGAACTGCACGATCACGCCGTCCGGCTTTTCGACATCGACGATATTCATCACGTCTTCGAATGTAAGCGGCTCGAAATACAGCCTGTCCGACGTGTCGTAATCGGTCGAGACCGTCTCCGGATTGCAGTTGACCATGATCGTCTCAAAATCAGCGTCACGAAGAGCGAATGAGGCGTGGCAGCAGCAATAATCGAACTCTATCCCCTGCCCTATCCGGTTGGGTCCGGAGCCGAGGATCATTATCTTTCGCCGTTGGCTCGGCTCGGCTTCGCACTCCTCTTCGTAGGTCGAGTAAAGATAGGGCGTGAAAGATTCAAATTCAGCACCACAGGTATCAACCCGTTTATAAACGGGAGCGATTCCCAGGTGTTTGCGATGTTCGCGAACCTCGGCCTCGGTGGTGCCCGTCAAAAATGAAAGTCTTCGATCGGACAAACCGTATTCTTTCGACGATCGAAGGATCTCTGGCGGCACATCGGCAAGCTTTCGCGAATCGATCCGCTTTTGCAGAACCATCACTTCCTGAAGCTGCTCCAAAAACCACGGATCGATCATCGTCAAACGATGGATCTCCTCGATCGTGTATCCGTTCTGCAAGGCGTAAGTGATGTAAGAAAATCGTTGCGAATTCGGCCTTGCGAGTTTTCTCTGCAATTCGTGATCGGGAATGCCTACCAGCCGCAGCGGCTTCACGGCCTCGAGCGATCGCAACCCCTTGAAGAGCGACTCCTTAAACGTTCGCCCGATCGCCATTACTTCGCCGACCGATTTCATCTGTGTGCCGAGAACGTCTTCCGCACCAGGAAATTTCTCGAAAGCCCACTTGGGGATCTTGGTTACAACGTAGTCGATCGTAGGCTCGAACGACGCCGGCGTTTTCTTTGTGATGTCATTCGGAATTTCATCGAGCGTGTAGCCGACCGCGAGTTTCGCGGCGATCTTGGCTATCGGAAACCCGGTCGCCTTCGACGCCAGAGCAGACGAGCGCGACACGCGCGGATTCATCTCGATGATCCGCACATCGCCATTCGCAGGATTGACCGCGAACTGTATGTTCGAACCGCCGGTCTCCACGCCGACCTTGCGAATGCAGGCCTTAGACATATCGCGGAGACGCTGATATTCGACGTCACTCAAGGTCTGTGCAGGAGCTACGGTTATCGAATCGCCAGTATGAACGCCCATCGGGTCAAAGTTTTCGATCGAGCAGATTATGACTACGTTGTCATTAAGATCACGCATCACCTCGAGTTCGTATTCCTTCCAGCCAAGGATCGATTCTTCGACCAATATTTGAGAGTTGGGCGACTCGGCCAAACCGTTCTTTGCGATCTCTTCAAATTCTTCGGGATTGTATGCGGTACCGCCGCCTGTTCCGCCGAGCGTGAACGACGGTCGAATGATCGCCGGATATCCGATATCGTCGACAATGCCCTTTGCGTCTTCCCAGGTGTGAGCAAAACCGCCCTTCGCAGTCGGAATACCGATCTCGTCCATCGCTGCCTTGAACAGCTCGCGATCCTCGCCCACCTTGATCGCGTTGATGTTTGCACCGATCAATTTGACACCGAATTTGTCGAGGATTCCCCGTTCGTAAAGCTCGACCGACAGATTCAGTCCCGTCTGCCCGCCAACGGTTGGGAGCAATGCGTCAGGCCTCTCTTTATCGATTATCGCAGTTAAAGTTTCAAGCGTCAGCGGCTCGACATAGGTCCGATCGGCTATCTCAGGGTCGGTCATGATCGTGGCGGGATTGGAATTTACCAGCACGACCTCATAACCTTCTTGCTTAAGGGCCCGGCACGCCTGCGTCCCGGAATAATCGAATTCGCAGGCTTGACCGATCACGATCGGACCCGAGCCAATTATGAGTATCTTATGTATGTCGTCGCGTCGGGGCATTTCTTAAATCCCCGATTATACAGAAAAAACGCGGCTCTTCGAACCGCGTTCCAATGTTTTGCGTTTGGGGGGTTGTTACTGGTTTGAAATGGTCGCCGTCGTACCGTCAAATTTCGTTATATTGACCGTGAACGGCTCATTATAGCCTCTTGCACGGTCCTGTAGAACGCTAAGGGCGACCTGCTCACCAAGCAAAAGCGACCAGTAGCTCGAACTGCGAAAGTGTATCCCGGCGTGAATTCCGTGACCGAACGTGACGTTGTATCCCAGCTTGTTGAGCTCCCCGTTTATGTCCATGCTGTCGCGATCCGAGCCAGTGTAAGTGTTAAGCGAAAGTCCGTTCCCGCTCGGCACTACCAGATCCCGCCCAGCATTCTGAAGCAACGGCCTGATCGGCTGATTGCAGTCAAAGAAAAATTTCAGTGCAGTTATACATGCGCCGCCCACCGTTCCATGTCCTGTCGGATAACACGGATGCGTCGGTGAGCCCTCGGGGAATGCTTGCGGTAGCAAGTAAGTCCCGGTTGTAGAGAAGGTGTGGGCAACTCCCGCTGAATTCAAAACGTCCCGGTGGATCGCCGCCGCAGCCTGAGGAAGCGGATGCAAATTGGAAAGCCTCGCGTGTACCAGGGCTCCATACTCCTCGGGTCTTTGGCGCATGTCCTTGATCCACTTATGGAACCATGCTGCCTTAAGCGCCCGGGTAGCCATTTCGGCAAGCGTTCCCGCGCAATCCGGCCCGCCCAGCGTTGCAAAGGCCTTCTGCGTTAAAGAGCCGATATAGGGATTGCCAGGATTCAACGGCGTTCCGATGCCAGCCAACAGAAGAAAGGCTGTAAAGTATCCCTGATAAAGAACATCGACCCGCGTGTAGGAGGAAAGATCTCGCCCGTTACGCAGATAGCGGAAGCTCGGATCAAACGCTATCGGCCGTCCCGAATCACCCCCGTTTTGCACGAGTTGATACTCGGCGGCGGTCGTCATGTAATCGCTCCCGCCGCTCCCTAAAGGCAAAAATGTCTGATATTGCTGATTGAGCTGCTGGGCTCCGAAAAAGGTCGGCTGGACCATGAATTGAGAAAGGTAAGGTCCCCGAACATTCCCGTCACCCGCAACGAATTGGCCGCGAAACAGGTTTTGTGGCGTTACAGGATAGGGGAACTGATTGTTCGCATTGCTCCGAAGGAACGACAGGTTGTTCATATCGTCCACGGCGTGCGCTGCCAGCGAATTGGTTGGATATCTGGAAAATGGAACGTCCCTCAACAGCGCCGCCCAGTAATGCTCGACCGCCTCGGCCGCGGTTTGGGCACTGCTGGTCCGGGGACACGCCGGGATCACCGTCGCATGCGAATCGGGCCCTTCGAGATCAAATGCCAGCGCGACCTGCGGGCCGTTCAACTTAGAGTTGGGGCCGCCGCCGGGAGTACCCATGACAATATTGTCAAAATCGGCATGATTTCCCGTTTCGAGCGCGTGGAGAAGGCTCTGGACCGCCGCTGCATTTGGAATTCCCAGTGCATCATGCGGCAGGCCCTTCGAATAAACCCCGCTGAGATCCGAATATCGACGAGCGTCACCATTGTCAGGCTGAACACCAACATCGATCCTCTCTGCTGCGGCAGTCCGTCTGCGATAGGCAAGGCTAGCTTCTACACGGTTTAAGGAATCGTAGTCCACAACCGATGCTTCCGCTTCTGATTCTTTGCCGCCTATAAATGGCTTCGCTCCTATTGCACCCGCGGCTCCCGTCAGTATAGCCATTGATCCTAGCTTGCCAAGGAACGCCCGCCGGCCTTCCGAGTTTTCTTCCCGTCGACCAGATGGTTCAGTAAAATATGAGATCTTTTTCATTGTCCTTCCTCCTATCTGACTTTTTTATTTATTGGGACGAGGGGAAAAGAACGGAATCGCCCTTAAGCAGCGCAGACCGGTCCGCAAGTTGGGCATTTTCCGGAGTTGATGGAACTCCGTTTTTCATTTCAGTAAATCGAAACGAAAAATTAAAGTATAGTTTTCGAGAATGTGGGCGATCATCGAATTTATAGGAATTTCACTAAACAGTTTGAAGAAATTGGCTAGAACAATATATACATGAAAGCCGAATGTCAACCGAGATCGGAATGACAAAAAAGCCCGCAGGATCCATCCGGCGGGCCTTCATAAAACGCTGATTCCTTGATCTGACTCGTTCGCTAAAACGGTATTTTCGGGATCGGGATCTTATTAATGATCTTTCGGCCCGCCGCGTCGATAACTTCCTTTCCGTCGAGGATGCGATCTAGGCGGTTTGCAAGCGTCGGATTGATCGAGCTGAGTCGTTGTTGCAGACGCCGAGCTTCTTTTTTATTGCCAA
>JBDTZW010000278.1:0-5323 GCA_040004905.1 Acidobacteriota bacterium
GAAGAGCGTAAAGCAGTACTACGCCCAAAACCTTGCGTCGTAACATGGTGTTTTTCTCCTGATAACGAATTGAATCTTGAATGAAAGATTTCGGTTATGATACCAAACCCTCGGCAGAAAGTTTCAAATTCCGAGCGTTGGAAACGTAAAGAAGTGCAAAGATATCAGGACTAGCAGAATCAATATTGGTCAAGGGAAAGGAGATTTCCATCGGGATCCTTGAACCACGCGACTTTGGCTCCGCCTGGAAAGGTCATGATCCCCTGAGCGGTCTGTCCGAATCCGTCGTATATCTCGAAGCTGACGCCGCGGCCTGACAATTCGTCGACTGCTGCGTCAATGTCGTCAACGTGCCATCCGAGCGTTGTGTAAGGCCGCGGTTCAACGTCACGAACCTTCTGGATGCGAAGCGTGATACCCTTCGCGTCAAATACGATCGCGTACTCCTCGTCCGAAACGAGTTTAAGCCCGAGCGTATTTTCGTAAAAATCTCGAGAGCGTTCGGAGTCGGCGGTTGCGACAAAAGCGGCGATCTGACAATCAGCGAGCATTTCCCTGGCCTCCTGTTCGAGGTCAGATTCTATCATAACGGTCGCCGCCGCTCTTGCCGTCCGCGAATTTCAACCAAGCGTCATCTTGCCGCCGAGATAACCTTGATACATTAGTGCTGCCACGATCACGGCGGCCACCGCAAAATAAACGATTCCAGGCTTCCTGGTAAGCATGAAGATGCGGCCGCGCCAAATAGCGAGCGTCGTAAAGCCAACGACGAGGCAAAGACCCAACCACTGATGTGATGTGAGTGTAGCGTTATGACTGTAGCCGGTCATCTTTTCGATATCACTCGCCCACAGCCAGCCAGCGAGTGCCGTAAGCGGCGTCGCGATCGCACCGTAAAGCAGCATCCACCATGCTGCTGGCGTAAAAGAATACCGATCGGTGAATTTGCCGACCGCGTCGCTAAAAAACGAGACCGGAAGCAGCGCGGTCGTAAAATGAACGAGTACCGGATGAATGTGGTCCCATGAAACAAGGGGTGTCTGCAAGTACATTTGTTTTTCTCCTTTCTCGTTCGCCTTAGGCGAGCACGTTGTCGATGATCGCAAGTGACTTGTCCTTTTCGACATACCGCACCTGCGTAACGCCGATCATTTTCGCAAGTTGTCCGGCGGGAACGTCCTTCATCGGTCCCGGCGAAGGTGCCGAACCAGGCGACGGCTGCGGATAGGCAGTGGACCGCGCGGTATGGAACGTAACGTTGCCCTCGACCTTTTGCATCACCTGATGAATGTGCCCGTTGAGCACAGTAACCGAGCCGAATTTCTTAAGAAAAGATAGTGCCTGCTCGGAATCCTCGGTTCCCCAGCCCCATTGGGGATATACGGCCCAAAGCGGAACGTGTGTAAAGACCACTATTGGCGTGCTCACGCTCAACCCAGCAACGTCCTTCTGAAGCCAATCCAGCTGTTCTTTGCCCAAGGCACCAAGTCCCTCGTTTCCGCCGTTCTTAAATGTCCCGGGTGTGGGTGAGTTCGCGGCCACCACGTTGTTCAGCCCTATGTAGTGAGTTCCGCTGTGATCGAAGCTTTGCCAACCCTGACCTTGCGTTCCCTTGCCAAAGCGTTTCAAATATTCGGCGCCCTGGTCGGAAAATGTGTCGTGTTCGCCAGGCACGTAAAACACCTGGTCGGTCTTTATGCCTTTGAGTATCTGCTCGAGAGTATCGAACTCTTCGGGCTTTGAGAGATGTGTAAGATCCCCCGTATGAAGCACAAACGGCGGACGCTGGGGCATCGCGTTGATCTTGTCGACCAGCGCCTGCAGTGTGTCCGCGACCTTCGGATTGGGTTCCTTACCAAATCCGATGTGCGTATCGCTTATCTGCATAAAAGACAGCACGCCGGGTGGAGCATCTTCCATCTTGCATGATGTTAAGAGACCGCCGGCCATGGAAAGAACGAGTCCGGTTCCGGCCCACGCCCCTACACATTTAAGAAAATCCCGACGGTCCCAATTGCCGCGGCCCTCATCACTTATTTCAGAGGCTTCGTTCTCATTTTGATTGCTTAAGAATTTCATATTTTTAGCTGTTACTTTTGAATAATTGAATTTTTCGTCTGCGCTATTTGACCTTGATGTTTGCCTTCATCTGCGGATGAAGGGCACAGAAATATGGAAAATCACCCTTCTCGTTAAACGTGAATGAAAACTTATCGTTCGTATCCATTCCGCCCGAATTGAATTTCTTTTCTGGACTAGTACTTGTCGCCGTATGCGGTGCCTCGTCTTTGTTTATCCATGTGACCTTGGTGCCGACGGCGATCGTTATATCGGACGGCGAAAAAGCGAAATTTTCGATAGTTATATCAACCTCGTTTTTCGCGGTCGCGTCCACATTCGCCTGTCGCGGCGCACTCGGCATGTCGCGCATTCCGGAGTCACCGTGACTATTAGTCATCCTTCCATCTCCGTCGTCTGTTTTTGTTGTCCCTGACTGGCATCCCGCGAATAAAATGGCCACGGTGAGCACGAAGATGCTTAGGCTTATAATTGCTTTCATGTTTGGTCGCTTTTTCATTTATGTTTCTGAACCTTGCCTCAGAGAGAATTTCCAGGATCGTCGTATTAAAGCCATCGTTGTTTTTTAACCCGCTTATGCGTTTCCCCGACGGTGTCGGTTACAATAAAACGTGCCCGCGAAACCGAGCGGCTCAATCCCGGCGACTTGGGGAATTCTGTGATCCGACCGCTTTTCATTTGTGCGTTCAGGTGTAGAGACCGCTGGCGCGCATAAAAAATTCCCGTTGAAAAATAATTTTTTTGCGGGAATAAAGGCGCCGAGATAGTAGTCCTTTATTCTAAAGTGAGTTTTTCCTAAACGAGACGTGGCCTTATTTCGAAGCGAAAACAAAAGCTCTAATTTTGAAGAAACATTTCTTCCGCACCTGGACGCCGCATATAATCTGGCGCGATGGCTGACGCGTGACCCCGCCGATGCAGATGATGTGGTGCAGGAAGCATATATGAGAGCCTTCAAATTTTATGGAAATTATCGTGGGGGAGACAGCCGGTCATGGGTACTGAAAATTGTTCGGAACACGTGTTACACCTGGATCCAAAAAAACCGGCCGCGTGAGATAGTCTCGGAATTTGACGAGGGGCTGCATGACGTGGAAACGGAGAACCCTGAAACGATCCTGATCCGCGATATTGACAAGCAGAAGGTGAGAGAGCAAATGGAGCAACTGCCAGCTGAATTTCGCGAAATGATAATTCTACGCGATCTGGAAGGGCTCTCGTACAAAGAGATCGCCGGCATCTCTGACCTGCCGTTAGGGACGGTGATGTCGCGTCTGGCACGAGCCAGAGGGAAATTACAAACCGCCTTAAGGGCGCTTGAAAGCGGCGGACGTGCAAAATGAAATGTAAAGAGGGCAAGGAATTATTGAACAGTTACGCCGATTGCGAGCTTGACCTGGTCAGCCATCTCCAAATCGAGCAGCATATCAAGGAGTGTCCGGAATGCCGCCGGGCTCACGAAAATATTTTGGCGATGCGTTCGGCGATGACCGATGATTCGTTCTATTTCAAGGCTTCAGCGGATCTTAAAGCGCGACTGCGATCTTCACTTAAAGAATCTAAACCTGAACTGCCGCGGAGTTCGCTTTGGAACTGGAGGTGGATGCCGGTCTTTGCATCGGCCTTGCTACTGGTCGGGGTTTCGATCGTCGCGTTGACGCTTTTGAGACCGGCGCGAACGGGCGAAGATATGTTAGCGAAAGAGATGGTTTCGGCACACATCCGCTCAATGATGACGGATGGTCACCTTATGGATATGCCATCGACGGACCAGCACACGGTCAAGCCTTGGTTTGACGGCAAGCTCGATTTTGCCCCGTCGGTAAACGACCTAGCCGCTCAGGGTTTTCCGCTGACTGGCGGACGTCTCGATTACATAGACGGCCATCCGGTCGCGGCTCTCATTTATCAACGGCGCAAACATGTGATCAATTTATTTATTTATCCTACGCCGGATGCCGATTCGCAAAATAGAGTACTCGACAGGCAGGGTTACAATGTCATTCATTGGAACAAAACTGGAATGTCGTTTTGGGCCGTTTCGGATGTCAATGTCGGTGACTTGCAGGAATTTTCATCCGCCGTGCAGAAGTGATCTACGATCAGATCGCTGCTTCGACTACCTCATTTACGGGCAGGCAGACAGATAACGAAGGTTGTGCCTTTCCCTACCTCACTTTCTACGTCAATTGTTCCATTGTGCTTTTCAACGATCAATGGGTGCGAGATCGCTAGCCTGATCAGTGCCTTTGCCGACGTCTCTTGTCGTAAAGATAAGGATCGAAGATCTTCTTCCAACGTGTATTAGTTTTCCAAGGCACTTTCATTCGTTGCAAAAAATGCCGTCTCCTGCTGTTCAAACGTGACCGAAGATCCTGAACATGGGCACCAGGAGCCCGTGTTTTCTTTGCTGCGATGATCTCGGAGCTGGTTTTTTAGTTCTTCGCCCTTAGCCTTGAATTCTTTTAGCAGTTCAACTTCCTCCGGTCGGTTTACATCGACTAGTTGTCCGCAGCGGCCGATGTCTTCATCGAGTTCGTCATACCCCGTGGTCTTAGTAGGTTCATGTTCCTTTAACAGATCCCGTCACGTTCGGAAGAATCGTGGTTTCCAGCCGTAGGTTCGTTATATATGAGCCCAATCTCACTTGTAGAGGAAACAATTCAGGTTCCTGTCTTTCTAAGGTCCTCGAGGGTCCTTGATCGTCGGCAACAGATTACAGATCAAACGGTTGAAGGCCGAATCGATTTGATACGAGCGAAGCTTCGAACAAGTCGTGAAGCTTGCTAGCAGGGTTGCCAGCAGGTAACCAAGAACGAATTTGTACTGATCTTCATGCCATTTCGTCAGGCACCAGCCGTATCATCCGGAAGGTTATTCGTACCGAAAGGGAATTTAAGTCTATGCATTTGGAGGATCATCGTGTGATTCGGCCCGACTAGCGGGAGCAGCCTGCCCAAAAATCATAGTACCGCCTATTTTTACAGAAATAGACATCCTCTTATCGGCCCTTCGAAACCAAACTTTAGAACAGGATCTGTTTCCGGCATTAAATTTGCAATTCGGGTCGATGACAGCGGTTTCGGCCGTCCACGTAACCATCCCCTGATGAATAATTCACCGGTGAATAAGCTTCTAACCCGAGTCAGCAAATACTCACATTTGACCGTTCCGCTTGCGGCGGTGGTTATCCTTCTTGTTCTGCTTATCCCTCTTCCTGCGTTCCTTCTCGACATATTGATCA
>JBDTZW010000327.1:0-5309 GCA_040004905.1 Acidobacteriota bacterium
AGAGGGAATCGGGGCCGTTCGCGGCGAGTCTTGCGACGACTGTTGCTAGCCAAAAGGGCTCTTGCCACGAACAACTGTTGGTGCTATTGTTTCGGTGATTTTTAAGACACTAAGCTCCCCGCCTTGATTAGGAGGGGTGCCGGAGGTTGGTGTGGAAGAAAACGCTTCACCCTGGGGCGAAACGCCCCACCCTCACGATTGCCGTTTAATCGAATCTAATCTCAAGGCTAAGCTCGAAACTAGCCGGACTAATTTCTTTACGCGCTTATCTTCTGCACCATTTCGACCCGACGGTTCACCTCTTCCCAATTCACATTTTGCATAAATGTGTCAACGTATTTCGCGGCGGCCGCACCGTAATCCATTTGGTAAGCGTGCTCGTACATATCAAGCACGAGGATCGGGATGCCTGTGGCGGAACTGTGGGCGTGGTCGGCTGCCCAGTAGTTGTGAAATTCTCGTGTGTGTAAATTGAATGCAAGGATCGTCCAGCCGGAACCGCCGCCGAGTGCGTTGCCAGTACGTTTGAATTCCGCTTCCCACACTTCGTAGCTGCCGAACCATTGCTGGATCATCTTTAAAGCCCCGCCGTCGGCTTTGCCGTTTCCGCCGAGATTGGCAAAGTACTTTTCGTGGAGCACGACCGAGCCGGTTCGTATCAGTTCCTCACGCTTGAGGTCACCGTACAAATACGCGGGCATGTCCTTCATTTTTCCCATTTCGGCTAGATGGCCCTCGACCACATTCAAAGCCTTGACCGCACCGGTGTAGTTATTTTCATGATGAGATCTGATCAGCTTTTCCGAAATGCCAGTTAGCTTCGTCGGATCGAAAGGCAAAGGCTTTGGGGCATGTTTACCCGCAAATGCCATCGCGGGCGTTTCGGTTTGTGCTGTCGTCTGACCATTGACCATCGTTCCGGCGGCCAGAGTCGCGGCACCGCTTGCCAGTATTCCGCCCAATGCTTCTCGTCGCGTTATTTTGTTCATCATTCTCTCCATTTGATCAGCAAGTATAAAAATCGGATGAGTAGATGTTAATACCGAACGAGCGCCAAAAGAAGTGGCCACCGCCACAACTGTCCAAAAGGGCAAAGCCTCATGGGTTCTCGCTTGCACGTCGAAAAGCTCAATGCTACATTTCCTTGGCGGAACCTCACGAACACTCTCTACCATGGCGACAATCTGAAGATCCTTCGGGACTATATCAGGGACGAATCCGTCGATCTCGTCTATCTCGATCGGCCGCTTGATCGAATTCTTACGCCAGTTCTTCGGCAAAATGGCGGCGGATGTGTTAAATAGGAGTCTTTCAAGATGAGTCACTCGTTTCTCGACCTTGCGTACAATGAACTTAAATCCGCAACGCAACCAATAATTTATCAAGAGGATTTGGCAAGTTGGCGACCAGAACCGTCTAACGGCTAAGCTAGGGACAACAGGAAAACCCCTTGGCAAAGACTTGGTGCTCGTCTATATGTAGAAGTCCGCGATAACGACACTCGAAGTTTGTTAAGGTTGGATCGCGCCCAATCCGTTTTTCAACGGTGGTTAACTGTAGAAAGGCGATGGCACACAAGAATCGTCTGCCCGAAATCTGGTGCCTATAGCACTAACCCTTAACCCTCCAGATCCATACGCATGAATCGCGTCCTAATAACCGGTCTTTGAAGGTCTAAATCGTAAAAATATCTGCCAACCGCCGTGGGTCGTTCCGCCGTAGACAGGAGCGAGGGCCGCTGGATTGGAATTGATCGTCATCATTCCGCCAAGGCCGACGTCGATGCCTTTATTTTTGACCAGATCGCGGACGTAGCCCAGAGAATAAGAGCCGAGCCAGAAAAGACGGTCCTCAAGAGCCGCATCGTCGAGGACCAGATCGTGGCCACTTTTTTGGACGCGTTCGAGGCGGCCGAAGACAGCGTTTTTATAAAAGGTATAATTGCTCTCGAGAAGATAAGAATTTGAATATTGGCGGTTTGCGTAATTTTGTCCCCAAACAAATGTCGTGGCCCAATCGGTGTTATCGTCAAAGCTTTTGCTATAAATGGCGGAGGCGGTCGTTTTGTGCAGAATGTGGGTGTCGGGTTCGGCCGGTTCGGGATTCTTCAGTACTCCGCGAGAGAACTGGAAAGCGAGATCTTTTGTAGGATTCCATGATATTCTGCCGCTGAATGAATCGAGCCTGGGGCGGTCAAAATCCCAACGGTTTTCGTTTGGCTCTTCGCCCTTAAAAGCGCTGGCCTCGACCTTTACTTTACCGAAACTATAACCGGCCGTAACGACTCCCCAAGTGATATGTGTTGCGTCCTGCCAGTGATGCCCGATTGGCGCATCTGGGTTGTTGGCCGCCGATGCCCGGTGCATGAAAGTAGGCGGCCCGAGCGCTGGTTCGCCGGGGTAGCCCGCGTAAAAATAGAGGGAGTTTTTGTTTTTGAATTTATACGAGTAGTCCGCCGCCAATTCAGAGAAAAGATCGTGCGGGTGCTGACGGTCGTGGATCGGCTGGCCATGAAAAAGCTCGCCCGTTTGATAAAGTAGCGGGTAACCGTAGCCGCGTTGGATAAGGGGATCGAGGCTAAACA
Source organism: Acidobacteriota bacterium (assembly GCA_040004905.1). Lineage (GTDB taxonomy): Bacteria > Acidobacteriota > Blastocatellia > Pyrinomonadales > Pyrinomonadaceae > OLB17. The sequence goes on from JBDTZW010000327.1 coordinate 2,585, forward strand.
TTCCCCGCAGACCGATCTGCGACTTTTCGCTGATCGGCTTGGCATACATCACCATGAACATCGACGGGGCGTCCACGCGGCTGCGGCTTCCCTTTCCTGCGATCGACACAGCGCGCTCCGATCCGATCTGCGTATAGCGAATAAAGGCGTTGCCCATCAGCATCAGCATTCCGCCGTCTTTGAACATTTTCATGTGGGCATACATCGGAGTAGAATCGGGAGCCCAGGATGTGCCTGAGCTCTCGCGATTCATCGGATCGCCAATGTTTGTGACCGACGACATCTGCACGCCGTGCTGATTCATTCCCGGCATATTGGACATATCATCGGGCTTCTTTTCGCCATCCTTCATGCCGGGCATACTCTCCATTCCGGCCGCAGCCGGTCTTGTCGGCATTTTCATTTTACCGTCGGGTTTTACGCCGACAGCGATGTTACCCCACATTCCGCCTTTCGCGTGGCCGCGAACCGAACAGAAGTATTTAAACAATCCGTCGGAATCGGTTTTAATCACGATCTCCTCGGCTTGCATTGTTTCATCCTCGGATTTTGGATTGAGTCTTGTCGTGCCGGTCGTATCAGTAACGACAGGCACGACCGGGAAATCACCCACAACATGGCCGAAGCGGAGGTCATGATGCATATCGGCGTCGCTATTGACGAAGAGGATCTTCAGCGTGGTTCCCGTAGGGACAATGAGCGTCGGGTTTCGAACGCCCTGGATTCGAAAAGAAAGCATGTCGTCTTCGGGGCCGGTGAGAACGACAAGCCGGATCTCTTTTTCGGTAAAGGTGAGATTGAATTTCTCGATCTTACCGAGGGTACGTCCGGCCTCGGCTTTTGTCAGATCGTCGAGCTTGATGGTTTTCTTTTCACTGCTGACAAGCGTAAATACCGGATGCGCGAATACATTAACGCCAAAAAGAGCGGCGCATGCGACTAGTAAGACTATATTTTTCATTAGAACCTCATTATGTCTATAAATTGATATCCAATGACTTGCCGTGCAAAACGGCAAGCCCGCCTTCGGGTTTCGCAATCCGAAAACAAAAAGTGCCATATGGAATTTGGTTTATAAACGAGGAGGCCCGCGTTTAGGGGCGAGATTGTAGAAGGAATCTGAAAGATAAAAAAGCTTTACGAAATTGATCTTTACGATCCCAAGGGATGAGATCACAAATGCAATTTCAGGTACCTCGAACGATGACGATAAGACTCTCTTCTCGATCTTGACCGTCTCGAATTTGGCAACGATCGTTTGCGTCGTTACGGCACAGATACAGTCGTCGTCCGACGCCAAAAATGCGGTTCCGTTTTCAAGGTGCGATTCGTGGCTCTCAGTCAGTTCGGACATTTCCGAATGGTGATGATGAAGCGACGAAACTTCAGGCGGAGCCGCTGCTTCATAATTCGAGCAGGTGCAGGCCGAGGCCGAAAACACAAGAAGCGACAACACGGTCAGAGAACCGATGAGAAATTGTATTGGCCGCTTGTTCACTCGCATCATTTTACGGCGTTTGATGCCGGTTTGTAAATTTTTGTTCGATCATAAAAGATTCGTTCACCTACAACGAACGAATGTAACCCGCTATCGACTTGATCTGTGCGGCAGTCAATTTCTTGCCGAATCGGGGCATGTCGCCGCGGCCATTTGTGATCGTCCGGACAATCTTTGCCGTACTCAGGGCTTTCGCGTCGGTACTGGTCAGATCGTCCGCCTCGAGCTTTTTGCCAAGCGCGGTCTGAGCTTTCCCATTCGTGCCATGGCAGCGCGAGCAATTCTGAATAAACAACGATCGCGGGCTAACAATCGTTTCCGACGAAGCATTCTCGCCAGAGGACAAGCTTGCCTGCGCCGAATTAGACAATACAATGAAAGCCGCTAAAAGAAGAAAACCTGACACGACGCCAAGCCTGAAAAACTTTTCCATATATCTCCTCCATTCACAATGAACACTATTTCTTCCAGGCAGTCTGCCAAGCCTGCATTTGTTTGATCTCGGCATTCTGTGCCTTTATGATGCCGTTTGTGAGCGTTTTGATCTCATCTTTTTGCGATTTTTGCAGAGCTTCGTTTGCCATCGCGACCGCGCCCTGATGATGCGGAATCATCTCGTTGATGAATTCGAGGTCGAGGTCGCTTCCGGACAAAGAGCTAAGATTCTTCATACTCATGCCCTTCATTGAATCGTTCATACCCGCCATCGACATATTTAGAGCCGGAGCCTTGTCCTTAAACCAATCGTCACGCCATTTCTTCATCTGGGCGATCTCTTTTTCCTGGTCTGCAACGATGTTTTTGGCGAGGGTATTCAGTTCGGGATGCTGGGCTCGGCCTTCAATCGCTTTCGCCATGTCGATCGCTCCTTGATGATGCATTGTCATCGTATCGTTGAACTGCAGGTCGTAAGGCGCGTCCGCTGCATTTGGTGAACTCCGCATCATGGTATTGTCCATTTGGCCGTGGTTCATACCCTGATTATTCATCGGCATATTCCCGCCATTGTGATTCATGCCCATGTAATTGTTTGAGTTTGTCTGATTCTGCATGCTACAAGACACGAAGACGATCAAAGCCCCAAGTAAAGCACTAAAACCGAGCAATTTAATAATTCGCATATCGGTCAATTCCTCCTATTTTTTCAAAGGCTGGTACGGCGTAAACGCAACGCGTTCATAATCACCGAAACCGAGCTAAATGTCATTGCAGCGCTCGCAATGATCG
>JBDTZW010000146.1:0-1596 GCA_040004905.1 Acidobacteriota bacterium
ACGGCACATCTCAACGAGGTCGTTCGTCCCCTTCAAAAAAAGGAAGAGATCATTTACGTTGCCGAGAATTCCGACGCTCAGGACTATGTTGCCAAACGGTTTCCCTACAAGAGGGTCAAGATAGTGGGCAACAGTTTGCGACCGAACACAATAGAGGTGTTCCTTAAAGGAATGCCGAATACTTTCCAGCCGGGTAAGTCGGCAGGCTTGAACGCCACGTACCACTTCACCTTCACCGGTCATGAGCAACGACAGGCAACAGTGGTGATTCAACAACAGAAGATGACCGTTACCGAGGGGCATATCGGCAAGGCCAATCTACATGTTACCGCTGACTCGCGGACGTGGATCGGCTTTCTTAGAAAAGAAAAAAACATGGCTTGGGCATTATTACGGCGAAAGATCCGGATCAAGGGGTCGCCGAAGCTGCTACTTGCTTTCGGCAAATGTTTCCCTACGTCCAGTCGCCGACAACGCCGCGTCGAGCCTACACCTCAGCCACCAAACATAAATCGGGAACCGTCCCTTTATCGTAAGAATGACGCCGCCACTGGAAAGATCAGGTGGCGTGGTAAGCTCACGCTCGGCGAAGTGGAAGACGTTACTCACAACGTAAGAACATTTCGTTTTAGAACCAGTGATGGCAAGCCGATCCCGTTCGATTACTTGGCCGGTCAGTTCCTGACGCTCCATATAGAGCCGCAGGGCATTCCCACCAAGCGCTCATACACAATTGCATCGACGCCAACTTGGAGAGATCGGATCGAGATCACTGTAAAACGAGAAGATCACGGGTTAGTTTCGCGATGGCTGCATGATGAGCTGGCTATCGGCGATGAAATTGAGATCGAAGGGCCAAGCGGAACATTTTTCTTCACTGGAACAGAAGCCGAAAGTATAGTTTTGATCGGCGGCGGCGTAGGCATCACCCCGATGATGAGCAAAGCTCGTTATCTTACTGACATCAATTGGTCGGGTAAGATAAATCTAATTCTGGCGTTCCAATCTCCAAGAGATTTCATATTTAGAGACGAGATCGCGGAATTGCAGGCCCGAAACGCTAATCTGAACGTCACAGTTATTATGAGTTCCCCGGGCGATGAGCCTTGGTCGGGCAACGTAGGTTTCATCGACGCTGAGCTACTCGCAGCGGCGGTTCCCGATATTTCAAACCTCCGGGCGCATATCTGCGGCCCGCCACGCATGATGGATGCTGTCAAGGCCGTACTTGCTGGGCTCGGAATGCCCGACGAACAAATTAAGACGGAAGCATTTGGCACCGATAAACGCGATCCTACGACGAAACGCCCAGTGTCAACCGAGATCGCAGGCAATGTGCGCTTTGAGGTTTCAAACGTTACCGCACCTGTGCCGGTCGGGGCGACAATTCTCGATGCAGCAGAAGAAGCGGGAATCTACATCGATAACGCCTGCCGCTCTGGAACGTGCGGATCGTGTCGCGTCAAGCTCATATCTGGCGGTGTAAAGATGACTGTGGATGATGCCCTCACGGCGGAAGACAAGTCTATGAACTACATCCTTGCTTGCCAAGCCGAAATCGACAGCGACGTTACAGTCGAGGTGTGAGAAAAAGGA
>JBDTZW010000285.1:0-17919 GCA_040004905.1 Acidobacteriota bacterium
GACTACGAATCAAGGGGTCGCATGTTCGAATCATGCCGGGTGTACCACATTAAGTAATCTATAATCAGTTACTTACGAAGATCACGGGCAGGCTTTCGAGTCTGCCTTTTTCGTTGATGCGACGCCCCTGGCGAATTCAGGTCAAAACTTCTATGAAGGCATAGGTATCCTGCGGGCGGCATACGAGCAATATGCTATAAAAGCTCGATCGCATGGTGCCCGGCGAAAGAGCCGAGCCCAAGTTCCTAAAGAAAACAGGCTAAAGCCTATTTAGTTTATAAACACCGGTCGCTCTCGAAGATCCGATCTCCCACGGCTACAGTTTCGACTTCGCGGCGAGCTTTTCGATTTTCTTGAGCATCGTGTCGATCTCGGCCCGATCGACCAACCGGCCGCCTTTTATAACCGCACGTATCTTTTTCGTATTAGCAATATCAGCTAAAGGGTCGGCGTCGAGCAGTATGAGGTCGGCGATCTTTCCTTCTTCGACGGTGCCGAGCGATTTGAGCCGCCCGACATATTTTGCCGCGTTGCGCGTTGCGGCCTGCAGGGCTTCCATCGGCGTCAGGCCCGCATCGACGAGCAGACCAAGTTCGTCGTGAAGGCTAAACCCCGGAAAGCAAAACGGGTTTCCTACGTCGGTCCCGGCGAGGATGTCGACACCCGCCTTATTCATGTCCCCGACTATCTTCAAGTGTTTTACATAGACCTTTTTCTGCCTGTCCCAATCTTCCTGTTTGTAATCCTGAAAGCGAAAGTCCTTGCTCGGGTCCCAACCGTCTTTGACCGAGCGCGGCATATATTTCATCCGCGCGTCGTGTTTTAAGTTAGGATCGTCAAAGTTCGAGAAATTGTGCAAAACGGTCAGCGTCGGTACTTGCCAAGTCCCGTTTTTCTTAAAGAGTGCGTATAGAGCGTCGGCTCGTTCTTTCCTACCCGTTTGCGACGCCGCGACGAGGCCTTTTAGCTCATCGATATCGAAATGACTCAGGTCGGCTAATGACGCGTCTTTGAGGTATTTTAAAGTTAGTAATTTAGATATGTCCGGGTTGTCAGAAATCGCGGCTATTATGCCGGTCAGGTGCTCGATACTTTTCTGGCCCGCGTTCGAGGCGGCCGTCGCTCCCACGTCGTTGGGGACATGACCGGCGAATGAGACGTGCAGCTTTTTTGCCTCGTCTACGATAGCCTTATACAAGTCGTCGGGTAGTAAAGAATAGACTTTGATAAAGTCAGCTCCGCCCGCAACCGAATCGTCGACAGCCTTACGCGCTTCAGCTTGATTTTTGACGGAAATGGAGGTCGGCCAGAACGGCTTAGGCCCATCGATGATCGGGCTGGCGATGCTCAGATGAGGCACTGTCCAATCGCCGTTTCTCAATGACCGCCGCCATTGCTGATGTACCGGCTGGCCCCACATTATGCGAATCCCGGTGACGCCGTTGGCTACGAACAGCGGAAGGTAGTCGGTCTCTGACCAATGCACGTGCATATCCCAAAGCCCAGGGATCAGGAACTTGCCTTTACCGCTCACGACTTTAGCGCTATCGGGCACCGTGACCTTGTTCGCTTTTCCAATCTTATCGATATGACCGTTTTTGATGATGACGGTCATATCCGACTTAGCGGCGACTCCGGTCGCATCGATCACTGTGACATGCGTGATCGCCAGCGGCGGAGGGCTTATTTTCGTCAGAAAATCGATATCCGGTATGTCGGGTAGCGTGAACTGAGCGTGCGAAAGGCAGGGCAACGAGAGGATCGCAAAGGCAGAAAATAAAATAAAGTTTCGCATGCGAATCCTTATATCATAAATTCCGAAATCAAGTCGCGGAGCTGGCACCGATCTCTTTTTTTGCAGGTAAAATCATGGGAACGCTTTGGAAACCGAACTGACGACAATAAAGCGAAATAAAAGGAACAGAATGATACGTAAAACAAGTGATATCCTTATGTTTTACTGAACAAAAAAGAACTGTTTGATATAGATACTAACGTAAAAAAACAAGAGGGTATGAGTCACAATCAAGGAGGGCGCATGTTCGAATCGTGCTGGGCGTACCCATTAGAATCAGACACTTAGGGACGGATGTTTCGTCGAGTAGATTGAGAACCCAAAGGCTGGAGGATTTCGCTCATTGTCGCTGAACAGTTTTTCGATCAGCCTATCCTCTCAAAGCTTTCGAGATATTAAGGCGGTCGCTCACCATGCGATAAACCTTTACACGAAGTGCGTGGAATTTCTACTTTTCCCCAAAGAGGTGTTACTTTTATCTCACAAATAAGACGACAATTTTTCGATCACTCAGAGAGCCATGCTTGAGAAAACAATTTGATGCATCCAGCATATACGGCCAAACTGCGGTTTCTCGGATGCGTTGTTTTTGGAATCACCGTTTTCTGCCTCTTTTCCCCTACACTCAACGCCGAACTTCTTCCGCTTAAAAACTATACGTCCGCCGATGGCCTAGGCAGCAGTTTTGTATCCTACGGGATGCGCGATTCCCGAGGGTTTCTCTGGTTTTGCACGCGGGACGGTCTGAGCCGTTTTGATGGTTCGCGATTTGTGACCTATCAGGTTGGCGATGCATCGCAGCCGACCATTGAAAACATTTTTGAGACGTCGCGAGGCATCTATTGGATCACGACAACCGCCGGCCTCTACCGTTACAACCCGTTAATTCCGGATAAAGAGGGCGTAGGAAATCCCGACCGGCCGACGCTGAACGCACAATTTATGAGCGAGGCCCGAGGGATCGTCTTTGAAGATAAAGCCGGTGTCCTCTGGTTTGGCGGCGATGATCTCTACAAGCTTGAAGAGGTCGACGGAAAGGCCGTTTTTACCCGATCGAGTTTAGATCTTCCACAGAATAAGGGAGCCACGCTGGTTATAACTTCCATTGTCCAGTCGCGGGACGGCGGTCTCTGGCTGGTGACGACTTGGGGCCTGGTTCATCGGCTGTCGGATGGCAAAGTGATCCTCTACGGGAACAATGCCCCGCGTACGGATGAGTTCACATCTGTGATCGAAGACGGAGAAGGACGCATCTGGGCCGGACGGACGACTGGTTTCTATGTGATCGTTCCCGAACCGGTCTCGGGCCTTACCTCAGGCGAAGGTTTAACTACGCGTGACCTCGACCGCATCGCCGTGGTGCAGCGAACCGATACGGGTGGCTTACCTCAAGAACCGGGGTCGATCGTGAAATATACTGACGCGGGTCATCCCGCGAACGGGAAATATGTGTACAGGACGGCGGACGGCCATATTTGGGTATCGAGGGACGACGGCTTGATCGAATCGGATGGCAGATCCTTTGTTTCGCGCATCGGAGACAAAAATTCGCTCAAGGGCGTCGGGCCTATGCTCGAGGACGGCAGCGGTAATCTCTGGCTCTATCTTTCGACGGGACTCTGGAGATTTCAACGACACGGTTTTGTCACATACGACGTGTCCGACGGGTTGAATCAACCATCGGTCGTAGCGATCGGTGAAACTCCCGACGGAAAGGTTTTCGCGGGAACGCGCGGGTTTTACTTGAGCCAGTTTGACGGGGCACGGTTTAAGACCATTCGACCGCACCTACCTGCCGATGCGGCCGCACTTTGGACATCGAACGCCGTGTTTCGCGACAAAGAAGGCGAATGGTGGTTTTTAACGAGCGACCACCTTTATCGATTTGGAAGTGCTGACCCGACGGGGCTTGTAAATGAAAAGCTTCCCGCGGTTTACGATCATCAATCCGGTCTGAAGGCTGACCAGATGTTTCACATTTTCGAGGATTCACATGGCGATATCTGGATCAGCAATCGCGATGCAAGCTCGGACGGTTCGGGCCTTGCGAAATGGGATCGTTCGACACAGGCCTTTCATTCGTTCTCGGAGAACGAAGGATTTCCTTCAAAAACGGCGATCTCGTCATTTGCCGAAGACGCGTCCGGAAACCTTTGGCTCGGTGCCTACGAGGGATCGCTTATTCGATATTCTGGGGGCCAATTCACTGCCATCGGCATCGCGAAGCGGCTCGGCGGGATCATCACCTCCCTCCTTATAGATAAAGCCGGACTGCTATGGATCGGTTCGAGTTTCGACGGCGTCAGCGTGTTAGATATATCTTCCGGACAACTGGCGGAGATCGGACACTTTTCAACCGACAGCGGGATGGCCAGCAACAACGTTCGCTCGCTGGTCGAGGATCTGGCCGGAAATGTATATGCGGGCACGGCGCGTGGTATCGACCGGCTAACCTACGGCAGCCCCACCATCAAGCATTTTTCCGTCAGCGATGGGCTCGCCGGAGACTTTGTAAGCTCGTCGTTTCGCGACAATGGCGGCTCTTTATGGTTCGGAACCTCGAACGGATTGTCACGACTCGATCCGGGTGTCGAACGCCGGTCAGACCCGCCGCCGATATTTGTCGGCGGACTGCGCGTCGCAGGTGAACATCAGCACGTATCAGAACTCGGAACGATCGATGTTCCCGCCCTCGATCTTTCCTATACTCAGAATAATCTGCAGATCGATTTTTTTGGCATCGACTTTAATGCCGGCAAGCCGCTCCGATATCAATACATACTCGAAGGCGCTGACAAGGATTTTAGTCAGCCTGCCGAACAATCGACCGTCAGCTACGCGAACCTCGGCCCCGGCAAATACCGATTTTTGGTCCGCGCCGTCAGTGCTGACGGTGTCGCGAGCACACAACCGGCGATGGTATCGTTCAACATCACGCCGCCCGTCTGGCGACGATGGTGGTTTATTGCGGTGATCATCCTACTGGCCGGGGCTGGCGTGTTCGGCTTGGACCGCTACCGGATCACTAAAACGCGCCAGGTCGAGTTCGCTTTGGGAAGGTCGATCGAGAGTGAAACGCGCTTTCGAGCGCTCGCAGAAACGGCGTCCGACGCGATAATCACGATCGATACCGAAAGCAACATCGTATTCACGAACGACGCGGTCGAAAAAGTGTTCGGATATTCGTCGGCCGAGTTGGCAGGAAAGAAATTGACGCTCTTGATGCCCGAGAACTTTGCGGCAAAGCACGACGCCGGACTAGAGCGATATGTTGAGACAAAACTTCGGCATATGGCCTGGTCCGGCATCGAACTTCCGGGCCGTCATAAATCAGGCCGTGAGATCCCGCTCGAGGTATCGTTCGGTGAGTTTGACCTGAACGGCAAGAGATATTTCACCGGCGTCGCACGCGACGTTTCCGAACGCAAACTTTCGGAGGAAGCGCTACAACGTTCGAGGGAAGAGAGATTCAAAGAACTTGAACGTGTCCGCACCAGGATCGCGACCGACCTGCATGACGATATCGGGGCCTCGCTTACTCAGATCGCAGTGCTTTCGGAGGTCGTTCGCAGCCAGGCTTCACCCGAAAATACCGAGGCCGATTCGCAGCTCAATCGAATATCTTCTCTTTCGAGCGATCTTATGCAGGCTATGGGCGATGTAGTCTGGGCGATCAATCCGCGCAATGACACTCTTCCCGATCTGCTGAAACGAATGCGGCGGTTTGCCTCCGACATATTTTCTACCGGCGGAATCCGCTTTGAATTCGACGCGCCTCAGATCGTGGACGATACGGCAATGGGTGCGAATATACGCCGCGAGGTTTTTGCGATATTTAAGGAGTGCGTAAACAATATCGCCCGACATTCCGATTGCCGCGAAGCGAGAGTCCGCCTTGCGATCGATAATGGCATTTTGCTCCTCGATCTCGCCGACGACGGGCGCGGTTTTGATACGGATGAAAAGCTTTCGGACGCTTTCGCGCCCGAGATCGGCGGAAACGGGCTGATCAATATCAGGAGACGAGTAGGAGATCTCGGCGGAAGCTGCTCGATCACATCCGCTATCGGGAAAGGTGCGAACATCAGGATCGAAATACCGTTGTCGGCCGACGGAGCAATTCATACTAGCCAAATGGCGGGGGAAAATGGGCGCCTTTGAGGCTACACTGGTTAAACAATGGAAGCTCCCGAAATAAGAACCGTCATTATCGAAGACATCCGCGAGCTGCGCGATGGTTTGACGACGCTCATCAACTTCACGGCGGGATTCAAATGCACCGGCTCTTATCGGTCAATGGAAGAGGCGCTCGATCGCCTCCGGCATGAGCAGCCCGACGTTATTCTTTCCGATATCGGCCTTCCCGGTATGGACGGCATCGAAGGGATCAGGCGTATAAGAGAACTCTATCCGCAAACGGTCTGTCTCATGCTTTCCGTGTATGACGACGATGAGCGGATCTTTGACGCGCTATGCGCGGGCGCAAGCGGATATCTTTTAAAGCACACGCCTCCGACGCGTCTATTGGAATGCCTTCGTGAGGCAGTTACGGGCGGGGCTCCGATGTCGCCCGAGATCGCGCTCAAGGTCATACGCCTTTTTCGCGAGATCCGCCCGCCGGAGCGGGCCAACTACGAACTCACACCCCACGAAACAAGGCTGTTGCAGCTCTTGGTTGACGGACACAACTACACGACCGCCGCCGAAAAACTCGGCGTGAAATACAGCACGGTGAAGTTTCATATGCAGAACATCTACGAAAAGCTACAAGTTCATTCCAAATCCGAGGCAGTGGCAAAGGCACTCCGCGACCGACTGGTAAATTAAAACAACCCTAAGGTGGTCATCGGCGTGTTTCGCAAGAAACACGCCGTTTTCGTTTGAAGACTAGCCGTATGGCGGGTGCGTTCGATCAGTGATCTGAGCGACTATCTAGTCACGCGGTTAAACCAAAGCCGCCGAATAAAATTTATATTCGAAGGAGAAATTATTATCAATGAGCAAAGTAACAGTAAGTCCGCGAATGCAGGCAAAAGGCACCAGCTGCTGGTTGTCGGGTTTGGAAATGATGTATGACTGGAAATATAAGCGCTCCACCGGCTTTGACTACACGACCGAAATTCTCGCGAAGATGGACGAATCGACAGAGCTCTATCCATACTTCATGCGGGAAAATGGAATTGCTCCCGGCGAATGTCGAGAGACCGCGAAAAAGCTCGGTCTGTTTCCCTGCGGCGATACAAGCAAGATCGGGGCTCAGGCCCTGGAAGACGTGATCGCTGCCCATGGCCCGGTTTGGATCGCAGGGCGATGGTATTTGGATTGTGATCACGTGGTGGTCGTGACCGGTTGCGATGCGACTACCGACAAGATCACCTACATAAACCCATGGAAAAACTATTCGCTTGAAGAAAGCCCCGGGACCGTAGGCTGGCTGCAGACGCGCGGAAAAGAATGGTCCGCCTGTGACGCAAGCATAATGTACTGGATGTAAGGTCTCCGGCTGCAGGTCGCAGAACCTGAGAAAAGGAAGATAAAATGAAGGTCAAACAACCTATTACTATTACGCTGATGCTGCTCGCGGCATGTCTTGCCACAGCTTGCAATCCTAAGCCGGAAAACAAGACGGTGCGTTATCAACGTGCAGCCAACTCGCCGATGCCGGGCAACGGGACCGAGATCGGCGAAACGCCCCAGTCGATCGAATCGAAAAATGCCGGCGGGTCTCTGGCCACGCCGAGTGAAGCATATAAAACGGCCTTCGCCGCCAGGAAAAACAAGAACATAGCGGAAATCAAGCGTGTGCTTTCCAAGGACATGCTCGAATTCTTTACGATGATCGGCGACGGCGAAAAGAAATCACTTGACGATGAGCTGAGACAGTTAGCCGAAGCGCCGCAAGGTCCCTCTGACGACACCCGTAACGAAAGGATCGCGCAAGACACGGCGACTGTCGAATATCTGGACGAAAACGGAAAGTGGAAACAAATGGATATCGTCAAAGAAGGCAATGATTGGAAATTGACGATCCCCAAAGGTAAAAACAGACACTAGAGATTCTTTAACTCCTCATTTGATCTTTGTTCAAGATCCTTCGAGCGGCCTGATCAGGCCGCTCTTTTTTTCGATCCGCCTGGACATCATGGTGGACTGGCCAAACGGCTAGTCTACGCCTTCGATTGGCCATCCGTATCCCACCCCATTTTCCTTTTCAACCGGCGCAACCCAGCAAAGATTGGGCTCCGATCAATTATTCATACCTAACCAGATGGCTGGTGTGCCCATATTCCGAAGCGATTACTGTAAACGGTGTAATTCAATCCATATACAAATAGAGAGATAAATCAATGAAAATGACACCCAATGAGATCGAACTTCTTAAATCGAGCTTCCACGAAATAAATGAACGAGCCGATGAGTCGGCGGAAGTGTTTTACGACATTCTCTTCTCGATTCGCCCAACGCTCCGACTCCTATTCCCGGCGGATATGGATGACCAAAAGCAAAAGCTGATGGCCGCGCTCAAATTCGCGATCTGGTCGCTGGACCGGCTCGACGTGTTCATGCCCGCGATCGAAGACCTCGGCCGTAAACACGCGCATTACGGTGTGCGGGACGAGCATTACGAATCGGTCGGCACCGCTCTGTTACTGATGCTCAAACAAGTGCTCGGCGATAAAGATCTCGGATCGGAGACAACCGCAGCCTGGATAAAGATGTACGAGATCGTCGCAGGAACAATGCGAAACGCCGCCCGTGACCTGGCAAACATATCGGGACTTGACCTACCGAAGCCGGCAAAACCAAAAGGAGCACAGACAATGTCACCAAGCACCCATATCGTTAAAAGACACGTAACACTTTTGCACGCGATCTATACATTCTTACTTAGCGCGATATTTATGATTTTTGCTACAGGTGCAAATGCCGCGACGTTCACGGTTACGAATACATCGGACTCCGCAGGTAGTGTCTGTGCGGCCGGCAATTGCTCGCTGAGACAAGCCATCACCGCCGCGAACGCATTGCCGGACGCCGACACGATCAACTTCAACATTCCCGGCTCGGGCGTAAGAACGATCACCTTTACCGGTCAGCAGCTTCCCGCGATCACCTCGTCGGTAACGATCGACGGCACGACACAGCCGGGGTACTCGGGATTTCCGCTGATCGAGTTAAATGGAAATAATGCCACCAACTACGGTCTTTTGATCAATTCCAATGCGACGATCCGGGCGTTCACGATCAACCGATTTCTTATGGACGGGATCGCCATCGGCACAATCGGCAGCACAACGAATGTGACCATCACCGGCAGTTTTATCGGTACTACTTCGACGGGTACTGATATCGCTCCCAACGGAGGGCACGGGATCAGTATCGCCCCCACCAGCGGGACCATCAATATCGGCGGTACCGGCTTAAACGAGCGAAACGTTATCTCGGGAAATAGGGCAGACGGTATCAGCATCGATTCGTGCCAGTTCTATGACCCGCCCCCGGTGGTGAATGTCCTTGGAAACGTGATCGGCCTCGACCATTCCGGCAACATCGACCTCGGAAATTTGCTTAACGGTGTCGAAGACGCCTGTAGTAACGCAACAAATATCGGAGGCGCATCCGCGGCTGCCCGGAACGTGATCTCCGGCAACGAAGGAGCGGGGATCCTTTTGTCCGGCGGAAACGCGGTCGTTCAGGGCAACTACATCGGTCTCAGCTCGAGCGGCGTTTTCGGGCTGGGAAATTCGAGTTCAGGGATCGTCGACAATACCCACAGTTACTCCGAAAATGGAAACGGAAACATTATAGGCGGCTCGGGAACCGGGATGGGGAATGTCATTTCGGGCAACACGGGCGACGGTATCAGACTATCTCCGCAAGTACTTTCGACTCTGGTCCAGGGCAATAAGGTCGGGACCAAACCAGCCGGTACGTCCGCTCTTCCGAATACCCAAAACGGCATTTACATCGGCGACGGCATTAATATTACGATCGGCGGCCTCGGGGGAAGTGCAGGAAATTTGGTCTCCGGCAACGGAGCGAGCGGAATAAAGGCCGAGGGAGCTCAAACCACGAACGACCTGATCATCGGCAACCAGATCGGCGTGACGCCCGACACTCAAACCAAATTGCCAAACGCCGCCAGCGGAATATTTATTGACGCGAAAAATATTAGCGTCGGACAGGCCGGTGTTAGCAATTCACAAAACGTGATCTCAGGCAACAACGGCGACGGTATCACGATCACTTCCAGCTTCGCCTCGAACAACGTGATCGAGAATAACTTTATCGGGACCAACTTGACTGGAGCCAACCTCGGAAATGGCGGCAACGGAGTACAGATCTCACTTGACGCTCACGATAACCGGATCGGCGGCAGCAATACGACCGCTGCCAACGTGATCGCTTTCAACACGCATGACGGCGTAAGCATTAGCGGAAACCTCGCGATCAACAACATGGTTCGCTCGAATTCGGTCGTGTCGAACGGTGAACTAGGTATCGATCTCGGCACGAACGGCGTAAACGCGAACGACGCGGGCGACGGAGACAGCGGAGCTAACAATCTGCAGAACTTCCCGCTCATTACCACTGCATTCCCCAATTCGGTAAGCGGAACATTGAACAGTTCTACCGCTACCCCGTTTGCTATCGATATTTACCGCAATAACGCCTGCGATGCGTCGGGTAATGGCGAGGGCCAGTTCTATCTCGGCACGGCAAATGTTGTTACCGACGCAACCGGTAACGCGGGATTCAATCTCGGCTTGCCGCTCAACGTCGGTCAGAGCCTGAGCGCAACGGCGACCGACGCCAACGGCAATACGTCCGAGTTCGGGCCGTGCTTTACCGTCACGGGTATCCCGGGTTCGCTCGGATTCAGTGCCTCAACGTATTCTGTGAACGAGGCTGCCGGAACAGCGACAATTTCGGTTACCCGTACCTTTGGTTCCTTCGGTCCTGTATCGGTCAATTACGCGACAAGCAACGGCACCGCGACCGCCGGCCAGGATTACACAACCGCGTCCGGTACTCTTAGTTGGGCCAACGGCGATACCACGGCCAAGACGTTTACAATACCGATAACCAGCGATGCGATCGACGAGCCGAACGAAACAGTCAACCTAACGCTCACCAGTCCGACAAACGGGGCCGGACTTCTAACGCCGACATCGGTCGTCACGATCGTCGACGACGACAATCCGCCGACGATATCGGTCAGTGATGTCTTGCTTCCCGAGGGCAATCAGGGAACTACAAACTTCACCTTCAACGTGACCTTGTCGGCGCCGTCCGGACAAACCGTCGTGGTTGATTACTCGACGGCTAATGGCACGGCGACGACCGGTATCGACTACGCCTTCAACGCCGACACGCTCGTATTCAACCCAGGCCAGACGACCAAAACCGTCACGATCGCAGTCAATGGTGACACCCTTAGCGAGCTTGATGAGACGTTTTTCGTCAACCTTCAGGATCCGCAGAATGCAGGGCTTGGAAAAGGTCAAGGCATCGGCACTATCCAGGACGATGACAATCCCGGCAAGATCCAATTCGGCGTCGGTTCAAACGTCGGTGAAGCAGCCGGCACGGCTATCATTCAAGTAAGACGGCTCGGCGGAACCGCCGGCACAGTCTCGATCGATTACGCGACAGCGAACGGTACGGCGACGGCAGGACAGGACTACATTGCTGCGTCCGGCACACTCATCTTTAATGATGGGCAGACGATCGCAACTTTCAGCGTCCCTATCCTCCAGGACAACATTGGCGAATCGAACGAAACGGTATTTTTAACGCTGTCGAATCCTACCGGCGGCGCGGGTCTCGGTTCCCCGATCACGCGGAGCCTCGTGATAGTTGACGACGACGGCGGTCTGCCGTCGAGCGTTTCGATCGGGGGCCAGATCGTCGAGAATAACGCTCCGCTGCCGAATGTTTTAGTAACGCTCGCGGGTTCGCAGTCGAAAACAGCGCTGACCGATGTCCTCGGCAACTATACCTTCACCAATCTTTCCGGCGGCGGAAATTACCTCGTCACTCCAAATGCGAATGGTCATACATTTGAGCCGTTCAACCTGAGTTATGCAAATCTCGGGGCGAACGTAACTGATGCTAACTTTATTTCATCCACCGGTCCGGCTGCGAGAACCGTCCGGGTTGTGAATGGCGACACCGTCGGCGGAAACGCAGTAGTTGTGCCGATAGAACTTATCTCGCAGGGAAATGAGAACTCGGCGGGCTTTAGCATCAGTTACGATCCGAATTTGCTGAGCAACGTCCAGGTTTCACTGGGCGCAGACGCTGCCGCCGGTTCGCTTATCACAAATCCGCAAACCGGGACCGTCGGCATCATCGTCGCTCTACCTGCTGGCCAGCATTTCACTGTTGGAAATCGGCAGATCGCGATGCTGACGTTTATGACGGCACCAACCGCGCTCTATTCGACGCCGATCGCGTTTGGCAATGTTCCGGTGGCGAGGGAGATCACCGATCAAAACGCAGGCGTCCTTCCTTCGGAATATGCTGACGGTGCGGTGACATTTTCGCAGGGTTACGAGGCGGACGTCGCTCCCCGGCCCACGGGAAGTGGTAATGGTTCTGTCACGGTAGCCGACTATACGATGGTCGGAAAATTCGTCGCGGGCACGCTGACGCCCGATCAGCTCAACGAGTTTCAGAGAGCCGATTCCGCACCGCGCGGAACCAAGGGCAACGGCGTCCTGACGGTCTCCGACTACACTCAGGCCGGCAGATACGCTGCGGCCCTCGACCCGGTCCAATCGGCGGGCGGAGCAAGCTCGGCCAATTTTGTCAGCGAACTCGCGGGACAAACATCGATACAGCTAAAAAACAAGCTTGCTTCGCCTCGAGCGATCCGTGTCGTAAACTCGCAGGCGGCGATCCACTCGTTCGTCATAGTATCGCTTGAGCTGGATTCTAATGGTGACGAGAACGGCGTTGGCTTTACCTTGAACTACGATCCGAATAAATTGGCGAATCCGGCCGTTAGCCTCGGGACCGGTGCAGCTACTGCTACACTCATTCCAAACACGAACATCAGCGGCAAGGTCGGCGTTGTCCTCGCGTATCCGATCGGGCAGTCCAGTCCGGCGGGCACAAAGCAGCTCGTTTCTATCCGGTTTGATGTGGCTCCGAGTGCCACTGTTGGGCCGACCTCGCTGACCTTTAGCGATTCACCCGTATTTCGCGAGGTGGTTGACGCCAATGCTGAAGTTCTGCCGGCCACATTCACCGACGGGTTGGTCCAGATATTTGGCCCGACGGCCGCGAATGTGTCCGTTCGGGGCCGTGTGTCGAATAGTAGTGGCGGAAGCATTTCCAGGGCGCTGGTTTCGGTATCAGGTCAAGATGGACAAACGCGGACTGCTTTTACCAACTCGTTTGGCTATTTTGGTTTTAGCGATCTCACCGCAGGTGCAACATATGTATTCACCGTGAGATCAAAAGGTTACACCTTCTCTCCCGAAGCAAGGGCGGTATCGATCCTAGAGGATATCGATAAACTTGACTTCATCGCGGACAAATAGGACCGGAAAAGTTAATACGACGAAATAAAGGAAAGCGCAAACTCTTGCGCTTTCCTTTATTTAATAAATGAGAGTCCATTGATTGAAGACCTTCGGCGACGCTTTTGTGGATAGCTGGCACGAAGGGCAGCCGGAAAAGTCGTTTTGGGCCGCCACAAAGGTGCGTGCGTCCGACGGAATACCTACAGGAACATTCCGATGCCAAAACTGCGATTTCCTGGAGTTTTATTCAGATCCCTCATTCGCCGCTCAATAGAGCCGCGGGCAAAGGGCGACAAGGTTGCCAACAATACCGGTTGGCGGATTCGGAGGGTGGGGTGGTAGAAACATCGCCGCCCGAGCGGATCACCCGCTCCCTACTCTCGATTGCCATTTCAATAGAATATGATCCAAGGGCCTCGCTCCGAGATGGGCGGGCTTTTTTTCTTATCCGGATGCTCTGCCGTGTTCGGCACGTGACTTCTCTCATTTACTCCTTGACATCGCCCGATCACAAGTGGCACACATTCAGAAAAATCCGATCTTGTTTAGTATTGTGCTGTTGTCTATCGAGAGACACCCTCAAAGCGGCCGCATTTGCGTAGTCGCCCCTAACGCCAACTTTTCGAATGACGTTACGCTGGTCATTTGTGAATCGGAGCCTCTGGGATGGCTCAAGAAGACGCGGGAGGGCCTGGAGTTCTGGTTCGCCCGAAATACAAACGTGCCATGCGGGTGTTTTGAGCTGGTCCCCAACTATGATCGCGACGGTTTTATTGAATCGGTCGATATTGTCTGGATATAACCAAAAGGCTTCGTTCTCATCCGAGACGAAGCCTTTTTTGTTTCGATGAGCGTAAATATTTACCTGCTGATCAGGCCTCGACGACCGAGAGGAAATTTCCGGCCGGGTCCTTGAACCAGGCAATGTTTGGTCCATGCCCGCCGGCGCGCTTTCCCCAGCAGATGCCGTTCTCGTCGGTCTTCATCTCGCCTTCGTAGGATTCGAATTTAATGCCGACTGCCGCAAGTTGTTCGACGGCCGGGGATATCGCGTCCACGCTAAAGTTAAGCACCGTAAAGGTCGCCGGCTCGTGGTTCGCCTTTGGGTAAATAAACAACTTCGGGCCGTCTTCAAACTCTAAACCGAACCCTACTTTTTCGTCGTTTATCTTCAGGCCGAGCGTCTCACCGTAAAAGGCTTTTGCCTTTTGCAGATCATTCACCGAAAAAGTGCTGAATGCCTTCGTGAACATTGGTTTTTTATCGCTGCTCGTTTGTATTGCTGTCTGTGCCATATTTGTTTCTCCTTTAACCTTATTCCTCTTCCGTTGAAGAATACATAAGGTAGAGCCCCGTGCCTGTGCGAAAACGTACATACGAGCAGCCCACCCGCGAATCGGCTTTGCGCCGACCGTATCTCGATGTTACATTTCCCCTGCGCAACCTTACATGAATACTCTCTACTACGGCGACGATCTGAATATCCTGCGGCGCAATCCCAAAGACGAATGCGTCGAACTACGAAAGGAAGCAAGTTTTTGAAAAGGTTTATTTTATACGTAGCTCTTGCAGTAGTCGCGACACTCCCCGGTGTGATCGTGAGGCTGACCGGAATGCATGTGGCAACGATATCGGCAATGGCTATCTTTTTTGCTGCCATTTTGGGTGCCGGATTTCTCCTTTCGTGGGGAGCGGAGGCGGCGGAGCAGCATGTTTCGCGCGGGCTGGCGGTAGCGGTCTTGGCGTTGATCACAGTTTTGCCCGAATATGCGGTTGATATTTACTTCAGCTATCAGGCTGGAATTCATCCGGGTTCGCAGTATGTCGGATTTGCCGCAGCTAATATGACGGGAGCGAACCGTCTGCTTGTCGGAACGGGTTGGCCGCTCATTGTATTACTTTTCTGGTGGCGCAGCGGTAAAAGGGGAGTGCAGCTTTATCCGCAGAATAGTGCCGAGATCGTCTTTCTCGCCCTTTCCAGCGTTTATGCCTTTGTTATTGTCGTTAAAGATCGGATAGACGTCTTGGACACGCTCTCTCTCCTCGCGATCTTCGCCGCTTACGTGTGGCGCGTTGGCCGTATGCCCACAAATGACGATGATGAAGGAGAAATTGAAATCGGGCCGGCGGCCGTGTTGGAAACTCTGCCAAAGCAACAGCAGTATGCGGCAATTGCCGCTCTGGCCCTGTTTGCCGCTTTCGTAATTATCGTAACCGCCGAACCGTTCGCCGAATCACTTATTGCGGGTAGCCGTCTGTTTGGAATTAACGAATTTCTGGTTATACAGTGGGTTGCCCCTCTCGCAGGCGAATCGCCCGAAATAATAATTGCAATTCTTTTTACCCTCGCTTTGCGGCCGACGATTGCCCTTGGAGCTTTGATCAGCGATAAGATCAACCAGTGGACGCTGCTGGTCGGAATGATCCCCCTGGCATTTTCCCTCGGAGCTGGCAAGATCGGTTCGCTTCCGTTGGATCTACGCCAGCAGGAAGAATTTTTCTTGACTGCGGCGCAATCCCTTTTTGGTCTTGCCCTGCTCGTCTGCCTGCGTCTAAGTTTGAAAAGTGCCTTTGCGTTGGTCGGATTATTTTTACTGCAGTTCAGCCTCGCGTTTTATTTTCGTAACGACGAAAGCCGAACGGTCATCGTGCTGACCTACCTGGCATGGCTTTACCTCGCATTAGCCGTCGGAATATTTATTTGGAACTATCGGTGTCTGATCGCCCGTTTCCAAACGGGAATATTCGCCGCGAGATCCACCCGGTGACAGTTTTCCGGTTTTGAAGTACCGCGAACCCTTGCCACGGATATCGGTTCGCCCCGCGAAAACCCCGACGCTCTCAACGAGCCATGCTCTCGTTCCTCAAGTGTCACTCCCATTGGTTTCACCCACGACCCATATCAGCTAGTGAGTGAAACAAGCCCACCTTTTACGACCCTCAACCTCTTACTTTCACTACTTATGATATTGTGTGGATGATCGGAATTGTTGGAGATGAGCGCATATGAATTTGACTGTTCTTGGCCTAAAGATCTACGTTCCTGCAAAAGACATTGAAGTGTCGAAAGCTTTCTACCGAGCTATGGGTTTCGAGGTTTCGGAAGCGTGGGGTGGCGATTACGATTGTAGCCTGGGCGGAACCATTTTTAGGCTGCAAGATTACTACGTCAAAGAGTGGGCCGATAATTTCATGCTTCAGTTCGAGGTAGAAGATGTAACCGTTTGGCACGACCATGCCAAAAGACTTATCGATAGCGGAAATTACGGCGATGCACGAATGCGAAACACCGAGATCATCGGTGACACAACGATCGTTCACGTAGTTGACCCATCGGGCGTGTTGCTACTTTTTATTCACTAAGCGACTTTTGCTATTGTTCTCAACATTTCACCCGAGCGAACCCATCACGATCTCAGTTTGATCGAATATAAACCGAAAGGCTTCGCTCAGAAGTGGACGAAGCTTTTTAATTTCGTGAGGATGCTATGACAACTTTGGAAATGCTCGTCGTGACCGGCCTTTATATGATCTTGCTGGTTGCCGTGATCTATTTTACGCGGGCAACCTTACGACGTGTTGCCGGAGCTTTTGTCGGGGCGTTGGCAGCTTCCTTAATGGCCCTTGGCGTGATCGCACTATGCGAAGCGCTCGGATTGTGGAACATCCCGTTTGAGCCCAATCTATATTTCCTGCCAATCTTTTACCTCGGAACCGCAATCACGCTTGCTCCGGTCTATCTCATTACATGGCGTTTGGCCCGGCGGTTCGGGTGGCGTGGGTTGGCGATATTCATTGGGATCGTAGCGATAATCGGCCCGCCCCGCGACTATCTGTACGCTATTACGTTTCCAGCGTGGATGGTCTTCGCTCCCGGGATCGCTCCCATCCTGGCCGACTCCGCCGCCTACGTCAGCATGGTGGTGCTGGGGCACGCTGTCATGCGAGTTATATCCGGACCAGCCCGCCAAGACCGGTTAGCCCGGCAACCCCCACCGTGATGGCTAGCTCACCATTTACCATTCAACGTCCACCTTTATTCTGTGCTGTTGTTTGGATGATTTTGAGAAGTTGCTCGTTTCACCGGGGGCGAATCTCCCACCTTACTTCCCGATTGCCGTTCGATCGAACGTGTCCCAAAAGGCTTCGCGCGGAGTCGGGTGAGCTTTTCTTACGCACTTATTTTCTGCACCATTTCGACTCGTCGATTTACCTCTTCCCAGTTTACGTTTTGCATGAAGGCGTCGACGTATTTGGCGGCGGCCGCACCGTAGTCCATTTGGTACGCGTGCTCATACATATCCAGAACCAGTAGCGGGATCCCGGTGGCGGAACTGTGGGCATGATCTGCGGCCCAATAGTTGTGAAATTCCCGGGTGTGCAGATTAAAGGCAAGGATCGTCCAGCCGGAACCGCCGCCGAGCGCGTTGCCAATGCGTTTGAATTCCGCTTCCCATGCCTCGTAGCTGCCGAACCACTGCTGGATCAGCTTTAGAGCGTTGCCGTCAGCTTTGCCGTTTCCACCGAGATTTGCGAAATATTTCTCGTGAAGCACAACCGAACCGGTTCGTATCAGTTCCTCACGCTTGA
>JBDTZW010000021.1:0-1591 GCA_040004905.1 Acidobacteriota bacterium
TCGCGCGTCCGGTCGGCACGAATACCAGGAAATGTTCGGTCAGGCGAACCGAATCGCCGGGATTTGCTCCGCCGCCGGTGGTCTCGCCGATGAGAGTGGCTCGTTTGAGCGTTTTCAGGTTATTGCTGAACTCCTCTGCTCCGGAAAAGGTCCGATTGCTTGTAAGAAGGTAGACGTCCTTGTCGAGAAATTTTCTGCCGGCAACTATGGGTTTTGTCCAGAATTCGTCCGTCTTGTTTTCTCTTCGAAAATAGAGATCGTTAAGGTGGACGGCTTTATCGCCGAAAAGATACGAGCATATCAGCGCGACCATTTCAGGATCGCCGCCGCCATTCTGGCGAAGATCGAAGATCAGGGCATCAGTATTTGAGACAAAGGTCATCGCTGCCGCGACGGTATCGATCCCTTCCTTTGGATCGAAGAATCCGCGAAGGTCGATGTAACCGATATTTCCCTGAAGACGCTCGACCTTTTCAAATCCATAATTCACGCGTTTATTGAAGTCGGCGAAATCGGCCTTTTCGGCGTCGGTCGGCTCATCTTTGGCCTTTCGAATCGGCACCGGCTGAGCGGAAAACCGAACGCGTAAGTGCTTGTCGTGACTGATCGCCTGGAGGTCTGCCGTGAGCTTTTCGGCAAAAGCCCGAGCTGTCGTTACCTTGTCGTATTCGCCGCCCGAAAGACGCTCGTTAAGGTCCGTCTCCATTTTCTTGGCGGTGTCGAGAAAGATGTATCCATTGTTTAATTCGCTGTTCACGTTCTTTATCACGGTTGAGCGAGTTGCGGCGTCGATCGGGCCGTCCGGCAAAGGCTGCGGCTGCTGCGAATATACAAGCGTTGTCGTTCCGAAAAACAGTATTGCTGAAAATATTGCTTTCATGGATGATTTACTCCTTTATTATTGGCGATCAAAAAAATCACGCGCGCATACCGCCGAGGATAAGTTCCGCGATCTCGACGGTTTTGCGTTTAATGTCGCTGCGTTTTCCGAGTTCCTCGGGGCTGAGACTGTAAGGAAGAAGTGAGTTCGTGGTCAGCAGTATCGTTCGAGCTGTTTCGAGAGCATGAACCTCTCGAAAGACACGGGCCGCAGTGCCTTCTTCGATGACCTTTGCGAAGATCAGGGCTTCTTCTTCAAAATAGACCTTACGCCGCTCTAACAAACTTGCTCGGATATACGCGAGGAGATCGTTTAGGCTCGTTGAATAATGCTGAACGCTATCGAACCGGAAGAGGACGCGTTCGATAAGCATAAGGCGAAGACGCTCATCGGCCGGGATGGGCTTTGCGGCGATCGCGGTCAAGGACCTTTTTAACCGTTCGATGATCCGATCGATGTGCGAGAGAGCGATCTCTTCTTTACTCTGAAAATGAAGATAGACACTTCCTTTGCCGATGCCGACCTCTTGGGCCAAGTCATCGATCGTCATCTTTTTATAGCCGAAACGGGTTAGCAGGCGATCAGTTGCGTCCAGGATCGCGTCGCGAACACTTCTGGTTTGAACGGAATCTCTCATAATGACCAATGACCAAAATCGACTTTTGGTCATTGTAGGGCATTCGCGTCTAAATTTCAATCGAAGATATTTTA
>JBDTZW010000283.1:0-1588 GCA_040004905.1 Acidobacteriota bacterium
TTGGAGCGGGAACGATCTCGAAGGGCACCGTCTCGCGCATTTTCGCGACCTCAGGGGCGTCGAATTTTCGGCCGATGAGACGTTTGACCGCGTATAGCGTGTTTACCGGATTGGTAACGGCCTGGCGTTTGGCGATCTGCCCGACAAGGCGTTCATCCTTGTCGGTGAATCCGACAACGGACGGGGCCGTGCGGCCGCCTTCTTTGTTGGGGATAATTTGAACAGCTCCGCCTTCCAATACTGAGATACAGCAATTGGTTGTGCCAAGGTCGATTCCTATAACTTTTGACATAATCGGTGATTTTCCTCTAAGTGAGCTTTCGGAATTTTTCCGTGGAAGAAATTACTCCGCTTGATCTGGCTCCGCGATGGATATCTCGGATAAAACTTCTAATTCGGGTTCGAATGCTTCGGGCAATTCGAGGGCCGCGACGGGTGGCGGCGTTTTCGGCACCGCCGGTTTGGATACCTTGACCATCGAGTGGCGGATGACGCGATCGCCGATCCGGTAGCCTTTCAAGAATTCGTCGGAGACGATATTCGGCGCGTAGGTGCCCGATTCGTCCGTTGAGACCGCCTCATGAACATTTGGATCGAACTCTTCACCGATCGCAGGGATCTGCTGAACTCCCATGCCGGCAAAGACGTCGTTGATCTGATGATTTACGAGGACGATACCATCGAAAAATTCCTCCATCTCGATGCGCTTTTCGATGGGCACGGCCGCTGAGAAATCGAGAGCACGGTTGAGATTATCGAGAACGGGAAGCATTTTGGTCGCGAGATTGGCGAGCTGATTTTTGAATGTATCGGTCCGCTCGCGCTCCATCCGCGTCTTGAAATTCTCAAATTCTTTCAACCGGCGAAGCGACTTTTCATGGAGGTCGGCCTTTTCATTGACCAAAACCTTTACCTTTTGCTTGAGTTCGTTGAGTTCCTTCTGTGTATTCGGAGCGACCACGGGCGGCGTCTGAATCACCGGTTTTGCGGAGAGCACGGGCGGTTTTGCGGGGACCGGAGCGATCTCATTCGCGATAAAATCGGGAATATTAAGATCGTCGAAATCGGAGCCTTCGACCTCGATCACCATTTCCGACGAGATGTGCAGGTCCTTTTCCTTGGCTTCGAGCGCTTTGATGAAATCCTCAACGGATTCAGGTTCGGCGCCGTGAACATCGGCGCCAAATTCATCATTTTGATTTCGTTGATCTGAAGTCATTTATTGACGGGACACAGCCGGAGCGGTCGGCATATGCGGGGAAAAACTAGTTCTTGGAGACGTCGGTAGACATCATTTTTTCAAGCGTGCGGGCTACGTATGAAACGATCGATATCATGCGTGCATATTCGATCCGGGTCGGGCCGAGAACACTTAATGTTCCGACCGCAGAACCGTTGCCGATCCTGTACGGCGCCGATATCAGCGAACAATTTTGGAACGACGGCGTTCGATTTTCGCTTCCGATCATCACCTGTACGCCGTTCTTAGCAACTGCGTCGCTGGCGAGACATTCGTTGAGGATCTCGACCAGGCGTGAACGTTCACCGATCGTGCTGAGCAGTTCGCGAAGACGTTCGAGGTCGGTAA
>JBDTZW010000220.1:0-5225 GCA_040004905.1 Acidobacteriota bacterium
GAGTTCGCGTCATGATACCGGGCAAAATTAGCAAAGTCGTTATAGCGTGCCTGCAGCTGGTCCGCACGTTTTTTCTCAGCCGCTGCGTCCAGCGGCGCCTGCCCGAGGCAGGTAAGAGCCGCAAATGTTATTAAACTCAGAACGAAGATACGCATGATCGATTTTCTCCTTGTATGACCGAAGATCAAATTTCTTGGAATAGCGATTTGTTGAATCCTTCGCTTCGAACTGTCCACGAACCGTCGTTGGGAAAGCCCGGAGCGTTTCGTTTCGGCGAGCCTTTCCAGCCGTTTGTCATTAAGGCAATAGCATAGAGCAATCCGCCGTTTCCCGGAAGGTAAAGCGGCAGATTTGGCCGCTGATAATTATGCCCGTTAATGGCGTAATGATTTTTGGGAGTATCGAGAAGCAGAGCGTCTATAGCAGTCGACGGTTCGCCGACGCGGGCCGCCGTCATCGCGGTCATGGGATAGTCCCAACCCCAGGTTTCAGCCCAATCCCATTCCTTCATTACTTTTTTCAGTGTACGGCTCATCGTATCTCGATCTACCTTTTCACCAGTCAAAACGCCCAGAGCCGCGAGCATCGACGGGTGATCTTTGTTTCGCTCTGTAAAAGTCTGCGGACAATTTTCATGCGCGAGATATACACCGTCCTTGGCCGGAAGCGGCGAGAGCTTGCGAATTATGTCATCGCATTTTGGATCGCGTTTCTGGCCACGGCGTTCGAGCCATTTCTGAGCGGTGGCTAGTCCGAAATGCCAGTACTCGAGCTCGAACGTCGGGTTCCAGGTCTCGCGCGGCGGATGATTTTCCTGTGCAGGTATTACGGGTGGTCCAAGAACATATCGAGTTGTCTTCTCGTCAAAATGCGCATACGAGGCCATGAACTTCGCCGTCTCGTGAACCACCTCTTGATACGCTCGCAAGGTGGCCGCGGTCGGGCGATTCAGATAGGCAAGCTCGGCGTAAAAGATCGGATGCGGCTGCTGCCAGATCAGCAGCGGCCCGATCGGCGAAGGGCTGTCGCGTCCGTCAGGCGAGGTCATCTTCGGCCAGCGGGCTCCATCGTACCCTTGTTCTTGCGCTCGCTCTTTCGCGCTTGGCAGTATCTTGCTGTACCAGCCCAAACTTTTCTCAAGCATTGGCAAACGATTCCACAAGGCAAAATGTGCCGCGTGCCACCAGTGCATCTCAAGATGAAATTTGCCGTACCAGCTATTGCAGGTCAATCCGGTTTCCTGGGGCGGCGTCGAACCCGAACAATTGATGGCTGTCAGATATTGCGAGAGAACAACTCGCCGTTCGAGCTCATTCGCACGCGGATCTTTGCTTTCCGAAAGATCGACGGCTGCGCCTACAGTCCAGAATTTTCTCCAGTGAACTTCGCTCGCGGAAAAGATCTCGGAAGCCACCGGCGAAGTCTTGAAATCGGTGACCTGCGGCGTAAAATATGCCGAAAAGTCCAGCACTCCGGTTTCGCGTCCGCGCAACAGAAATTCGTGAGGGCCTTTCTGTTCAAAAGAGCCGCCGCTAGATTTGAAGCCTGCGCTATAAAGGTCCGAATCAAGAAAGTGATCTATGACGGCCGTTTTAGAATCCTGATACCACAAATCGCTTCGATGTTTGTCAGACGAGGCCCATTCCGCGGCGTGTATGGCGGAAGATGCATAGGGAAACTTAATGCTAATCGACAATTTCCCCGCAACGATCAGCCGCGATTCGACGGCGATCGCGAGAAGGTCCAATGCGGGGTGAATAGTAGTTCGCACCGCTACGCTTTCTCCCTCGAATCGAAAGCGGCTGTGAATTGTTCCGCTCCAAAGATCGAGCTGCTGTTCGATCGCGGTTATATCGGACGGTTTTGCTTCGCTCCCCTCCGCTTTGACGAGCCGAAACCCGATCCGTCCAAGATGCAGCCGATGCGGGTTTTCACGAAGCCAGTTATAAAGCTCGTCCTGGCCAGTCTTGCCAGTTATGTAAGGAACGTTTCGACCGTAGCTCTCATACTCGGTCGGTTTGAAGAGAGCGTCCTTGATCGACGCGGGCCGGGGGGTTGTGTGCCAGCCCCATTGAGACATCGTACAAAGCGGCATGGCGTCGGCGTAGATCTCAGGAAATGTTTGAAGGCCAGTTACATCGCACGTAAAAGCAAATTCGCCGTTGCCGACCGAGAGCGGCGAAAGGGGTTCGAATTTATGGATGATCGGGTTGTGGCGTGACACCAACGCAAACCTGTCGATCTTTGACAACGAGTCTGCATCAGCCGACCATGCGTTGGCAAGCGTAGCCGTAGCCGCAAGGCTGCCGATGAATTCACGCCGGGTGATCTTCGGATTCTTCATTTAGGGATGGACGCGTAAAATTCCGCTTCGACAATGCCGAGTACTGACCTGCCGCCTTTTGCCGCGCCCGACTTGGGATCAGGCGTACCACCGATCTCGACAATGTTGCCGAAGGCATCACGATTGCTGGCATCTCCGGTCAGTTCGATCTTGATGGTTCGTCCTAGGGTCGGTTGAAACTTGATCGTCACGTACCCCAGCGACCTGGTAGTGACGCCAGTGAACACAACCTTGTCATCAATGGAGATCTTTATGGGATAACTTTGCGTTCGCCAACCGACAACTTTCAGAACAGCCTGATCGATTCTCGCTGGAGTGGCAAGCTCATATTTGATCCACGCCGTGTCGGGCTTTCCGTCACTTGACCAATCGGTTGTTTCGTTATCGTCGAAACTATTCCTTGCCCCTTCGGAATTCGATCCGGCCGTTACACCAGCGATGCCGAGTGTTCGGCGGGAAACCTTGAAAGACTCTCCCGAAGGCGTTTGGCCCCGATCGAGATATAAAGGTAGTCCATCGGCCGGAAAGACTGACGATAAACCATCGGTCAAAGGAACAGGCGACGATATGAATGCGAGCTCAGCAGTTCTCAGTCCATTGGAAGACGCTTTCAGTTTTATGTCACCCGGGATGGTCGCCGAACGGATCAATATTCTGTTGATGCCGCCTTCGACAGGAAGACTCTTGGCTAGAATGTAATTGTCCGGTCCTTGAGCAAGACCTCCGCGCCATTCGGCACTGCCTTCAAGAGAAAAGTCTATAAGGTTCAACGCCGTCGGGCAGCGGTTACCGTCTTTGTCGATAACTTCCACATCGATGATCGCGATATCAGCACCGTCTGCCTTTAGGCCACCTGGCGCGGTATGGGGCGTTAATCTAATCGCGACGGACGGCCCTGCGGTTTTTATTGCATCTTGAGTAACTCTCTTCCCCGAAGCATCATAGCCGATCGCCTCGATCTTCCCTGCCTGCCATTCGATATTCTTAAACGTAAACAGAAACCGGCTACTCTGCTTGCCAAAACCTTTTGAAACGCCATTAATAAAAAGTTCGATCTTCTTGGCGCTTGAAACGACATAAGCGTCCTTTTTTGTTCCCAGTTGATAGTTCCAATGTCCGATAATATGGGTTCTCGGTTTATCGACATCGACCCAACCATCCCACATCACCTGGTTAGCGAAGAACCCGTCTTTCGGAATTCGCAATGCGTCGACTTCACCACTGCGGCGGTAATTTTCGGCTCCGCGATGATGCGTGTTCGAGTCCGAGAAAATGATGTTCACACCGCCCGAGCTTACGCGTTTGCCCGTGCCGGGCCGGGCTTCCCAGTAATCAAACCAGCGCACGACATCCTCGATCGCATGCGAATCCTGGTTGCGGTTATATTCGGCGGCGTTCTGACCATTGTATAGCGGGCCATCGCCGTCCTCATGAAACGGCGGAGAGAATTCGTCCCAATATTTTCGCAGGCCCTCATCGCGAGAATACTCCATGGCCCACATCGGAATCGAAGCGCTTTTGTTTATATAGAGCATTTCGCCACCATATTCGGCTACCTTACTGTCAAGCATTTCGCGCGAACCGGACGCCCGTCCGCCGTGCGGATCGTATTTGTCACGAACGGCTTTCATTTCCAACATGTGAGCTTCGGAAATTCCCTTGTTGCCTGATTCGTAAAAGACAATGCTTGGGTTGTTGCGGTTGTAAATTATCGCATCGCGCATCAGTTCGAGCCGCTGCTGCCAACGACGGCCGTCAACATCCTTTTCCGAATCACCCGCGGGCATCGATTCCATTAGCCCTACGCGGTCGCAGGATTCGACATCCTGCTTCCACGGCGTAACATGCATCCATCGAACAAGGTTTCCGTTGCCTTCGACGACCATCCGATTGCTGAGATCACTCATCCAGGCAGGCACAGCGGAACCAAGCGAGGGCCATTCGTTGGTCGTGCGCTGAGCATAACCGTGGACCTGAATGGTTCGCTCGTTCAATTTGAACGTGCCGTTGGCAAATTCAGTTTTTCGAAACCCTGTGCGAGTTTTTACGGTATCGATCGCCTTACCGTTAACCTTTAATGTTGTAAATACATCGTAGAGATAACCGTAACTCCAACTCCAGAAATTAAGGTTCGAAAGCTTTTCGGATGCCGAGATCATTTTTGTTTCATTTGGGGCGAGGGTGTAATTACCGCCATTGATAATGTTGACAGACTTGCCGTTCGCATCCTTGATCTCGATCTCGTAGCTGAATGCCTTTGATGTCGAGTACTCGTTCTTGACCTGTGTTTCTGCCGTTATGATTGCAGATCTATTTTTTATGTCGATAGCGGTTGGGTAAACATAGGCACCCATGGTTTGCAGGTTGGAATACAACGGCAGGGTCTGGTAGAGCTTGTCGGTGACATGCAGCCAGGCATTTTTGTTGATCCCGCCATAGTTGGCGTAAAAATTTCGATCGTTCCACTGAAATGATGACCCGGTGGCTTTTTCTTTGTAGTCCCACGAATTGTCTATCCGGGCTGCCAAAACATTTTCACCCGAAACGACAAAGTCGCTAATGTCGAAGCCGAAGGCCATCACACCATTTTCGCTTCGCCCGATGAGTTTGCCATTCAAATAGAATTCGCCGGCATGACGTATGCCTTCGAATTCTAGAAAGATCTTTTTGCCGGTACTATCTTGCGGCAACCTAAAATGCTTTCGATACCAAGCGGTCCCCGTCGAAAGATCCTTGATATCCCTGCGAAAAGCGTCGTCCTCATTCCATGCATGGGGAAGTGTTATTCCCTTCCATGCGGAATCATCAAAGACAGTCGTTTCGGCTCCTAACGGATCACATGCGCACAATTTCCAATCGGAATTGAAATTGAATCGCATGC
>JBDTZW010000030.1:0-1571 GCA_040004905.1 Acidobacteriota bacterium
GGCAAACGTGATTGATAAGCGGACGGCCGTCAAGCCGATGAAGCACCTTGGCCCGATTCGAACGCATTCGTGTCCCGAGCCCCGCTGCGAGGATCATAACGTCGAGCGGTTTTTGTTCGTTTGCCGGATCTCCCATCGATAAAAACCTCAAGCTCAAGGACAATTTTCGGTCGCATCTAAGCCACTTACCTTCAACGACTTGCGGCACATTCAATCAGGCGCGTCGCGAGCCTTGCCGAATCGTGTCGGACCATGTCGCCTTCGCTCAATAGATTATCATAAATAATTGTTACGCCATCAATCGTGGATCCTGATATCGACCCGTCAACACCGATCTGCACCGCTCCTTCGCTTCCGTAGATAGATTCCTGCTTCCGGGTAATGGGGCGGTCGTTTAGAACGATGTAATCAAAGGCCAATGGCGGCGAGTGATCGCGAATTATCTCAAGGTGCTTCCGTGACGTAAAACCGTCAGTCTCGCCCGGCTGCGTCATAAGATTGCATATAAAGACCTTCACCGCCGGCGATCGCTCGATCGCCTCAGAAACGCCGTTGACCAGGAGCGGCGGGAGAAGGCTTGTGAAGAGCGACCCGGGCCCGACCGAAATGATATCTGCATTTTCGATGGCCGAGAGTGCGTCAGGCATCGGTTGGCAATCGTCGGGTTCGAGATATATGCGTTTAATGGCGCTGCCAATCTTGCCAATTTTCGATTCGCCGCGAACAACGGTGCCGTCCTCGAGTTCCGCTGCGAGCCGGACGTCCGACATCGTCGCCGGATAGATATGGCCCTTGCTCGCAAGGATCTCGGAAGACAATTTGACGGCCTCGGCAAAATCGCCGGTCAGTTCGGTCAAGGCTGCGAGGAAGATATTTCCGAAGCTATGCCCGCCGAGGTCGCCATCGCCGCGAAAGCGGTAGCGGAATAATTTTGAAAGTAGACCGGAATCTTCTGAGAGGGCGACCATACAGTTGCGGATGTCGCCGGGCGGAAGCATTTGAAGCTCCTCGCGTAAGCGGCCCGAACTTCCGCCGTCATCCGAAACAGTAACGATGGCGGAAAGGTCGGCGATAACTGGAGCCGACGCGGCAACGTGGTCTTTGAGCCCGTAGAGCAGCGTGGACAAGCCGTTACCGCCGCCTATCGCCACTACATTTAGACCTTTCCGAGCCATATCCATCGATAACGGACTTTACTTAAAAGCGGGAGCCCAATCAAGCCGAGCATACGCGGCCTTTTTAGGCCCTCGAGTTTTTATGCCAGCTGCCGCAAAAAAGTCTTGTAGTCTGTCGAACGAATATGTTAGATTCATTACTGCGGTCAGTTACCGGAATCCCGCCCCGGCCGCATTGCCAGTTTCAACTCACGCAAGAATCGAACCCGCGTCACTCTTTTTTTTTCGACACTAAAAACGAAATGGCTGAAACGCCCTTTATTATACAAGAACGACAGTTTCAGAGGCTTAAGAGCATCCTCGCAAGGCTTTGCGTGGAATGCGCGGCCCGGGTCGTTTTTTTAGTTGACCGTGACGGACAGCCCATAGCGTTTCACGGCGACATCGGCGACATGG
>JBDTZW010000279.1:0-5208 GCA_040004905.1 Acidobacteriota bacterium
AAATTTGCGTAAACCGTGGAACAGGCCGATTTTGGAGGGCTCAGCTAAAGCCTGTGACTTGTGCATGAAAACAGGGCACTCAAGATCAGAATAAAAATTAGCGGGACATGGGACAAAAGTCGCTTGAAACGACGTAACCCATATATTATCAATAGCTTACGAATCGATTTACTCTCCCACCTTGCGGGATAAGTTATTAGCGTTAAGAAGGTCGGGGACAAAAGCGGGACAGATCCGGAACCTTACAAAATCTGCTGAAACCGTGAAACACATCTTCAAGTGCGGAAAACTCTCGATTTGCAGGATCGTCCGATCAAAACTGCCAAACCGTGGAACGAGCCAGTATTTTGAAACTGCCGATCGAGAGCTGCTTACAGGATCGTCCTAAAATCTTGCTGAAACCGCGGAACACGCGAAGATCTCTGAGGGGTTAGGTCGCCATGCTGTGCAAAGTGTGGCACGTACCACAATTTGTGAAACATGACTTTTAGGATAAGAATCTACACCGTGTGGAGGTTCGTTTCCTGTCTATTCACGCCTTCCTGGATAAAGAGAACGTGGCGCTCCGATTTACGGCTGGACCAGATTATTTAGGTTTCTGATAATTTCTTTCGTTCCTGATTTTCGCGAGCGATGGCGTACAGGGCGGATTTGACTTGAAACGGCGTGAAATCGGGATAGCGTTCGAGCAGAAGGGCGATCACACCTACGATATGCGGGCAGGCGAAGCTGTTGCCCGTCAGGCTTCGGTAACCGCCGTTCAGCCAAGTGGTCTGGACATTGACGCCGGGAGCCGTCAGCTCTATCACCTGACCGTAATGAAACCCGAAATTGAAGGGATCGGTATCGACGCTCTTGATCACCGAGATCAGCGATGACGAAAAGACCGACGGAAAGCTCGGCTGCGGCAGATTATTTGCGGCAGCTACGACGATACATCCTGCCTGATATGCGCGATCGAGCAGGTCGTGAAGCGGAGCGAAAAATTGTGGTTTCGTGGTTCCAAGGCTCAGGTTTATCAGCTTGTGCTTCTTCTTAATAGCGTATTCAAGGCCCGCCAGAAACGCTTGACCATCACCGAGACCGCCCGCTCCGAGGACCTTGATGCTCGTGAAAACCGCGTCCGGCGCGATCCTTGAAACGATCCCGGCGCAAGCAGTGCCATGACCAGCCGAATCGCCCGAATCCGACGGTTCGAAGAGTACCTTTTTATTATCGATCCGGGCCTCGACTGATTCGATCACCTTAGATTCGAGTTCGGGATGATTACCGTCGATCCCGCTGTCGATGATTGCCACGGTGACACCCTTACCGGACGCCGAGCGCCAGTTATTTGGCCGAAAATAACTCGAAACGGCGGGGAAAAAGGGGGCTTCGTCAACGATCGACATATTGCTCCAAAGAGTGCCGGATAAAGCCGAACCTACATGCTCAGGAAACTCGTTTCAATGTTTCTGTCGGAAAATTTAAGGATTGCTTCGAGAAGCTCTTTGCACATTTCGCGTTCACCGGGCCCGCGGCCCGCGATCTCGCGCATCAGAATCGCGAGATCCATCATCTCGCGGTGTTCAGACGAGTTTCGAAGCCTGTGGAGCCATTCCCGAAGTTCAGGCAGGCCGGCATTCTCATCGTCTTTGAGGACCTTATCTCCGAGTTCGCGAAGCAGTTTCGCGGCTTCGTAGGCATTTACCAGCGAAGCGATAGCATCAGCATAAAACGCTGCCTTGTCCATTTCGTCGGGCGTAAATGAAGCATACGGCGGTTCGCCCGGCCGGTTGACATATTCGAGGACGCCGATTATCTCGCCCGCGTGCCGCAGAGGTGTTGCGAGGATCGTCTGCGTCGAATAACCCGTCCTTTTGTCGATCTCAGCGTAAAAGCTCGACTCCTCGCCGACATTACCGACCGCCATCGGCTGGCCCGACGAAAACACGAATCCCGCGATCCCTTTTCCGGCAGGTACCTTGACGCCGTATAGCATGTCAGCCACCTCGCCGATCGCCGTCAGAAACCGTAGATCTCCCTGATCGCCATCCCGCACTAGTACCGAAGCCTCCCGCGATACTAGCGCGGCGGCTGATGTCGATAGAAGGCTTTTGATCGAATCGGCCAACGGTTCGGTCAAGAGGTTCGCCACATCGATAGTTTCGATCATCTGGCGGAATTTGTCGCCAAATTGGCTGTTGTCCTGTTCGGGCATAGTTATAAAGTCTTACCCGAAACCCGTAATTTAATCAACCTTTTGCGCCGAAAGTGAATCAAAACTGGAAATCTTACCGGATTAGAACTTTGCTCACTGCAAATAATAGTTTCGAACTCCGTCGATAGGGCACGGATCGGCTTGCGAAGCCTCGATAAAAGCGTGTAACATCTCGCTAAACGATCAGCCTTACTTCGGAAAAAGCAGTAGTCCATTTGCGCTCGGATTCATTGATATGGCGAAGATATTAGGTCTATTCGGATTGATCTTGGTTCTAGGTGTAGGCATCGTGCGCCCGCAAGAGCGTACCGCTCCGCCGATCTCGCAGCTTCCGCCACCCGAACCCTTCAAATTAAGGCCGGGCAGCCAGTTCTCGGCCTCAGGTTCGTCGCCGAACATTCGCGAGCCGATCGTCGATAGTGAGCGTGAAAAGATCATTTCCGACGTGGTCGAAGCACTCGGCATCATCAAGAAAAACTACGCCGGAGGCTCTACCGACCCAGGCTCGCTGGTCAAATCCGCCATCGCCAGCTCGCTCCATTCGCTCGATCCGCACTCGAATTATTTCGACTCGGCCGAATACTCTTCCCTGCTCGAGGAGCAGCAGAGCGAATACTCCGGTATCGGAGCAACCATTGTTAATTACGAACGAAACGGCCAGCGTGATACCTACGTGATCGCGACGTATCCCGGCTCGCCCGCCGAACGCGCTCATCTCCGTTACGGCGACAAGATCGTCGCGGTGAATGATAAACCCTCGAACGGCAAGGATTCGATCGATGTCCGTGACGAAGTAAGAGGAAAAGACGGAAGCATTGTCCGCGTAAAAATTGAGCGGGCTGAGACAGGTGCCATCGAAACGGTCGAATTAAAACGCGGCGTTGTTCCGCAGCCTTCGATTCCCGATTACTACATGCTTAGGCCCGGTATCGGCTACGTCGATATGTCCGAAGGCTTCAATTATACGACTGCGGGCGAACTCGCCGAGGCGTTAAAGGACCTCCACCGCCAGGGAATGACCTCTCTGATCCTGGATCTCCGAGAAAATCCCGGCGGCATTGTCGAACAGGCCGTAAAGACAGCTGAACAATTCCTGCCAGCGGGTTCGGTTATCCTTTCACAGCGAGGACGGTACCGGATCGACAGCCGTGTCTGGAAGTCGGCGAACAGGGCCGTCGATAGTGTTCCGCTCGTGGTTTTGGTAAATGAAAATACCGCTTCGGCTTCGGAGATCGTCACGGCCGCATTGCAGGATTACGATAGGGCCCTCGTTGTCGGTGAAAAGACGTTTGGCAAAGGCCTCGTCCAGAACGTGATCAATCTGCCCTTCGGATCAGGCTTGACGCTTACGGCGGCGCGATATTACACGCCGTCGGGCCGTTCGATCCAGAGAGACTATTCGCACCTCGGCCTTTACGATTATTTTAAGAGCCGCACGGATCTACCAGAACAGGAAAAGGTAAAATTCGAGGCACATACCACAACGAATAGAAAGGTTTACGGCGGTGACGGGATCATGCCCGACGAACGGATCGCTGGTACCGGTTTGACGCCGCAGCAGTCGGCTTTGCTCGACCCGCTATTTTTCTTTTCACGCGACCTTATTCATGGAAAGGTAAGAGGTTTCGAGAAATACAGCGTCGCACCCGCGGCTAAATCCGGCCGACGCGTTGCCGGAGGCGAGATCGCGGTGCCGGAAGGGCTGATCGATACTTTCGTCCGGTATGCCTCAGCTGACACAGATGCCTCCTTTGCCGACCGGTTTTTGCAAGATCAAAAGGCATTTATCCGCACGCGGCTCCGATACGATCTCGCGATGTCCGCTTTTGGAAGTGTAGTCGCTAACCAGATCCTAACGGAAGAAGACCCGCAGGTAGCTAAGGCCTCGGAGGCGCTTCCGCGAGCCCAGCAACTTGAGGCCTCGGCTGCAAAGATACGCCAAAATCCGCGCAAGCCTTAGGAGGCAATTCAAAAACAAATAAAAATGCCCGCCAGATCTAGTACCCGGCGGGCGTTGAAGCAAACAGGAGGAATGAGAAAGGCTTTTTCGCGCCCAAATCTTGAATGCTGTCTACCCTTTCTACTATTAGGATTGATGCTCTGCTGTTTCGAGAGGTTGCCAGACCAAAATAAACCTAGCTAGTTTTGCGGGAACCTTAATCAGAACCCATTGCGAGCGGAAGTTTTCCGACCACCTTGATCACCCGCTCGTCAGCCCGAACATCCGCCCATAGCGGGTCGTACGACAGCCGAAACGGTGCAAAGACCCGACGTTGATAAAGTTGCTGGAAGTAGGCAAATCCTCGTCCCGATCGCCGATAGCGTAGCTTATGGCGGTCAGATCGTGCCGTTGAAGAAACGCGGGACTACGCGCCGCGTTCAATAAAGGATGCGATTGAGCCGATCGACCTTGATCGGAAAACGAAAGCCAAGACTTCACGGACGAAATGTTTGAAAATTGGAAATTTCGGATTTTGAACGATATGGGAGGCGAGGTCGAGGAATTAAAATGTTCAACCTTTTGAACGGGCCATGAATTAGAGCAAATAGAGTGGGAGACGTCGGTTCAGTCGTTCGGAACGCCCATGTCCATCGTTAGTTTCCATGAGCCATCCTTTTGTTTTTTCCAGATCGTGACGTATTTGCCTTCGTCGGTACCGGGTTTCCCTTTGACCGTGTACTCGTACTTGTATTTGCCGGTTTCGTATACGGTATCGCCGTCAACCCAGACCTTTGTCGTCATTGCGGTAACCTTTACGCC
Source organism: Acidobacteriota bacterium (assembly GCA_040004905.1). Lineage (GTDB taxonomy): Bacteria > Acidobacteriota > Blastocatellia > Pyrinomonadales > Pyrinomonadaceae > OLB17. The sequence continues at coordinate 4,962 of JBDTZW010000279.1, forward strand.
CGGATCGGCACCTTGCATTGCCACCCTTTGGCGTTCCATGATCTGCTGACGTCCCTTGATCAGTGTTCCATTCCCCGACAACTGAACACCGTCCTCAGTAAAGATCGCCGCGACCAACGCGGCGTCGCCCTTCGCCCAGCCTTCGCTCCACTGAGCATTTCCTTTTGTGATCGCGGCCCTTGCTTCGGCTAGGATCGGTGAGTCTGGGCTGGAGTTAGCCGTCTGAGCTGCCACGATACTGGCGGCC
>JBDTZW010000049.1:0-17587 GCA_040004905.1 Acidobacteriota bacterium
CCGAAGAGCCGATGTCGAATAAAGCTGAGCGAACGCCTTACCGCCCTGCCGCGATTCGATCAGGCCGATCTCGGCGATCGCCCGTGCTGCATCTTTTCCCGCGATGGTTCGGTTGCCGCTGTATTCCGCGTCGGCCGCCAGCGTCCTCGCAAAACTTCCCCACGAAAACTCGCCGACCGTCAAAGCACCGAGCACACGATCCGGCGGCGGATTCAAAGTCTTAATATCCGCAAAATGCGCCGCTATCTCACGCCCGGTAAATTCTGTGATCTCAGCGTTCAACTTCGCGGTAGAAACTTGCTCGCTAACTGTCTGAGCGACCTCTTGTCCGCAAAATACGAATGCGGAAATGCTCAACACAGATACCGCAACAATTTTTTTCAAAATAATTTTCAATTCAGATGTGTCCTGCCCTCTGCTCACCAAATTCCCAACGGGCCGCGTCAAAATCAACACGGCCGGAAGCCTAAAATATGAATTTCGCTCCTAACTGGATACTTCGACCGGGTCCCGACGAATTCAAAACGCCAAACGAGTTATCAATCCGACCAATAGTTGTGCCGGTAGTGAAATTCGCAACGTTAGTACCCATGTTGGCAAAATTTGTCCGATTGAAGGCGTTAAAAAGGTCGATCTGCAGCCTAAGATTCATCGTTTCATTGAAGCGGAATTTCTTTCGTGCGGAGAAATCCCAAACCATAAAATTAGGGCCATAGTAAGCGTTCGAGGCGCTCGTTCCGCGACGTCCGTCGGGGGTCTGGGAAAACGCCGCGGGATTTAGCCATTGTCGATCGTCTCTAAGGTATGGATCAACACGTTCCACAATATCCGCACGACGTGTTCCGGAAGGCAGTGTATTTGTGGTAATGGTAAATGGTCGACCCGACTGAAATCGCGTGATTCCGCTCAATTCATACCCGTCGAGCAAACCTTTCACAAAGCCTGAAGTCTTTCGGAACCAACTCGGCGAATAAGTATATGTCCCGACGATCACATGCCTCCGATCAAAGGTAGCGGGACCATAATTGTACTTTCGGTTGAACGGGTCTTCCGGATTGTCGTTGAAGTTACTTGCATCGGTCAAGACTTTCGACCACGTGTAGCTACCCGTGGCGAGAAAGTCGCCTTTGCGCTTGGCAACGTAAAATTGTCCCGCGTAATAATACGAATTCGCATCGCTCTTACGTTGGTTAATTGTAGAGAACCCTTTGTATGGTCTCAGTCGATTGTCCGAGCCGCCTCCGAAAGGGATCGCATTAATATCTGGATTTCGAGTCAGATTGCGGCCCAGGTTGCCGACAAAATTCGCTTCGGCGAAAAGACCCCATGGTAGTTCGCGTTGAACGCCCAGACTGAAATTCATCGTGTACGGCGTTTTCAATTTTGGATCGATCGCAGCAAGTGTCCCGAATTGCGTTAGGGCTGAAGGTGCACCGCCGCGAATGTCGGTCAGATTTCCGTTTTCAAAACTCGCGCTGTTAACAAAGGGCGGGTTGCTAATAACCGGAAAGATAATGTTCCCTTCGATTCGGTCGTAATACATACCGAATCCGCCGCGGATCGACATTTTGGAATCATTGAACGGCGAATAGGCAAATCCTACACGCGGCATAAAGTAAGGGTGTGCATCGTATAGGCCGCGAGGAGCTCCAGTCGGAGCAGCAAGGACATCCGGGCTGTTCCACGTTGGTACATTTCCTCTTTCACTCTCGGGGACGCCGTTACCCGCGCGAATCAAACCATTAAATCGATTAGATCCCGGAGTGACCGTAACACCTCCGGCCGCTGTTACCGTAACAGCTTTTGTTGGATCGTAGAGAGCCGGGTCGAAATTGGTTATATTGTTTTCCCTAGCATAAAATGGAGTTCCGTATTGGAACCGCACGCCGATCTCCACACTCAACTTCCTAGTCACCTTCCAACTGTCCGTAGCGAAGGCATCATATTGCTTGAAACGGAAATGAGCAGAAGGATCAGCCGAGAATTCGCTGTACGTTCGGAAATTCCCGAGAAGAGCATCGCCGAAAGCCTGGCCTGTACTATTTGGTCGGTTAGTGTTGAAGGCCAAAAGACCAGAATAGGTCGAACGTCCGTTCTGAAAGACTTTGCTAAAGTTATACAAACCTCCAAATTTAAGAGTATGGTCGCCCTTAACCCACGTCACTGTGTCGCTAACTGTCGAATCGTGGGCGAGAGCGGTTAAGGATCGCGCCGCACCATTGAAATTTGCCGCCGCAGTCCCACCCGTGAAGGTCGTGTCCGGAATACCACCTTCGTATGCTCCGCCATTCGGAAAGAGTTGGGTATAGCCGAACCCGTATGTAGCACGTTCCCACAGGTCATTCGCCGGCGGAACCCGTTGGTTCGTCCACGCAAAATTTACCTTTCCGTCGTTTATCAGGTTAGACGTAATATTCCACAAATGTCCCACCTGTATAGTGTCACCAGGTCGAAAGCGCGCGCTCTGGATCGTCGGCAAAGGCGAGGTGATGAATGTCCCGAACGGATCAATAACCAGATTCTTGTCATGAATATATCGTCCATAGATAGATTGCTTATCGTTGAGGATATAGTCCATACGCAAGAGCTCCTGACGGAAGTCACTCGGGTTGGCCGGTTGAAACGTTGAGTTATTAGCCACGGGCAAATTGCTGAAGCTTGCCGCCAACCCTGTCATCTGACTAAAAACGTTTGCGATTGCAAGGCCGTCAGTCGTGATCCTGGCAGTTGGAATGCGATTCCAAAGCGCCGGATTATTGCCGCCGAAACAGGCTGTCCTGTTGGCAGGAGTCGTAACAGTACCGGAAGAGTTCACAACGGGTGCGGTGCAAGCACCTACTAAATTTGGATCCCTGAGGACGCCATCGTCGGCGGTTCCCACCACTCCATCAAATCCACGAAGCCTAGCGGTAAAGTCTCCCCCCAGCTCAGCGGTCGTGGGAAGGGTCCGGAGACCGACGGCCGCCAGACGATGAATGGTTTTCCATTCTTCACCCCAAAAGAAAAAGAACTTGTCTTTTCCCGAGGAGAAGGCCGGGCCACCTCCGTCGCCCATATGAAGAAACGGCATTGGTCCACCTAGACTATAGCCATAATTGTTATAACGGAGAGTCGGCTTAACCGCAGAAAAAAAGCTACGAGCATCCATCGCGTCATTGCGGATAAACTCAAACGCCGAACCATGATACTGATTGGTTCCGCGTTTGGTGATCACGTTGATCTGGGCACCCGAATTGCGCCCATATTCTGCGGAAAAGTTCGACGTTTCTATTTTGACTTCCTGTATAAAATCGACTCCGACGTTATTGATCTGACTGGCATTACTTCCTGCGTTATTGTTGTTTCCGCCGTCAACGGTTAGGTTGTTCGCAACTCCGCGATTTCCGTTGATATTGATTGTATTTGTCGCGAGGTTCGTGTCGATCTGATCATCAGTGGTCGCGACGGCTCCCGGGATAACACTCAATAGCTGGTAATAGTTGCGACCGTTCAATGCTAAATTTGAAACCTGTTGGCTATCGATGACCTTGGCAACTTCACCCGATGTAGTATTTACAGTCTCTCCGCTCGTCGGTGTCACTTCAACCACTTCGGACAATTGTCCGGTCTCTAGCGGTACATCTATCGTCAGCCGCGCGTCCGCGGTTACGTGATTGCCGGTTCGGATGGCTTTTTTGAAATTGCTCATCTCAACCATGACAGCGTAATCACCGACTGGAATGTTAGTAACTGTGAAAAAGCCCGATCCGTCGGTAGTGGCCGTTCTGGAGAAATTTGTTGCAGGGTTGCTGACTGTTACAGTCGCGTTCGGCACAGCGGCTCCGGCTTGGTCGGTGACGGTTCCCGAGATTCGGCCGAATGATGTTTGACCGAAGGCTTGCGAGACGCCGAGGATAATTAGAAATGTTATCGCCAGCCAGCCGGCTATCGAGCGAATTTTGCGGAAATGCGTAGCTTGCATTTTTTGATTCCTCCAGAAAAATTTGTCGTCGGACTAGTTTTCGTCCCCTTGATCTTTTTTTGCTTTCCGGTGACGCGAGTGAGAATGTAGTCACGCTTCCGGTTGTGAATATTTGAAAAAAAATTAAGCGACCTTTGGTGCCGCAAATGCCGGAGCGGTGACGAGAGCGACAGCTCCACGTAGCCGCGGATGCTCCGACGCCGGGACGATCCGAATTGTCACCTCGCCGAGGTCGGATGTTAGCGTTCGCTCCCTGATCGCCTCGCGAACCTGCGTTTCGATCATGTCCCAAGCCTCGGTAATTTCACCGCCGATATAGACACGAGTCGGGTCGACCGCGTTGATTATCGACGCCAGCCCCATCCCTAGATAACGGGCGGTCGAATGGATCGCTGCAAGGGCCTTACTATCATTCTGTCTCGCTCGTGCGATCAGGTGTTCGATCGTGAATTCAGCCGCGTCTATCGACTTCGGCTGGCCTCCGCCCATATTCCGGCCAAAGTAACGCGAGAGCGTTGCGAGGTTCGAGACATAAGCTTCCCAACATCCGTTTGCTCCACAGGCGCATTGCGGACCGTCGATACTAAGTGGCACGTGTCCGAACTCCCCCGCCGTATTGTGTTTGCCGCGGATCAGCTCGCCGTTGAGCACCACGCCGACGCCGACGCCGTCCGAGACACTCACGAAGACGATATCGTTAGCAGACACTTCGCTGCGGGTCGACCAGATCTGTGACAACGCACATGCCTTTCCCGAATTCTCGATATGGACATCAGTACCCGCAAACTCGGCATTGAGAGCCGACAGAATATTCACGTTTCGCCAGCGAAGCGTCGGCGCCCGAAGAATGATTCCCGACCGCCGGTCCAACATGCCCGGAATCACAATGCCGATGCCAGAGCATTCCATGCTTCCAGTGTTCTCTTTCAATGCCTTCCGGATCTGCCAACCGAGCGACGCAACAAATTCCTGCGGATCGAATTTCGTGGGAAAACTGACGATCTCGCCGATCTGCTTTCCGATCGAATCCGTGATCATCATGAAGGTCCGCGAAGCTCGCACATCGATCGCGACAGCGGTACTTCGCTGCGAATTGATGTAAAGAAAAATGGGTTTGCGGCCACGAACTTTCTTCGTACCCTGGGCTCCCTCGCGAACCAGATTTTCCTCGAGCAGTTCGTTGACGAGAAGCGTGACGTTGGCGCGGTTAGTTTCCATCAGCCGCGCTAGGTCCGCCCGCGAGACCGGTTGATGGGTCCGGATCAGCGTCAAAGCAATCTGTCGGTTGATCTCACGCGAGGTTCCACGCGTCGCAACCGTGAAGTTATCTGGATTTATCTTTCGCATCTATTGTTAAATCTTTTAACAAAATGGGCCAGCAACATTTGCGGTTTTAAGCTTTACGGGGCTTTAATCACGCTTTTCGGGCTTGATCCGTTCCTTTGGTCTCGGTTTGAATTTAGCTTGACGTCAATTTGTTAGAACTTTTGACATAATACACGCAAAAAAAAAGCCGTCAAGCGATATTTTAACTTTTTGTTAAATATTTTTGCTTAGGCCAGTCTCACCCAGTAGATAACCGCCTTCGACCGATCTGCGGTTAACCGTTTAACTGAGGTTTGACCCTTCGACTTAAAACTTTAAGGCTCTACAGGGAGCCGCGATCCGCCAAAACGTGAACATTGGTCCGACCAATTATGATTCATCATCAAGAATACGTTTCGAAGCAGGTTAAACTATGTAAAGATCGCGGCCGGCACGCTCCACGATGAGCACATCTGCATCGTTTCGATACTTACCCAGGACGAATTTCGCTGGGTCGAGATAGCCGAGATTTACCCGCGAGCAGGTGGCCTGGTCGATCTGCGAGGCGAGCGTGATCGAATATCTCGGCACGATCTCGCCGGTCGGCGTCGGCCTTCCCGCAAACGCCACATGAGCCAGATGCGCCGCCACACAGAGATTTGCCTCGAGCTCGCCCGAGCTCGCGACCAGCTCCTGCATTTTCTCGATCACGCCGTAGCCGTATTTTTCGATCATCTCGCCGTGGGTTTTAGAAAGGCACGTCATCTGCGGCGCGTAGACGATCAGCTCGCCGCCGTCCTCGATCACCCCGCCGAGCTTATAGCTCGCCTTTCCGCCAACCCAAAGTTCGTCGTAATGTTCATCGAGAAGTGCGACAACGCGGCGATACTTGCGCCCGGTGTATTTGATGTGCACCTTCCGGCTGATCTCGGCGGCCGCACGCAGCGACGCTCGAAAATCCCCCGCAAACAGAGCATGATTCTGCAGGTTATCTTCAGCCGTCCGCGAAACGACGCTCGTAAAACAGATCACGTTCGCTGCAACATAATCGCCGGCCGCCTCGATCAAGGCCCGCGTCCGCGTCTCGACGCGCCCGATCGTATTTTCAATTCCTGCGAGAGCTCCCAACCAATGCGTAGCGTGCGTCAACTCAGGGCCGGCCACACCCGGAAAAAAATACTTCGCACCACCCGCAAAACCCGCCACCTCGTGCGGCACCGTCGCACCGAATATCAGAATGTGATCGTAATTTCCGGGAGCGAGCAATCGATTGATCTTGAGCGGAATTTCTTTCGTAAACAACCCGCCCGTCAGCTCGCTTACCCGTTCCGCCGTCAGAACGCCGATCTCAGCGAGTTCGCGCTCATGGCTCCAGTGATGATCGAAAACGTGTCCGATCTGGGGCACGGTCCGGCCATCGCCGGTCCCCAACTTCGCGCGTTTTTCATCGTCGGTCATCGTGCCGTGCGTCCCTTGCGCGATGAGAGCATCAAATTTCTCAACCCGTTTCGCCCGCAGGATCTCTGCCGCAAAAGGAAACAGCACGTCGGTGGAATCGTCCCGCGTCTTATCCGGCACCACGGCCAAAACGCTTTCGCCTGCACCGATCTCTTCAAGTGCGTCCGCTATGATCTTGCGCAGCTCTTTCGCCGACAGGTCGGCCTCGGGCGAACCGCGCCCAAAAAGCTTTCGTTCCCCTCGCGCGGCGGTTTTATTTGGCGACGCTCTCAAATTGTCCATTCAGCCTTATATCTTCCGATCCCGAACCGACCATCACCATGAACCGTCCCGGCTCTTCGACAAACCGCATGGCTTCATTCCACAGCGAAAGATCAGCCGGCGTCAGCGTGAACGTTACCGTCCGTTTCTCGCCGGGCCGCAGAGTGATCCGCCGAAACCCACGCAGGTTTTTCTCATATGTCGTCACGCTGCTCACACTATCATGCGTGTAAAGCTGCACGACCTCATCGCCCGCCATCTCGCCGGTGTTCTGCACATCGACCGTCACGGTAACGCTATCTGAGATCGAAGGCTTCGCGGGCGTGATATTCAAATTCGAATACGCGAACGTCGTATAGCTCAGTCCGTGTCCGAAGTAATACAATGCACCTTTCACGCGCGTTTTTTCGCCGTCCGCCTGAGCTCCTGGTTTGGTCGGAAAATTGAAAGGGATCTGCCCGACGGTTTTTGGAAATGTGATCGTCAGCTTTCCGCCGGGATCGTAATCGCCGAATAGAACGTCCGCGATGGCAGTGCCGCCCTGCACACCGGGAAACCAGGCTTCGATAATTCCCGGAACGTATTTGTCGGCCCAGTTGATGCTAACCGGACGCCCATTTTCCAAAACGAGCACAACCGGTTTTCCGATTGCGCTAACCGCTTGCAATAGGTCGAGTTGTCGTCCTGGCAGGTCCAGGCTCGAACGCGAAGCGATTTCGCCGGCGGTCTTTGCCTGGTCTCCCAAAACGACAACCGCTACATCCGCCGCTTTAGCCGCATCGACAGCTTTTGCGATCTCGGCTCTTTCTTTTTCGTTCATCGGTTCGGGCAATATCTCGCTTTCTGGCCAGCGTTCGTCGGCAATGTCGCAGCCCTTCGCATAGACCACATTCGCGTTTGGCAATTTTTTCTTGATACCTTCAAATACGGTAACGCCTTTCACTTGGGTGGGTCCGTAGCGATAATGCGCGTTTGAATCGTCGTCTGCGTTCGGCCCGATCACCGCGACCGACTTCACATCTTTATTAAGCGGTAGGATATTTTTCTCATTCTTGAGCAGCACCATGCTCTCGCGTGCGGCCCGCAGTGCAACGGCTTGATGATCGGCGGAATTGACCAGCCGCTCGGTCGCGTCGGCGTCCTTCACATACGGGCGGTCAAAAAGGCCGATTGTAAATTTTACGCGCAGCACATCACGTACGCGATCATCGAGCGTCTGAATCATCACCTTGCCTTCTTTTACAAGCTCGCGAAGCGGGAGAATAAAATCCTCCGGTTGTGTGAAATTTGTTTTTACGTTCAGCCCGGCGTTGATCGATTCGCGCACCGCATCTTTCATATCCGCGGCGACGCCGTGCTTGTTGTAAAGATATTCGACGGCGGCGCTGTCCGAGACGACGTAGCCCTTAAAGCCAAAGTCCTTCCGCAATCGATCAGTCAGCCAATATTTGCTTCCCGTCACCGGCAAACTGTCGTAATCATTGTACGAGCTCATTACGCCGAGCACGCCCGCTTCCTCGATCACCGCCTTGAATCCGGGCAGAAAAATATTCTCGACCTCGCGTGGCGACGTTTGCGGGTCGGTCCTCGCACCGCCTTCGCGGCCGCCTTTGTTGTTGCTATGAACTGCGAAATGTTTCACCGTCGAGGCGACCATGAAATCCTTTTGCATTGCCTTTGCCATCGCGACGCCCATCCGGGAAACGAGATACGGATCTTCACCGAACGTATCCTCGATCCGTCCCCAACGCTGGTCACGGGGGACGTCGAGGGTCGGCGCGTAAACATTGGTATACCCGAGCGCACGCGCTTCGGTCGCAGTTATCGTTCCCATCTGCCCGACGAGTTCCCGGTCGAAGGTTCCGCCCATCCCGATCGCCGCCGGAAAGCTCGTCGCGGTCGTAAACGCCACGCCGCGTAAGCCTTCTTCGGTAAAGTCGGCTGGAATTCCCAGCCGCGTATCCTCGATAAAAAACCGCTGCGTTTCGTTCATAGCCCAAACATGTTTCTTTATATCGCGGGCATAGATGCTGCTCGCTCCGGTCGAGACGCCATTCAGATGTTCGTCGATATTCGCGATGCCGTCCTTCCAGATCTTGTTTTTCCACTCCGGCGTTGGCAGCTCATCTTTCAGCACGCGGTCAAATCCATACAGCGTTGCCGTCTGACAGGTCTTTTCGTCGAGGTTCATTTGGGCAAGTAAATCCTCGACCCGTGCGTCGATCGGCGCAGTAGAATCTTCGTACGTATCTTTCTTACCGTTCTTGTTCAAGTCGATCCACGTGTCGCGATAGATCGCTTTTGCCGGCGCCGCGGTTTGTGCCGACATAAAGGGAGCGGCGATGTTCGCAAACATCGACAATGCGGCCAGGCCGCAGGCGAGACGTTGTTTGTTTTTCATTTTTCGGTTTCTTTATCTGTTGAATAGAATGTCGCGCGAACCCGCGTTACTTGCTGGTATTCGCGCCATCATCGCCCTGAACTTTTCATCCGTAAAAAATTCGCTCGCCGTACGCATTTCCGGATAGAAGGGATCAGGCTTAAATCCGTTGATCTCCTGGTACGTCCATTTCTCGCCGATCGCGAATGGATACAAAAATTCGACAGCTTTTCTTATACTCCTGCCGTCCTTGGTTTCAAAATTCCACAGATCGACGCCGACCCTTGTGCCCAGCGTCGCGAGGTTCATCATTGCTCGAAGATTGAACGTGCTGTAACCCCACGCGTTAGTTCGTTCGAGTTCTAGAGGCATCCGGCCATCGGGTTCGATCTGGCCTGCGATTCGTTTCTGTTTTGCTGTTTCGAGAATGCTCTTCGCGATCTCCGGCTTGCCGACAAAGAGCGCGTACGACGCAACCTGCGAGTCGTAATGCGTACCATGATTATTCTTCGCGGCGGCTTCGTCCGTGCCATTCTTGCTCGTCTGCATCCAGTCGAGAAATTTTCCGAACCAGTCCTTCAAGCCCTTTTCGTCGGCCGACGTCAACGCTCTCGAGCCCTCGAGCAGCCCGATCGCATCGACGACGCGGGTCAATTGGGTTGTTTCGATCAGCCCGATGCCGCGGCCCTTGGTAATGCCGGGAATACCCTGTCCGTATTCGAGATTGGGATTCATCCGCGTCGCCGGGTCAAGAAAAAATGCGCTCAGCACCTGGACCGCCTTGGTCGCGTACGCTTCATCGCCGCGTAGGTAATAGGCCAGCCCTAGCGTCTCGACGGCGTCGGTCATCTGATCCATACTCTTGTGATCGGTGATCTTGCTTATCTCGGGATTACGTTCGCCGTCTTTTCTGATGTACGGCAACCCATCTTTTTTCGAAGGGTCCGGCCAGAAATACGGAGCCTGGCTCATGTAATCATGTTTGTCGCCGCTCGGCGGTGTGATCTCTTTGGTAGTGACTGAAAATACCCCCCCCGCCAGCAACTTTTTCGCGTCTTGATCGATCGAAACCATCATGGCGTCGTAACTTTTATCCTTAGCGGCAACGGCCTGCTTCAGGGCCGCAAGGCGCGCTGCATCCATTAGAAAAACGCGTGGTGCTGTCGGCGAACTCTTTTGCGCCACTGCGCCCGAAACCCAAATTATCAACAATCCTAAAACCTGAAATCGCTTTTTCATTTTCATCCCCTCGTCCGCATGAACTTATTGTACCCAAACTTCTATAACCTATGCCCCTCGGAAACAAAATGTCAAAACGCCGGGTGGCGATCCTGATACACGGATCTGCCGCACTATCCATTTCGCATGAACGAAATGGTGCTCGTTGTGATAGAATTTCGGTCGTCCCAAAGAGCCCATAAACCTTAACTTTTCATCACCTGATCGATCTTCCAGGGCTGAGAGATCATTTTGATGTAACACGAACTATTTATAAGGAGAAAATAAAATGGGAATCGATACCTACTATCTCACCAAAAAAGACGTAACCGGGATCGGCGGACTGTTTCTGCTGAATGAATTGCAGCAGGCTGATGCCGGCGGAGAAGACCTGCTCGGCTCGGTCGTGCAGGAGAATAAGAGTGCATTTCACACGGACTATCCTGTACCTCTGCTGGTATCAGAACCGAACATATTCATCAATAAACTTAATCAGTTCAAGACTGAACTAAACATCACGGCGGACGTGATCCAAAAACAAAATATCGCGGCGGGAAACAAGAACATTACGGTCAACAAGAACAATTCCTTCAATCTTGGTCTCGGGCCTTTTCCGGCTATTCCTTTCAACGGCAAATTCCAGCTCGATTATTCGCGCGTCTCGACGATCTCGATCGCGTACGGAGCCGGAACGATGTACAAATACCTTCGGAAAGGCGATCTTATGAAGCTCTACGCAAGACTCGGCGGCAAGCCGGACGCAGATATGACGGGAAAGTTCCTTGAGAAAAATGCCTTTATCAGTTTGATACAGCTTGCGAAAAACTGGAGGGTTTCGTTTGAATCGACGCAGACGTTTAGCGCGGATGTGAGCACGCAGATCAAACTATTCAACCAGGATAATGCGATCGGCGGCGGCGTAAAAATGAACAAGAAGACCGACACCAAGATCGATGCCGCGGTAGCGGGCGAGACCTACTACGTCGTTGGGTTAATGTCGACGCGATGGAGCGATATCAATCCCGGCTGAGATCAGCCGTTTGCATTTAGCCTGCCTCGGCAGTCTCGATGTCCTCGAAGGTCTGCAGCAGCCTATGCCTGTCGCGCACTACGCGCTTGCCGAATTCGTAAACGTTTCGGCGGCAAATATCGACAAAGGCGATCAGGTGTTCGGGTAGGAGCGTAGCCAAATGATCTGCCATTTCGAGCATTTGATCTGCGGTCACGACTTCCTTGAAGTCCTTTTCTATCAATATCTTACGGAGGTCAAGGTCCGCACGTTTCGCCGCGATCTCGTTCCAGTAGGCGGCTGAGATCGAGGCAGTCAATAGATCCCCGCTCGCGAAGGCGTAAAAGTACCTCTCCAGCGGTTCTATCTCCATCGGATAGCTCTTTTCCATATCCATTTAACGATCTTTCACAGGAATGCCGAGGTTACGCATTCTTCGGTAAAGATGGCTGCGGTCGACTCCCATTTCTTCGGCCGCTTTGCTGACATTTCCTTCGGCCTCAGTGATCTTGTGCAGAATGAATTCGCGTTGATAGGCGTCGGTCGCGTCCTTGAATGTTTGAAAACGATAGGTCGACGCCGGGGGTTCCTCGACCGCTCCGAAATCCGGCAGGTCGGCAGCTTTTACTTTCTGCTTGCCCGACATGATCACGATGCGCTCGACGGTATTCCGAAGTTCGCGGACGTTTCCGGGCCAGGTGTGATTTTGCAAAGCCTCGATAGCATCCTCGCCAAAGGCCTTTGGTTTCTTGGCGTACTCCGATGAGAATTTTTGATTGAAATGTTCGACAAGCTGCGGAACGTCTTCCGTCCGCTCTCGAAGCGGAGGCACTTGGAACGGGATTACATTCAAGCGATAGAATAGGTCAGGACGAAAATTGCCGTTGTCGATCAAATACTCGAGCGGTTTGTTTGTAGCGGAGATCACGCGAACGTCAACTTTTACCGGCGTGTTGCTTCCCACCGGTTCGAATCGCTGTTCCTCCAAAACACGCAGCATTTTTGCCTGCACGCGAGGCGACATGTCCCCGATCTCGTCAAGGAAAAGGGTTGCACCGTCGGCGATCTCGAACTTCCCTTTTTTTGATTGCGTAGCACCCGAGAAAGCTCCTTTTGCGTACCCGAAAAGTTCCGATTCAACAAGTTCCTCGGGAATTGCCGCCGAATTGATCTCAACGAACGGATTTGCTTTACGCTTCGATTGAGCATGGATCGCACGAGCCACCAGCTCTTTTCCCGTGCCGCTTTCGCCCGATATTAGAACTCGTCCGTCCGATGGCGCAACCACCGCGATCTGCTTTCGCAGAGCACGCATCGCCACGGATTCGCCGACCATCACATATTCGTCGGCCAGCTCTTTTTGCATCTCGGCATTCGCGATCTCGAGCTGCCGCTGGCGGACAGCATTTTTTACTGTAACGACAGTTCGCTCAAGGCTGAGCGGCTTTTCGATAAAATCGAACGCGCCAAGTTTTGTCGAGCGAACCGCTGTCTCGATATTCCCGTGGCCTGAGATCATCACGACTGCCGAATCGTTACCCTCTTCACGAAGCCTCTTTAGCGTATCAAGGCCATCAATTCCCTTTCCTAACCAGATATCAAGCAAAATACACGCGAAGCTGTGTTTTTGGACGAGTTCGAGGCAGGCCTCGCCGGAGGCCGCTGTTTCAACATCGAAACCTTCATCCTCGAGCACAGCGCGAAGCGAATCGCGAATGCCGGGTTCGTCATCAACAATCAGAACAAGATTCATTTAGATCTTTCCAAAGCAAATACTGCGGTGATAACAAAACGGGCCGCGCCTAGGCAAATAAACATGGGCCCCTGAATAATAAAAGGGTCGATCTGACTCAGCGAATAGACGCCATAACTTGGTCCAGTATGGAACCAGAAACCATGGTCGAAAAGCGCGATATAGATTGTTAGCAAAGTGGCCACAGCAAACCAGGATATCGGCAGGAATATATATCGTCCCACCGGCATTCTGTAGAAGAGTGCGAACCGGATCGAGAACGCGATGAAAATTGCGATCAACAAGGTCCCGGCCTTCATGCTTTCCCAAAATAGGTACTCGCCCAGATTCGTAGAGTTTCGACAGACTGCTGTCGCAAGGGAGGCAACCTCTAAAATGGCCAGAAGTGCGAACCAGAAAGCAGCCAATTGGGAAACAAATCTGGTACGCTGCACCAGCAACTCATATTGTTTTACCCACTTTGCGAGCGTCATAAAGAAGTAACCGGTAGCTCGATGATAAATTTCGCCCCTTTCGGCTGATTTGTCGCCGCTTTTATTTTGCCGCCGTGTTCGGTTACGGTTCGATGAACGATCGCAAGTCCGAGGCCTGTCCCGCGGCCTTTTGTCGAGAAGTACGGTTGGAACAACCTTTGAAAATCGGCCGGGTCGATCCCCTTTCCGTTATCGGAAAGCTCGGCGACGATCAGGTCACGGGCAGCGTCATGACGAGTAGAAATCGCGACCAATTTAGCATCCGTGTCGTCATCAAATGCCTCGGTCGAATTCTCGATCAGATTGACGAAAACGCGTTTCAATTGTTCCGGGTCGATCATCGCATCCGGCAGATCGGCCGCAAGATTTGTCTCGATCCGAATGTCGTCGAATCTGTCATGATACATCGCGACGGCCTGTTGGATGATCCCGTTGACGTTTCCAGGCTCGAGCTTGGCGCTCGGAAGACGGGCAAATCGAGAAAATTCATCGACCATCGCTTTGAGGCTCTGCACCTCGCGAAGTATCGTATCCGTTCCTTCCTTGACGACCCTATTGGTCCGATCATCCGTCACCGAAAGCAGGTTTGTCGATACGACCTCGGCAACGATCGGGCCGGCAAATTTCTTGGCGATGCGCTCGGCGGAAAGCTGGATCGGTGTAAGCGGATTTTTGATCTCGTGCGCCATTCGGCGGGCGACCTCCTGCCAGGCAGACGCACGTTGAGCGGCGATCAATTCCGAAAGGTCCTCGATGACAAGCACGGCTCCATTGCCGTCCGGAAGCGCCGTGGCGATCAAGGCAACCGGAAGATTGCCGTCACCATCGCTTCGACCGGCCACGTTCTCACGCTGAAGAACGGTCTGTTCGCCCGCGTGTCCGATCCGTTTCGCCCGGGCGATGAGCCTTTCGAGCACGACGCGGTTCTCCTCGTTAACCAACTCCTTTAATTGAAAATTGCCGAAGTCTGCATTTTCAAGCCGGAGAATATATATCGCAGCCCTATTTATGGTGCTTACGCGGTTGTCACCATCGAACGAAATCACGCCCGTCGGCAGTGATTGCAGAACGGTCTCGATATATTTTCTGCGTTCGCTCAACGCAGCCGAGTTCTCATCGAGTTTGGACGACATTTGATTAAATGAGTCAACGAGTATCGCGAGCTCATCCTCGGCAAGCACATTGACCCTATGTCCGAAATTCCCTTTTGCGATCTCGTCGGCACCTTCGGCGAGAGCCTTGATCGGCCCCGTCAGACCGCGGGCAACGTAGAACGCGGTCCACGTCGACGCAAAGAGCAGAAGAAAGGTCAGCACGCCGAGAGTTAGCAGTCCGATCTGACGGATCGTGAGATTTCTTTCCTTTAACTTATCGAATTCGTCCAGCGAATTATCCACGAGCTGGCTGACGCTTTCCTCTGAGCGAAGGTCCGGCACGATCACAAGTTTACGGCCGCCCGAAAGATCGGCTACCGCGGCGTCAAAACCTTTGCCGTCTTGAAGGAGCGGTTCGTTGATATTGCCATTTCGAATAAATGCCAGGGTCTTGTCGAGCTCGGCGCTCTGGTCGGGCGGCAATGTCTTGCCGCTGACATCTATAGTCTTGTTATTGCTCGACAAGATCTCGATCCTCGCTAGATCACCTGCGACGGCTACGGAATCGAGGTCGGCTTTGCTCAAGTCTTTTTTGTCGAGCACGGCCGCAAGCATCTTGGCCGTTTCCCGCAATTTCGCAGCCTGATCGTCAAGCGAACGCTGCTGGACGTCGTGGGCCTGCTTAAAGACGTTCTCGGGCATCTGCGTGAACCAGCGTTCGAGCGCCCGGTTCATAAAAAGGTAAGAGAAACCGGCCATTGCGATGATCGGCAGGATGCTGATAGCGACAAAATACGCCAGAAGCCTGGTCTTGATCTTTGCCCCGAGTGCAAGCGTCTTTCGCTCCCGCGTCAGCTTGATCAAATTCCTGAGAAAGATAAATCCGAAGATGATGAACGCGATGAAATTGAGCGACGACAGTCCGTAGAGGAGGATCGTATCGCTGGCGGTCTCAACGGAAAAGGTCTTCCATAGGTTGGACGACTGGAGCATGATCAACAGGCCGAACAAAATGAGCACGACCACGCCCATGATCCACGGGATCTTTCGTCTTCGGCTGTTATTTAGGTCATCCACGAGTGCAAGTTTAACATAACCCCCGCTTGTTGTGCCGAGGTCCGCAATTGGCTAAACTCGGGGGAATTTATGAATTCCGGAACGATTTTCCTCAATGAATTCGGCCGTATCCGAAGCGGGTGGCGAGCCTTGTTCTTTTTGGCCGCGTGCATTTTTTTCATGTTCGGCCTGAATGCAATTGTGTTCGGCATCCTGATAGGCGCAGGTGTGGATCTGGACGAGCATGTCGCTGCGACAACGGCCCTCGGCAGCTTTCTTTCGCTGGTCCCGCCGATCGCCTTCGGATGGCTCTTCGGAAGCCTTTTCGAAGGGCTCCCGTTTCGAGCTCTCGGCGGATGGTTTACCGGTGGATGGCTCAAGCATCTCGCTCTCGGCGGAGCGATCGGGGCGTTCACCATCGGGATCGCCGCTTTGATCTCAATGGCACTTGGCGGTTTGAGATTTACGCTCGATATTTCCAACACGGCCGAGTCGATCGGTGAAAGTCTCCTGGTGTCACTAGGCGTTTTTATCGTTGCGGCCGCATTCGAAGAAGCCCTTTTCCGGGGATATCTGCTGCAGACGCTGAACCGAGCCGGGTTTGGACCCTTAGCGATCGCCGTGACGTCGGTCTTTTTCGGATCGGTACATTTGATGAACCCTTCGGCGAACCTGTTTTCGACGGTGAACACAATGCTTGCGGGTGTCTGGTTTGGTGTCGCTTACCTAAAAACGCGGGATCTCTGGTTCCCTTTCGGCATCCACCTTTTGTGGAATTGGGTGCAGGGCTCGGTGTTGGGGATCGAGGTAAGCGGGCTTACCAAACTCTCGCCGGCTCCGATACTCAACGAGATCGACCGCGGCCCCGCCTGGCTCACGGGCGAGAGCTACGGCATCGAAGCCAGCGTCGCCTGCACAGTGGCCATCCTCGTCTCGATCGTATTCATCCACTTCATGCCATGGGTTCGACCTGACCCTGGAATGCTAGCAATGACGAGCAAGGAAGCTGCGAATCGGACTTGAATGTCAACAATTGTATTACAAAATAATACAGGTTTCGTGTCTAAAACCTCGCCTTTGCCCAATGTTTTATTGGGTTCCAGCCGCTCATGTCCTTTGTTCCAGTGTTCCACGCTTTTCGCAATGTTTACGATTCGGATCTTCCGAACGGTTTTCCGGCGAACCTATGTTATCGAATTTTCAAAGATCCATTCGGCGCGACTAAAAAAGCGTCCTGGCCGACTTTTGTGAGATTAGGTTACCATAAATCCCACAGATAATACAATATTTTATTTATGCGACCGCTTAAGCGGTTTGAATCTTGAATGAAATATCGACGGCGCGGGCGGAATGGGTCAGGCGGCCGACGGAGATGAGGTCGACGCCGGCTTCGGCGTAGGAGCGAACGCGGTCGAGTTCCATGCCTCCGGAGGCTTCGATGAGGACGTTTGGATTGAGACCCCGTGACATTTCGACAAGCTTTGCGGCTTCTTCGGGCGTTTGATTATCGAGCAGGATGATGTCGGCACCGGCCTCGATCGCCTCGCGAAGCTGTGCCCAATTGGTGACCTCGACCTCGATCTTGTGAAGATGTCCGACCTTGCGTTTGGCGGCAACCA
>JBDTZW010000255.1:0-17549 GCA_040004905.1 Acidobacteriota bacterium
GCTGGGTAGGTCAGTTAGATTGGAGGAAATTCCAACGAAGCTGAAAAAAGAGGCAGCCGGCTCTGTTCCGCGCGAGTATGTGCCCGCGGCCGCCCATTGTCAATGAATCACTAGCCCGCATCGAGCCTTCGCCTCTATCGTTTGGCAGGCACGTTGACCTTCCACCCATTCTCCAGGCATCGACTAGGAACGACGACAAAAGCCGACGAGCCCGCTCCGCCGCATTCTTGACTTTAAGCGAAATTTTCTTATACTTTGACCGTTCTCTAAATCTAATAAAAGCAGTACAAAATTTAAGCCCAGTTTGCCCTTTGAGATATTTCTATGTTTGAAAGGCAGGCCTTTAGCCTCGTTTCAAACTTTCTAAACTTTTCAACGTATGCAAAAACTTCGTTTCCTCGCACTTCTTCTCCTAACTATTACTGTGCTTTGCTCGTCAGCCTTATCCCAGTCGAACGACGTCCTCGAAACCTTAGGGATCAAGCCGATCAAGGTCGCGAACTGGCGTTTTGAAACAAAAGAGTCCCGAGATACCGCTCCAACAACCGGTAACGGGCAAGACCTTTTGTTGACGGCAGATCAATTCTTCGCGGGCGACGGCAGTCCTCTCGCGAATCCGAAATGGGCATCGACAAGCGCCGGTCCATTCATCGACGCGTTCGTCAGCGGCAACAACGTTAATTTCGCCAAAATCAACGGAACGGGAACTGGTGGGTCGATAACTCTAGCCGCCGTAAACGCCCTGGAGAATTTTACGATCACGAGTGCGAGCGGGACGATCTCGAATGTCGGAAATGGAGTCGTTCCGATAAACGTTGCATCAGGAAAGACGTTGGATTTTTCAACCCAGGCATTCACTTCCTCGGCTACAGCCGGATATAACTTTAGCGGCCCAGGGGTTCTCGCTCTCCTCGGAAATATTTATCAAGGGGGATTCACAATAAATTCAGGCACCATTGTCGCCCGCGGAGTAAATGCTATGGGAGGCGGAGCTGGCAGCAACAGACTTACTATCAATGGGGGAACGATAGCCGTTAGTGCGGCCCGCGATTTCTCAGGCAAATATCCGGGCGGAATTGCAGTGGGAGGCAATTTCCAACTCGGTGAATCTTCAACAAATGTTCCTATATCACAAAGCGGTGCAGACATTACGTTTAGCAACAACGTGACACTCGGAACGACGACACGCACCGTTACCATCGGAGCAGACGGATCTTATACATTTGGGGGAGTCATCTCCGGCTCCCCGGGAACAGGTCTGACCGTGACAAAGGCTTCGACGGCCACGGGAGCGCTCAATCTGTCTGGCGTCAATAACTATACGGGTCCTACGACTATTTTGAGCGGAAACCTCTCACTCGTGGGCGCAGGTTCGATCGCCAACTCGTCCGCAATTGAAATAGGCAGCGGAGGGATTTTCGATCTGACTACGGCGTCGGCATCGATGACGCTCGCACCGGGGCAAAAACTCAGAGGGATCGGCACGGCCACCTCTGGCACGATCGCTTTGAGCGGGGCTAAAAATCTTACGACTAGCGGAACAAGCCCTATTGAATTTTCCGCCTTCAGCGGTTCGACAGCTCCGCTGACTGTTTCGGGCGCCGGAACCTTAGCCTTGCAGGCAGGGGATCCGGTTACGGTTACGATTTCGCACGGAAATATTCCTCTAACACCTGGTGATTATAAACTCATAGCCAAAGGAGCTACGGGAAAAGTTACAGGCACTCCCGCTTCTTTGACCATTAATGGTGATGGTGTGTCGGGCACACCCTCTTTGGTTAATATCGGTAACGAACTATTTTTACGAGTAATTGCCGCGAATAACGGGGCGGTCGATTTTGATCATTCTAGTTATTCTCCGGGGGAGAATGCGGGGTTGGCTAGCGTTACTTTGCAGAGGACGGGCGGCTCGGCGGGGGCGGTTTCGGTGCAGGCTTCGGTGGCTAATGGGACTGCGACTGGCGGCGGTGTATGTGGTGCGGGAACGGGTGTTGATTTTGTGAATTCTGGCAGTCCATTCGCGGTGAATTTTGCGGATGGGCAGACTACGGCGAGCTTTAATATTCCGATATGCGACGATTCGCTGTTTGAGCCGAGCGGACCGGAGACGGTGAGCCTTTCGCTGGCGAATCCTACGGGCGGAGCGACGATCGGGCCACAATCGACTGCGGTGATGAACATCATCGACAACGATGTGCAGCCATCGGTGCAGTTGAGTTCCTCGACATATTCGACAAGCGAAAACTCTGTCAGCGCCACGATCACGGTACAGCGGACCAACGCGACGGAAAACGCGGTTTCGGTAAACTACAACACTTCGGACATCACGGCGGCTAACGGCCTTTGCGGTGCGTTCAGCGGGCATGATTATGTGGCGACATCCGGCACGGTTAATTTCGCGTCGGGCGAGACTTCGAAAACGGTCGACGTACCGATCTGTAATGACAGTCTTTTCGAGTCCACCGAGACGTTTTTCTTTGCGATCAATTCGCCTCTAGGTGCCACGCTTGGAGCGACAAATCAGGCGACGGTTTCGATCAACGAGGACGACACTGCACCCACCGTACAATTTTCGACGGCGACTGTAACGGCTGGCGAGAACGTGGGAACCCTTACGTTTGTCGTGAATCGTTCGGGGGCCACCGAGAATGCATTCACGGTGAACTTTGCGACCGCGGACGGAACGGCGGTCAACGGGCCTTGTAATACGGGCGATTACAATTCGAATTCGGGCTCGTTGAGTTTTGCGGGCGGCGACCCGAGCAAAACGTTTGATGTGGCCATATGCGACGATGCGGCCGTGGAATCGACCGAAACGTTCAGCGCATCGCTTTCGTCACCTTCGACACCGGCGGTCGTAGGCCCAATCTCGGTCGAAACGATCTCGATTGCGGATAACGATGCACCGCCGCCCGCGACCTTGATCGTGACAACGACGGCCGATTCGGATGACGGATCGTGCACGGCTGCGCTTTGCTCATTGCGGGATGCGATCATCGCAGCTAATTCGTTTCCCGATGCAAACACCATCACGTTCAGCATTCCGGGCAGCGGCGTTCAAACAATAGCCCCGACATCGGTGCTTCCCGTTATAACTTCGCCGATAACGATCGATGGATATTCGCAACCTGGCGCTAGTGCAAATAGTTTGTCCGTTGGAGACGACGCGGTCCTGCTGATAGAACTAAGCGGCGAGAACCTAGGGTTTCCGGCGAAGGGGTTGGAGATACAGGCGTCCAACTGCAGTATCCGCGGGCTGGTCGTTAACCGATTTCCGTTCGTGAATATATTGATCGCAGCGGGCACCGGCAACACCATCTCAGGCAATTTTATCGGCCTCGACCCGACCGGCACCACACGAAGATTTAATACGGCGCAGGGCGTCACGATCGCAGCAGACGGTAATCTCGTTGGCGGGACGACGATCGCCGCTCGAAATGTTATCGCGGGCAACAACGCGGCCCAGGTATCGCTCTCGGCCAGCGGGAATACGGTGTCGGGAAACTATATCGGAACGAACGCCGCGGGAACCGCACGTCCTGTAGACGGAAGTCCGGGTCCGGGAATTCAGATCTTTGGATCATCGAATACGATCGGTGGAGCTACGGAACTCGAGCGGAACGTGATCTCCGGTAATGAATCGAACGGGATCTCGATAGGCGGTTTTACGGCAACGCCGAGCTCGTTCAATTCGATCATTAATAATTACATCGGCGTGGACGCAGGTGGAACCACGCGCGTCGCAAACGACGGCCAGGGAATTTTGCTCCAGGGCGGCGTTACAAATACTACGATCGGCCAGCCAGGTTTAGGAAACGTCATATCCGGCAACGGGCTGGATTTTGGTTCGAGGATTTTTTGCGGTGTCGCGGTACGTAAAGACGGCAGCGGAACCCCGAGTTCGACATTCATAAAGGGAAACTTTGTCGGCACCAATGCCGCCGGCACGGGAGCGATAGGCAACCGCGATTCAGGAATCGAACTTACGGATTCCCCCGGCAATACTGTAGGCGGTGCTGGGCTGGGCGAGGGGAATGTGATATCCGGTAATTTGAGGCGGGGCCTATTTATCCAGGCTCCATCCGCGTCGGGAAATACCGTTAAGGGAAATCTGATCGGTGTTGGCGCGGACGGTATATTACCGATCGGAAACGGCGACATCGGAGGCGTTTTTGTGAGCGCCACCGCTGCCGGAAATACGATTGGAGGGACACAGGTCGGAGAGGGGAATACGGTTGCGAATAATGTTGGTCCGGGTATCCGAATCGACGAGTTCGGCGGCGGAAACACGTTCGCGGGAAACTCCATTTTCAATAATGGCGGGCTCGGGATCGACCTTGATGTCGCTGGCGTTTCGAGCAACGACCCGGGCGACCCGGATGTAAACGCAGGCGGAGATCCGATCCAGAATTTCCCCGTTATCACCAACATCACCACGGCCGGTCCTTCAGCGACGATCACGGGCGCCCTCAACAGCACACCAGGGCAAACGTTCGCGGTCGATTTTTACGCCAATACCTCGTGTGACCCGTCGAATTTTGGCGAGGGACGATCCTATCTTGGCCGGCAGACCACCGCAGCGACCGACGGTAACGGCGACGTGTCATTTTCGTTTACGCCCGGCAGTATTCCGGCCGGATCAGGATTTTTTACCGCAACAGCTACAAGCGGGGGAATCAGCACATCGGAATTTTCTCAATGCGCTCAGATCACGAGCCCGGCAACTGTTCAGTTTAGCTCGGCTGTGTTCAGCTCACCGGAAGGCTCGGTGGCAACCATAACCGTTACGCGAACAGGTTCCAATTTGACCGGTTCGAGCTCGGTACATTACGCGACTGTTCCGGGCGGAACGGCGACGGCGGGGTCGGACTGCTTGACTATCGGAAATGATTACGTGCCGACGACGGGAACCCTAAACTTTGGATCGAACGAGACCAGCAAAACATTTAACCTCACCCTGTGTTCGGACCTGACGACCGAGAGTCCGGCGGAGACGGTGAACCTGGCGTTGTCGGACGCAACGAGCGCAACTTTGGACGGCCAGAGTACAGCGGTAGTGAAGATCCTGGACGCGGCGACGCAATTCAGGTCGCCGCAGACGATAATACTATTCGGAAATTCTATCGGTTCTCTCTATCCGTCGACGCTGAATGTCACGGGTTTTCCGACGCCGATGGGTGGTGTGCGGGTAACCCTGTTTGGTGTGTCGCATCCAAATCCGGACGGCCTTGAAGTTCTGTTGGTCAGCCCGAACGGGTCGGCCTACGTATTGATGGCAGATACGGGTGGTAGCAACCCTCTCTCTAACGCGACTATCACGCTGCAGGACGTGGGTGCCGCGTATCTGCCGGACTCAGGCGCGATCCTGGATGGGTTCAACTATCATCCGGCGAGCTGTGGGACGACCGGCCCGTTTGAATCTCCGGCTCCGTCGATCTTTATATCACCGGGATGCGGACCGACCGGGCCGCAGATGTCCACGACCTTCAGAGCGCCGACTGGCGACGGAACGTGGACGCTTTATGTTCGTGATGACGGAACGGCGGCATTCGGCAGTCCGGTCGGACAGATCACGGGCTGGGGACTGCAATTGCTCGTGCCTACTGCGGCACGGGTTGGGTTAGGCGGACGGGTGCATACTCCGGTCGGGGTTGGGGTTGCGAATGTGAGGGTGACGGTGTCGGGTGGCGACCTCGCTCAGCCGCTTACCGCGACGACGAATAGCTTCGGATGTTACAACGTCAGCGGCCTGACGGCGGGGCAGGCTTATGTCGTTAGCGTCAGCTCGCGGCATTACCGATTTGAACAACCGGTGCGGGCGGTCCAATTGCTCGATGACGTGTCGGGTTTTGATTTTGTGGCGGAGCAATAGCAGAGTCCCAATAGTCATGAAGAAAGGCTTCACCTACTTTTTTCTTTCGTTGAGTCTTTTTGGTTGCGCCCTGTTATCCTGCGGCATTTCTGCGGAGGCGTTTACGCCAGGGAATCTTGTTGTTTGCCGCGTTGGTGATGGTTCATCGGTGCTTGGCAGTCGGGCGGCTCCGGTTTTTATTGACGAATATACACCGGCGGGGGTTTTTGTTTCGTCCCTCGCGATGCCGACCTCGGCAAATGGAGCGAATATGCGGCTGACGGTTTCGGGGACGGCGCAGGCGGAGTGTCAGATCACGCGGTCGGCTGACGGGAGATTTATTCTGGTTCCCGGGTATAACGCACCGCTCGATCTGGTTGGTTTTCAGGCTTCGTCGGCGACCGATGTGGCGCGGGTGATCGGGCGGATGGATTGGAACGCAACGGTCAGCACGGCGACGGCTTTGTCGGATGCCCTGGATGGCGGAAGCGTCCGCGGGGCCGCGAGCACGAACGGCACCGACATGTGGATATCCGGCAATGGTACGGGCAACGGAGTCTCGGCGGTGCGGTATGCGGTCTTTGGTTCGACAACTTCTACGCCGGTAACTCCTAGTACGTTCAATCTGCGGGCACTGAATATTTTTGGCGGACAGCTTTACGTAAGCGCGGGTACGGGTTCGTCGGTGCCGCGGATGCATTCGGTCGGTGTCGGGCTGCCGACGACGGCAGGACAGGCGTTGAGCGCGTTCGCGGGAATCCCGACATCGGTGTCGTTCAATTCATTTTTTCTCGCGGACCTCAGTCCAAATATTCCCGGAGTCGATACTTTGTACGCGGCAGATGATGTTGGGGATGTGATTCGCAAGTATTCATTTAACGGAACTGCCTGGACCGCCAGCGGCACGGTTCCTCTGCCGGACGCGGCCGGATTGACCGGTTCGGTCAACGGCTCGAGCGTGATGCTGTATGTTACTAGCCCGACATCGCTCGGGGCCTTGTCGGACACTTCCGGTTACAACGCGGCGATCAACGGTACCCTCTCCGTTCTCGCACACCCAGCAGACCTTACGGAATTTCGAAGCGTCGCGTTTGCGCCCTTAAGTCCTTCCACGGTTTCG
Organism: Acidobacteriota bacterium; assembly: GCA_040004905.1. GTDB lineage: Bacteria > Acidobacteriota > Blastocatellia > Pyrinomonadales > Pyrinomonadaceae > OLB17. The sequence goes on from JBDTZW010000255.1 coordinate 6,972, forward strand.
GTCTCCTGGGGAACCCGGTCGTATATGCGGCGAGTTACCGTTACCGCGACCAATGCGAGGCGGATCTACTTTAAATTGCCGTTCATGACCGATTTTCAGTTTGTAGAAGGAAACTTTGTGCGGCTTAAGGTCCTGCGGCAAAGCGGTGGCTGGGGTTTTGAGGCGTTTGCAGAAGACATGGCTGGAAACCGGACCAATAGTATTATGTATTCGATGCAGTAGCTATATTCCGATCCTGGCCCTGATCATGCTCGGCAAGCTGCGGAAATTGTCGCCGTCCAGATCGCTGCCGATATCAAACGTGACGCGGTAAAGAGCCAGATCGGCGTCCTCGTCTTCCTGGTGATAGACAAACCGGCGGCCGAGAAAACCATATCTGAAGCTGATGTAAATGCCGGCCATTGCGTGCTGAACCTGATTGCCGCCGTCCTGATATTCCTTTTTGAATCCGCTGTCGTGAAAGGCATTGAAGCCCAGAGCGAATTTGCCTGAGTTCCTCTCGTTAGTCGTAAATCCGTCACCGATCAAAACTCGCCGAAGGTCTTCCAGATAGACTTCGCAAAGGATGTCCTGAATGTGTTTGGTATTACTAAAGGGAAGACTGGCGAAAAGCGCAACGTTTGCAAACGCCTCGAGGTCGGTCATGCCCGACGCTTTGACTATCCTGGACAAAGACAGGGCGTAATTCTTCAGTGAAGTTCGTCGTGCATCAGCGGCTTCTCCTTCCTCGAGGCCATACTTCGTATAACCCGGTACGATCATTCCATCAAGTGTTCCCATATGCTCTCACCCCTTGCTTATAAATAAGACATCTGAGGCTAAATATTTCGAGCAGTGCGGTTGTATACTAGTTTTTCGAAACGATTCTGATGTCAGTTTATAAAATCACACCGATCGACCTGGAAAAGATAAATACATACGAACTCGGGTCACGGCCGAGCAAGGTCACCGTTGCGGATTTTGCTTTGCCTGTTGCGGAAGGCGATTCGCTGGCGGAATTTCTTGATAAGCTGCCGACGATACTCGCAGTGGAATCGCTGCGTGAGATCGCCGTGCGGATGAGACGCGCGAGGGAGCTGGGCAAGCCGATCATTTGGGGGATCGGTGGGCACGTGGTGAAAACGGGTCTCGCTCCGGTGATCATCGATCTGATGAAGCGGGGATTCGTCACGGCAATGGCTTCGAACGGATCGGTGCTCGTGCATGATGCCGAGATCGCGATGGCGGGTTTTACCAGCGAGGATGTTGACGCGACGCTGGGTTCGGGCGATTTTGGAGCGGCGACGGAGACGGGCGAACTGCTGAATGCGGCGGCGAAGAAAGGATCAGCGCACGGCATCGGGCTTGGCGAGGCGATGGGCAGGGAACTCACAGGACAAGGCCCCGATCACGCCGACAAGTCGCTGTTATGCTCCGCCTATGCGGCCAGGATTCCTTTTACCGTTCATCTCACCATCGGAGCGGACATCGGGCATTTTCATGCGTCCGCCGACGGAGCATCTCTCGGGGCAACTTCGCACACCGACTTTCGACTGTTGTGCTCGATCGTCAGGGAAATGGACGGCGGCGGAGTTTATCTGAATTTTGGGTCGGCGGTCGTCATGCCGGAGATATTTCTAAAATGCGTAACGGTGGTCCGCAATCTCGGCAACCTTCTGCAGAACATAACTACCGCAAATTTCGATTTTATCCAGCATTATCGTCCGCTCACCAACGTTGTCCGTCGGCCGACCGCAAACGGTGCCGGGCGTGGTTTCTCGATCACCGGCCACCACGAATTTACACTTCCTTTGCTCGCTGCCCATCTTATTTGCGGTAAATAGAGCTAACCAGCTCGTCTGCGAGAAATTTCGCATCTCGACTCTCTTCGTGTTTTTTTTCGCATTAAATTCGCCATTAAGTACGAGTTTTCGGGAAAAACGAGCGGTATGGTGACTGCCATCACTTATTCCGAAGCGGCAAGGCTATCTAATGATTCCGCCGTGCCATTCCCGAAATTAGGATCTCAAAGAAGAAACCCTAATAAATTAGACAAGGCTTTTTACGATCTTCACGTTTACTTACGGGCCGCCAATTTAATAAGATTGTGTTTCCGCAAATGTCCACGGAGTTGAATTAACCTTTTTAGGAGTAATAAAATAATGCCCGTATCCCGCTTCCCAACTCTGATTCTTCTGGTGTTGTTTCTGGTTTGTTTTAGTATCGCTCAAACACCCGCTGGCCAGTCGAGCCTAACGATAACCGTCAAAGATAGTAATGGTGCGGTCGTACCCGGTGCGACTGTCTCGGTAGCGTCGAACGGACAGTTATTCCGCCAGACGGTAACCAACCAGAATGGGGTCGCCGTGATCGAGAAACTTCCCGAAGGCAGCTATCAGGTGACGGTCAAGGCCAAGAGCTTTCCGATCATCTCGCGTGACTTTTCGCTGACCGCATCATCGCCGAACATGGTTGACATCGCTCTGTCGCCAGGCAGCGTTGCCGAAACAGTTACCGTTACCGCGACCCGCGGACAGGTAACCAGCGAAGACACGCCGGTTCCGGTGAGCGTCGTGAACAGGGAGGAGCTTGATCTCAAAGGGTTGAACACGATCGGCGATGTTTTTCGCACGCTGCCAGGAACCTCGACCGTTAACGAAGGAGCGTTTCAGACGCGCCCGCGTATTCGCGGACTGGACAGCAATCGTGTCTTGATCCTTGTCGACGGTGAGCGTTTGAATAATTCGCGTACTTCGACAGAGCAGTCCGGTGTCGAAACCGGATTGGTCGAGATGTCGCAGGTAGATTCGGTCGAGGTTGTTCGCGGAAGCGGTTCGGTGCTCTACGGGACCGATGCATTAGGCGGGACGGTAAATATTATTACGCATGACACTCCTGGCAGGCGTGACCACGGATATCATTTTGGCGCGATATTCAACACCTTCTATTCATCGAACGAGAACGGCCGCCGCGGAAGCGTAGCGATCAACGGCTCGAACAAATGGATGGCGTTTCGGTTATCGCAGTCGATGGAGCGCTTTGACAATTATTTCACCGGAAAGACGGATGGAAAGGTGCCGCAGGGTATTTTGGACATCAATGCGGGCGGTGTAACGCCGGACGGCGAGGCTCTCAATTCGCAGTCGCACGGAAGCGATTCAAACGCGACGCTAAGATTTTTCCTGAACGATACGAACACGCTGAAATTTAACTACGACCGACGACGCGCTGGAAATATCGGCTCGGCTCTGCTGTTCGAGACGTTCAACGGATTCTTCCCGTTCTCAAACCGCGACAAGGTCAGTGGACGTTGGGATTCGGCAGCGATCACGAAAAATCTGCAGCGATTGTCGGTAAGCGCTTTTTACCAAACACAGAATCGTAACTTTACTAATATTTTGACGGTCGGCCCGGTTTTACCTTTCTTTCCAGGATTCTATCAATTTAGCGAGACTGTAACTGACACGAAAACGGCCGGCCTCGATCTGCAAAGCGATTGGGTTCTTGGCAGCCGAAATAATCTGACGGCAGGATTCAGCTTTTTCCGCGACACAAATAACGATCGCCGTATCATCAATTCGTCGTCTACAGCGTCGGCCCCGATTCAAAGATCCGACCACTCGAAGAGCGTTCCGGATGCTAGTCTGACTAACTTTGCCGGGTTCGCGCAAGACGAATTCCGGGTTAACAGGCGCTTGAAGTTTATAGGCGGCTTGCGGATCGATAATTTCAAGACCAAGGCGCAGTCGACCAACGGATTTAGTGTGCCGACTCTGCGTCCGGATCAGATCGAGGCATTAGGTATCGGAGCACTCGGCTCCGGACTCAATGTTTCGAACACTGCGGTTACCGGTGATGTCGGCGCAGTGTTCAAGGCCACGAGAAATATCAGCCTTTCGGCCCGGGTGGGACGGTCCTTCAGAACACCGAATATTTTCGAGCTATTCTTTACCGATCAGGGATCGGTTGGCGGGTTCGTTGTTGGCAATCCTTCTTTAAAGCCAGAAACTGGCACCAATTTTGATACAAGCGTTAAGCTTCGTACATCGAAATTTGCTGGTTCGGTCACCTATTTCAACAACAATTACAAAAACCTTTTGGCGACGCAGGAAGCGACGACGCCGGGGCCCCACGGTCAACAGTGTCCTGTGTTTATTATTGCCGGCCCAGGAACGGTTTTTGATGCAGACAACTGTAACATCGTGAGCTCAAATCCACGGTTCGCCCCAGTCCAAGTATTCCAAACGGTAAACGTAGCTAAGGCGCGGATTCAAGGCGTCGAAGCGGAGCTCGAGTATCCGATCAAGATCCGTTTGGGATATTTAACGCCCTACGGTAACTTCAGCTATCTGCGCGGCGATAACACTGACCGCAGCGAACCGCTGGATTTCATCAGTCCATTCCGGACGAACGCAGGGGTACGCTGGAACAATTACGGCAAATCGTATTACTTTGACTACAGCGCGAGGATCGTCGCGACCCAGCGTCGGCTATCGACCGCTTTTCTGCTTCCCGCTAACCAAGGCGGCAATGGCGGCCCTGAGGAAGGCTTTGTGACACACAATATCGCTGGCGGTTACTACTATCGTCGCGAGAAATTTAATCTCAGCATCAATCTTGGTGTTTCGAATTTGTTCAACCGTGCTTATAGCGAGCAGTTTACCTTCCCGCCGGCACGCGGGCGTTCGTTCACGATCGGGACAACGTGGGAAATAAAGTAGACGAGCCTTAATAAAAGTAAAGGGCCTGAACGCCTGGTTCGTTCAGGCCTTTTTTTAATAATTGATCGGCCGCGTAAATTCAACGACCTCGTCCTTTTTCATCACGTAATAAGTGAAGTTCCCGAATACGATAACGGCAGGATTGTTTTTGACACCGTGAGTGTTAACGATCAATTTTCGCTTATCGTAGGCGTCGAGCAGCGTGTTGCTCAGCATTATCTCGTGTGACCAGTCGCTGCCATAATCGTAGCCGATAAACGCATCGCCAAACCCGACCGCCCAAGGGAAGAAGGGGACGATCGTATCGGCATTGCTTTTTCGTTCCTCATCATCGAGATACTGGATCGCGAGTTTTGCTGAAAGGCTGCCGCGTCCATCGCGACGAATCGCGTCCTTCCACGCCTTCCACTTTTTCTGGGCCTCGAGATGCTCCATTGCAACCTTGTGAGTGTATTCCGGGGCCTTTGCGGTCGCCCGTTCCTGGTAGATCTTTATCTTTTCATCGAGAGCGACCTGATTCATTTTGTCCTCGGTCGCAAAATCAACCTTCTTCACAGGCATGTAAAGATCGGCCAGCCGGTTCATGTAAACGAACGTGGCTCCGCCCGGTTCGACGATCCCATCGGCTTTGTATAGGGTTAGCACCTGCGTTTGCTGAAAGTGAAGTATCGCGTTAAACAGATCGTCGGCGCAGTAACCGGGCCGGACGATGAAATTTAGCTTTCCCGGCGATCCCCCGAATTGTTCAGGGATCCGATTCAATAGCGTCATCACTTTTGTCTGATCCGACGTTAGATTAAGACAGTGGCGGTGCGGCCTGCGGCCGACGTTGCCCTTTAAGGTCTCCATATCGATTGTTCCTATAAAAAGTTCAATAACTTCTGGAAGAATAAGAGTCTGAGGCGAAAAATCTTTCAGCGGGGCAAAAGAAAAAGCGTGCCGATGTAGGCCGGCACGCTGATCGATCTAAATAGGACGAGCCTATTTATCTTTAGTGGCGCTGAAGGGAACCGATCCGAAACCTGGATTGGAAAAGGTTCCAGACATCTTATCGCCATCGATGGTTCCTTCCATTTTGAAGTCGACGGCTTGCCCCTGGACATCGGCGTGGAGTGTCGCGGTAAATGTTTTACCGCTGATCTTGCCGCTATCGATCTTTCCGTTGCCGATATCGGAGGTCGTCGTCCCAGTAAAATCGCTGCCGCCCTGCATTATCTCAACCGCGATCTGAATCTGCTGTCCCGCATCGGCGATCAGCGTCCACTTGCCCGAGAGGCTACCAGCCGGAGCCGCAGATGAATCGACCGGTTTTGCGAGTACGACCGTTTTGGGGTCGACGGTGATCTCGGCCAAACGCTTCGTTACCTCCGGTGTCGCGGATTCCTGATAACGTCCGCCGAGGTGCTTTGCCAGGAATTTCTCGGATGCGGCGATCATCGCGGAATTATTAACGGGACGCGCAAATCCGTGGCCTTCGTCGGGAGCCACAAGATATTCGACCGGATAGTTTCGATCACGCAGGGCGATGACTATCTGGTCGGCTTCGCGTTTGTTTACTCGTGGATCGTTTGCACCTTGAACTACCATAAGGGGCGTTTTGATCTTGTCCGCCGAAAACAGCGGTGATTGACGCCGCATCTGAGCTAGACCCGCCGGAGTATTCGGGTCGCCCATTCGTTTATAGAAAACAGTTCGGATCGACTCCCAATAAGGCGGGATCGATTCGAGTAGAGTCTTTAGATTGGACGGAGCGACGATCGCAACCGCCGCTGCATACGTATCCGGCGTAAAAGCAACGCCCGCGAGTGTTGCGTAACCACCGTAGCTGCCGCCCATGATACCGATGCGTTTTGGATCTGCGATACCCTGATCGATCAGGCTTTTTACACCCCAGGTAATGTCGTCCTGCATCTTCTGGCCCCATTCATTATTGCCAGCATTCAGGAATTTTTTGCCATAGCCGGTCGATGCGCGGAAGTTAGGCTGCAAGACGGCATAGCCGCGATTTGCCAGAAACTGGGCAAAAGTGTTGTAACCCCACGAATCGCGTCCCCACGGGCCGCCGTGCGGAAATGCGATCAACGGCAGATTCTTGGCCTCAACGCCTTTTGGAAGCGTCAGATATGCCGGTATTTCCAAACCATCGGACGATTTGTAATGGATCGCCTTCATCGGTGAAAGAGCCTCGCGATCGAGTTTTTCACGTGCCTGGTATAGCGTAGTGAGATTCTTGGTTTTGCGATCAAAAAGCCACACCGTGCCGGGATCAGTATCGCTGAATGTTGAAACGATCATTTTGCTCTCGTCCGCGGTTGCCGATCCGAACGACACCTCGCGATCGCCGAGCTTCTTTTTGATGAAGTTGTAATCGTTCTCGAAGTTCTTGTCCTTCCAATAGATCCGGACGCGATCGTCCTCGTAAGATGTGGCGATCATCTCGTGCGTGACGTCAGAAAAATTAACAGTGTCCAGATCGACCTTGCCGAGCGGATCGCTCTCGACCTTTTCGGTTTTGCCGGTTTCGACGTCCATCAGTTCGAGGCTGATCAGGTCGGCATCGCCTTTGTTCGTCTGGAGATAAACGCGTTTGTTGTCTTTGTTAAAAGCTATCGGCGTGCACGTTTCGAAACCATTGCACGAATAGATCATTGTGGCTGCTTTTCCGTCGGCCCCCAGCTTTAGAATTTCGGTGTCGCCGTTCTGTGCCGAGCGGATCGCAAGACGCGGTTTGTCGGCGTTATCGAAAACCATTCCCTGATAGCGATCGTGATTTTCGCTGACCAGGGTTCTTTCACCAGTCGAAATTTTTACTTTGTAGATATCGTGCCATGCTTTGTCACGGTCGTTGATGCCGACATAGATGACATCGGGATCTGATTTCGGAACGGCCTGGATCATGGCTCGAATCCCTTTTGCGTCAGTAATGTTTCTCGCCACGGGAACGTCGGACCCGGTGGCTGGCTTGTCGGCGGGATTGACAGCGTAAACATTGAAATTCTCATCTCCGCCCTTATCCTGAACGAACAAAATATATTTGGCGTCGCGGGACCAGAAATATTGCCGGACCGGACGTGCGGTGTCAGCCGTCATTGGCCGTGCGGAGGCAAAGGGCTCATCAACGCCTTTCACCCAGACATTCATAGTGTCTTTATAGGGCTTGATGAACGAAATAAATTTGCCGTCCGGCGAGATCTGTGCGCCGGCGTATTCCGGATTGCCGAAAAAGATCTCGCGGTCGATCAACGCCGGCAATTGGGCGTACATCGAGCCTGAATAAACCATCAGCGAAAATAGAAGAGTCAGAAAAAGTGTTTTGTTTTTCATACGTGTTTTTAGCGGTTGTCGCCTATTACGCTTCGGCGATTTTGTTTGTTCAAACAAAATCATCCCATCGTGTGCTGCTACTCCAAGAATGTTTTCGAAATTTGCCTTCGGTCCAGAATCCTTTGACCAGCTCGAGCACAGGCATTTTGCCGTTCGGCATTAGCACAGTGACGACATCGTACCTGTATTCGACATTAGTCAGCCCAAACATCCGCCGATAAACGCGGGCCGTCCGGATTATCTGCCGTTGCTTGCGAAGATCAATACTTGCAATTACTGGAGCGAAGTCATCCGAGCGCCGCGTCTTTACTTCCACAAAGCAAAGCGTCTCGCCATCAAGCGCGATCAGATCGATCTCACCCGTCACCTGCGCTCCGTTACTGTTGCGGCCAACAGGCACTTTGAAATTGGCGATGACGAGCCGATAGCCTTTGGTGCGAAGGAATCGAGCCGCCAAGCCTTCGCCGCTTTCGCCAAGCGAGAGCATTTTGGAATGCTTAGTTTCCTGGTTTTGCTCGAGGTCTAAGATCGGGCCGATCATCTGACGGCATTATCCGCCAGAAACGCAGTCGATGCCAAGCGGCGACTAAGGATTCGATTTTGGGGGAGCGAAGCAGACGCGTGTCAGGCCTTTGCCATCGTCTTCGTATGTGAACCTGTACATTCGCCGGCGCGCATCCCGGCCTTCGCCGGTATAGACGTCGATGTGCTTTCCATGAACCGAAACGCCAACATCGGTACTGACGAACTGCAGTTTACCGAGGTCGCCGGGAAGATCGGGAATAGTTACAGTGCTTCCCGTCGGTATGACGGAATTATCGACCGCGACGGTGTCGGGTTGGAGCGGGTGGTCATTGGCATCGAGCGGAGCGTCGGCTTTGTGCCAGCGGCCGTTGTAGTTGCCGAGATACCAGCCGAAACGGGTCTTGCCCCATCCTTCGCCATAGCCTTTGTCGTCATCGAAGATCGTGCGGAGAAACTCTGGGTCGAAGCTCATTTTGCCCTGCCGCGTTACCTCTATCTCTTTCATCTGGCCCGAATCATAATCCGTTTCGTCCGGCGTGAAGTAACCCGTTATCCGCCAACCGTCAGAGCATCCAGCATTGTCGAGCGCCGAGGCGTTGGTATGATCGGACGCAGCCACGACAGCGATAAAACCAAGAATCAAAACCAAAAAGATCGCAGGAAAAGCTTTCATTACACCCCCATATATTAGAGAATTCGATGCACGGAAATCAACGCGGCGTTTGCCGGAAAGGAAGCTAGTCGGCCTTTGTGCCGTTTTTTTGTTCCTTTAAAAGGGACGATGAATGGTAGGGAACTCTCGCGGAGGGCACGACCTTGTGGGTATCAAGCAGATGCGTATCCTGATCGTCGAAAAATATATGCGCGTTAAAAGCTTTTAATACCTTGTCTTTCGCGATGCCGCCGAGAAAAAATGCCTCGTCAACGTAAACGTTCCAGTTCCGAAGCGTCTTGATCACACGCATGTGTGAGGGGCTGTTGCGTGCTGTGACGATCGCGAGGCGCAGCGGCGTTGTCTCGATCGACGTGTCGCTCATCCTTCGCTGAATGCGCGAGAGCGTTTTCAAAAGTTTTGCGTGCGGGCCTTCCTTGAGCGGAATGTCCTCGTTATCGATCTCGTTTTGGTGAAAGGCCTCGATGCCCCGTGATTTATAAATGTGCTCCGACTCGTCAGAGAACAATACGGCGTCGGCGTCGAAAGCAATTCTGACCGTGGCACTTGCCGGCTCGAACCCATCAGGAGGCTCATAAATGATCGCAGCCGCTGCCAGTCGGGAATCTATCACATTCTGCACGTCCTCTTCGTGCTTCGATAAAAAGAGATCCACCTGAAACGCTTCGATATAATTGGAAAGAGCCTCGCCGCCGGTGAATGCGGAACGCGTAATGTCGAGGCCGTAATTCTTGATCGAATTCAAGACGCGCATCCCCGTTTCCGGACTGTTGCGCGACATCACGATCACTTCGACCAGACGCGAGTTGGAGAGCTTATTTAAATTGAGCAGGGCTTCAGCTAAATAAAAACCCGTGCCCTTCGACAGAACGATGTCCTCTCTATCCTTTTGATACTTACGATATTCCTGAACGCCCTCAGTCTCAAAAAGCAAATTCTCGGCATCAAGGTCGAACAGAGTCCGCGACGAGATTCCGATTACAAGCGTTTCTGAAAAATCTACAGACATTATTAACTTAGAAAATGGAAAAAAAGCTATTAGCTAATTTTTAAAACGCGGGTTCTTCGTACACGCCGTAAACATCGCGAAGCGCGACACAGATCTCTTCGACGGTGGCATAGGCAGCCACGGCCTCGATTATGGCGGGCATCGTGTTGTCGTTATTTTGTGAGGCTTGTTTCAACTTGTCTAGCGCGATAGCGACGGAGCCCTTATCGCGTGTCGATTTGGTGTGAGCAAGGCGTTCGAGCTGGTGCGTGCGGACGTTCTCGTCGATCTGAAGAATTTCAAATCTCGATTGGCCTTCTTCCATAGCGTATTTGTTGACGCCGACGATGGTTTGTTCTTTCCGCTCG
>JBDTZW010000002.1:0-17516 GCA_040004905.1 Acidobacteriota bacterium
ACGTCGTTATGTCGTCGGTGATGCCGGTCAGCGATTACAACGTCGACAAAAACGGAAAGCAGATCATTCAAACCGTTCGCCGCCCACCCGCACAGATACGCGAGCTGAACGCATGGATCAAGAAATTTTGTGCCGATCGAAAGCTTTTCTATCTGGATTATTTTTCCTCCATGGTCGATGACAAAGGTCTTCTAAAAGCCGACATCGCTGGCGACGGGCTTCATCCAAACGCCAAGGGTTACGAGATCGCGACACCCCTTGCCGAAAAGGCGATCGCCGCCGCACTCAAAATGAAACAGCCGAGATAGCATTCTCTACTTACCCTTATAAATAAGGCAGCCAAATACCGGCCCCGCCGTGCTGCCTTTTTCAGGCTCAAAGCGGACGGTCACGTCCGCTTTTCCTTTTAATAATTCGACCGGGATCAAATATTCGATCTCGACAAACGTCCCCGGTTTCCCCAGACCGAGAGTTTCAGTAGCGATCTTTTGACCATCGATCAAGATATTGAAACTCCGCTTTGATTCCTCACCCCAATAGCGCGCACGCAGCGTCAGCGGTACATCGGCGACCTTCATCTGAAATTCAAAATATCCGCCGGTCCGGGCGTCGCGACCATTTTTTGCACGATAGCTGAGCGGGTACGAAATGGACGAAGTTAGCTTGTGCTCTTTCTCCGATTTTTCATTTCCGAGATCGATCATATCCACGGCGTTCGCCATGATGTCGCGGTTTCGGGCTTGTTCGATCGCCAAGACGGCTTGTGCCTTTGCCCATTCCTGGTCGGTGTATCGCGGAAAGTAAACGGCCGTTCGGCGCTCCCATTGTGAGTAGAAAGGCTTCAGAGAAATATCGGCGGGACGCCCGATGCCGGTTGTCATAAACACGGCGGCTTCGGTCGTCGGTTTGATCGCGGCCTTGAGGTCTCCGCCGACAAATGCTGGTTCGACGCCGTTGAAATCTTTCGCGGCATCGCCGAGGTCGGCAGCGAGCACGAGCGGGCCGCTCATTACTGCAACTACATTGTCATCGCCGGCCGTCGCCTCAAGCCGCGGCTCCATTTTTAGATCGAGCGTAAGTACATCGCCCTGTTTCCATCTCTTGCGGATCATTGCATAGCCGTTATAGTGCAGCATTTGGATCAGAGATCCGGTTGCCGTAATGGCGGGTTTATCTGCCCAAGAGGGAAGCCGCATGGCGATGTCGAATGTTGCGGGTTTTGGCAGCTTGGTGATCTTTACGTTTATCCTGCCGCTAAGCGGATAATCCGTCGTCATCTCAAATGCCGCACCGCGAGCTTTCCATTCGAGTGTCGAGGGAATAAAGAGATTTACAAAAAGGACGTCGTCGGCGCGCCAGTAGATCGATTCGCCGTGTTTCGAATGCGTCTCCATACCCGAACCGACGCAGCACCAGAAATCGTTGAACTCGGTCGAAAACGCACGGGCGGAACCCGACATCAACGGGACCATATAGGCGAACATTCCGGTCTTTGGATTTTGTTGGGCGAGCATGTGATTGAAATGTGCCCGCTCGTAGTAATCGAAGTAGGAGCCTTGCGGATTCCACGCGAACAGATGCCGCGTGAGTTTGAGCATGTTATATGTGTTGCACGATTCGCATGTCTGATCGGTGATGTAGCGTGCGATCGTGTTTGGCTCCTGAAAATGTTCGCGGTCGGAATTGCCGCCTATCACATACGAATATTTCGAAGTGACCGTATCCCAGAAAAATTTCGCTGCGGTCGAATATTCCGATTTGCCCGTCAACTCAAATAGGCGAGCAAGGCCGATGATCTTCGGGATCTGCGTGTTTGCATGCAAGCCGGAAAGTTTGTTCTGCTGGGCGAAGATCGGATCGAGCGTTCGATGATGTCGAATGCGCTCGGCTAAAGCGAGCCAGCGTTTGTCATTTGTTCGCGAGTACAGTTCGGCGAAAGATTCGTTGATGCCGCCTTGCTCGCAATTTAAGACTTTTTGCAGTTGCTCATCATTGATCTTTGAAAATACGCCGTCGATGTAGCCGCCAAGATCTACTGCTACTTTGAGTGCTTGCGAACTGGAGCAATGGGTGTTGGCTTCAAAGAGGCCCGAGAATAATTTGTGCCAGTTGTAGAGCGGCACCCAGGAACCGTTGAGGTCGAAACCGGAGGACCTGATCTCGCCGCGTTTTATCTCCTCAAAAACGACACGGCCGTCCTCGATCTTGTCGCCCTTTCGCCGGGTAAATCCGGCGGCGTAGCCATCGCCGGCAGCTTTTTGACATTCGACAAGTTCGCTGACGATGTAGTCGACACGTTTTTTCGATTCGGGATCGCCGGTTTGGGCGTACATGAGCGAGCAGGCCGTCAGATAATGCCCGAGCGAGTGGCCCGCGATCGTGTCGGCTTCCCATCCGCCATAGGCATCGCCTTTTGGTTTGAGCCCCGCGTGGACACGGAAATTATGCAGCAGGCGGTCCGGCTCGATCTTGTGCAGATATCTTTGATTTGCGTTCACCGCATCGAGAAACGGCGACCGCAGCAGGCGGACTGCTTCGAGCGGAAACGGAGATGCCTTGGCGGGGAAGGCCGTATCGGCCGTCCGAGCCAATCCAATGTCGACCAACCCCGCGGCGATCGGTGCGGCCGCCGCAAGGTGCAAAAAAGTTCTTCGATCGATGCCGTTGTCAGCCGTCATTATTTTTCTCCGAGCGAAACAGATGGAAATGCACTGTCCCGCTTGTCCCGCGGGTCGCGGGACAAGAATCAGAATTGTAGCCCTATATATATCAATGGTTTACGATGTTTTCGACAAGCTTGTCCCGTTGCCCCGCTGTTTTTTCAATTGCGGCGAGTCTGGCCTCGGTTGTATTAACTTGTAATACATATTAACACAGCTTTTTGAGCCGAAAAGATCGTTTTCAGCCGATTAATATTAGGTCTGAGCAAAATTATCGATCTGTTCCGCTGTTCCACGGTTTTCGCAATTTATCGCAATTTATATAGTACAAATTCAAAATCGGCAATCTAAAATCCTAAATCGATCTGTCCCATGTGCCACTTTCCCAGTGCCCCACACCCCACACGCAGGTTAAACGGCGTAAAGCGGACAATAGGTGGTGGAGAACGGACAATTGAGACTGAAAAAAACATCTGGTTACCGACTACTATTTTTTCAAAGATCAGGCGCGGACGGCGCAGTTAGAAAGACGCCGTCCGCGTCTTAGATGCAACAATGTATCATAACGGGATAGCCATGCCAAGAATTATTTTTTGGATAGGAGAAATGAAAATCGAGACTTTGGTTCGCTGAGGGTTTGATGGTACCTCCAGTCATTTTTTCGCATAAGTTGAAAATGAGCCGATCCGGTTTCATGTGGCCAGTACAAAACTGTGCACCCAAAGATGATGGCACTCTCAAAAGTCCCGCGGAAATCCTAGGATCCCGAGAGTATTTTGGGCGGTCAAAGGAAATCCGTTTTGGGTCGACTGTGACTTTAAACTTCTGTGTATCCGTAAAAACCAAAAAAATATCGCGAGAACGAATAGTAACCGTATCTTCAAAAAGCCTTCGTTATGTCATCGCTCTTGATCCTCAAGGCTTTTCAGCAAGAAGGACCATATTTTCGATAATCGCTTAACTTCCGGCAAAATATGATATACGCTTTCTTAAAAACTCAAAATTGACGATAGGGTTTTTGCTGCTCGGGATCTGACGGGTTGAGTAATATTTCGAAGAATATGCAATATCGAAAATTTGGACGGACGAATTGGCAAGTTAGCGAGATAGGTTACGGAATGTGGGGAATGGGCGGCTGGTCAGGATCGGACGACGAGGAGTCGTTTGCGTCGCTGCAGAGGGCGGCCGATCTTGGCTGCAATTTTTTTGATACTGCCTATGCTTACGGCGAAGGCCACAGCGAGGCTCTTTTGGGCAAACTTTTGAAAGCCAATCCCGATAAAAAGATCTACACAGCGACCAAAGTTCCGCCCAAGAATCAGCAGTGGCCTGCGTTGCCGGAACACGGGCTTGCGGATTCGTATCCACCCGATCACATTGAGGAATTCGTTCACAAAAGTCTGAAAAACGCCGGCGTCGAGAGCTTTGATCTGGTCCAGCTTCACACGTGGAACGACGACTGGGCGAACGACGATTCATGGTCGAACAAGCTGGACGACCTAAAAAGACAAGGTCTGCTTAATGCGGTGGGCATTTCGATCAACCGCTGGGAGCCATGGAATGGAGCGGCGGCAGTTAGAAGCGGTAAGATCGACGCGGTCCAAGTCATCTACAATATTTTCGATCAGAACCCCGAGGACGAACTCTTTCCAGCCTGCGTGGAAATGGACGTCGCCGTGATCGCACGCGTTCCATTTGACGAGGGAACACTTACCGGAACGATGACAAAGAAAACGACCTTTCCGGAAGATGACTGGCGGAGCAGGTATTTTACAAAGGAAAACCTTGACCCGAGTATCGACCGGGCCGACGCCCTGCGAGCGCTTATTCCTGAGGGTTCAACGATTGCGGAGACAGCCTTGCGATTCATCCTTAGTAATAATGCAGTAAGCACTATTATCCCCGGCATGCGGAAGATCAAGAATGTCGAGGCGAACGTAGCAGCAAGTGATCACGGGGTTTTGCCGGATGAATTATTGGACGAGTTGAAAAAACACCGCTGGGTTCGCAAACCCTCTCCATGGTCGGATTAAGCCATTGTTACACTACGAAATTCAAATCTTGACATTTTAGTAAGCCTTGATATACCTTGTTGGCACTCGAGTTCAAACAAACTGTACTAATTGACAATGTAAAAGTGGAGGGCTTTTCGATGAATTCCAGGCGTCTTTTGTCTCCTTTACTCCTTGTTTTTGTCATTTGCTGCGTAGCTCCTGCGCGTTTCTTCTCATCGGAGCTCAGTACTCGCGGAGGGGCTACCGGATGCGGTAGCCTATGGGTATCAAGCTTTCACTCGTTCGACGTATCTTCGTTTTTGAAGCCATCAGAGGGTTTCGCTCTGTTCGAGGATTCGAACGTCGACCCTGCCGGAACCATTATAAAAACACCAACCGACGGCGGGATTCGGGCCGATATCCCCGTCAAATACCAGGATCGGTTCGAGAAATGGAAGGCGGAATTGCTTTCGACCGATTTTGGCCGCGAGCAATGGGATACTTACGCAAACAACAAAGAGTTTATTCTCACGCTCACCGTTTCGAATAAAAAGGGCAAGGGTGCCGGAACTGACAAGTATCTGTGGGACGAGAACGGCAAATTTGTCGGGGCGACGATCACACTCGGTGACGACCTTGACCGCGGTTATCCCGACCCGATCTATTACCCGGTGATGAATTCACTTTCGGCGGAGGAGACGTCTTACTCAATAAGCGGCAGACTATTGGCGGCCACGAAGATGTCGCATGAGTTCGGGCATGTAAATCAGACGGCGAAAGCAAATCGCAACTTCCTTTTGCTTCAGAACAGGCTGATGCCGGAATATACCTCCATTTTCCTGAAGAACGGACGCGACATTCAGGACAAGAAACTGATCGACCTTGCGACACAGATGGGCGGAACGCCGGTAGAGATCTGGGAAAGCCGGGAATATTGGAGCGAAGTTAATGCGATGCAGTTCTTGAAAGATCGGATCGCTAAGGAGAATTATTACTGTTTCGTTTTCAATAAGATCAAACGAAACATCGAGGAATACGCGAAGGACTACGAGAAGCGATTCGATCAGTATACCGAATATTCAGACTCGCCTTGCTGGAAGTAAGTTGGATCGATCATTACGTAAAAAGGCCGCTAAATGTGGGGGGCCTTTCTTGATTTCTTAGCGAAGCAAGGCCATCGCGCTCCAAAGTGAGGCGGCTTGTCCATGCAGATCGCCAGTGAGTCTTTTCCGGTCAAGGTAATACTGAACCGAGGATCCTTTGTTCGTACCCTCGCAAACGTCCGTTACATTGGCGTCAGCATTGATGTGTTTGACCAACCCCAGCCAGGCCTTTCGAGCCGCCGGACCGTAAGTCTTCTTCGGCAGCCAGCCCTTCTTTACACCGGTTATCATGGCAAACGTAAACATTCCTGTGCCCGACGTCTCCGCCCACGATTCCGGATGATCAAGCAACTCATGCCAGAGACCGTCATCGCCCTGATACTTGAGAAGCGACTCCATCATCTTGCTGTAGCCCGTTAGAATTCTAGCCCGCAGCGGATGATCGTTTGGAAGGGAAAGGAGCAGTTCCGACATTCCGGCCGCCTGCCAGCCGTTGCCTCGGCTCCAATAGAACTGAGCATCCGGAGCATGAAAAAACAGGCCGTTCGGCTGCTGTAGTTTATCGAGGTATGCAGCCATAGTCATCGCCGCCCGATTTAGATACTTCTTATCGCCAGTCGCCCGATATGCCTGGACCTGAATCGCCGTGATCATGTACATGTCGTCGATCCAATAGCGGGCCTCCGCCGTGATCCCGTCCGGCGTTGGATTTGCCCATTGTTTGTCCGCGAAGCCTTGTCCGAAAGAAAGATATTCCTTCTCGCTGGTCTGGATATAAAGCTCGAGCGGAACGATCCCGATCACGCGATAATCAACATGGGCCTGGGGCGATATCGCCTTGGCACCTTCCTGTGAAAGAAAACGGTCGAATTTTGCAGTCAAACGTTTTTGTAGGCCGACGTCCTTTAGCTCTTTCGCAACATTGAGTGACCCATACCATGCGCAGGCTTCCGGATAGATAACGAACGGACGCTTGCCGCTCTGAAATTCGAAATCACGCTTTGCAAAATTCTCTGCCAGACGTTTCCCGATCTCTTTCGGCGAATTGCCCGATGGCCAATTTCCAAAATAGTTGGTCTGTGCTACCCTCATCCTCGCTCCAACAACCGTCGAAAAAAAGGCCACGAAGAGCAATATTATGGGTTTGTAACAGCGCAGTCTCATATATGTCGTTCGCAAGTAGTGAAGCGGTTAACTCGATCTAGACGAATAATACCCAAAACACTTACAGCCTGCAAAGGAAACGATGACTATTTCCTTCGTTTCTTCAGAACCTCAAGGACATCGTCGAGGTCGACACTCTTCTCAGCGAATAGAACGAGTAGATGATAGAGAAGGTCGGCTGCCTCTCCTTTGAATCGTTCGTCGTCATTATCCTTTGCTTCGATGACCAGTTCTACGGCTTCCTCGCCAACCTTTTGCGCGATCCGATTCAGTCCCGACTCAAACAACTCGGAAGTGTAGGAATTCTTTTCAGGCAAGGACTTGCGTTGCTTGATCAAGGCTTCGAGCCTAAATAGAAAATTCTGTTCGTGATTCGCTTCGTTGAAACACGTTTCGGCACCGGAATGGCAGGTCGGGCCGGCAGGCTTCGCCTTGATCAGGATCGTGTCGTTATCGCAGTCGGTTAAAATATTTTCAACAAAAAGGAAATTCCCACTCGTCTCGCCCTTCGTCCAGATAGAATCACGCGAACGGGAGTAGAATGTAACTTTCCCCGTTGTCTGGGTGAGTTCCAGCGCGTTTGCGTTCATAAATCCGAGCATCAAAACGGTCCGTGTGTCGGCATCCTGCACTATCGCGGGAACCAAACCATCAGGATACTTTTCGAAATCAATTTCCATAGGTTAGGGGCGTATCGCGACCGAATGTTCTGCTAAATATGCTTTTAGCTCTGGAATAGCGACCTGGCCAAAATGAAAAATGCTTGCGGCAAGGGCAGCATCAGCATTAGCCGCTTCGAAGACTTCGAGAAAGTCCTCAACCTTTCCGGCCCCACCGGACGCTATCACGGGAATACTGACGGCATTTGAAACCGCACTGGTGAGAGCAATATCAAATCCGTCCTTTGTTCCGTCGGCATCCATAGACGTAAGCAATATCTCACCGGCTCCCGCGTCTGCACATCGTCGGGACCATTCAACTACTCCGTGTTCAGTTGCTGTCCGACCGCCGTTCAAATACGCGCGCCATCCGTTTCCGTCTCGTTTTGCGTCGATCGCGACGACGACGCACTGTGAACCAAAACGCATCGCCGCCTGTTCGATCAAGGCGGGATTCGAAAACGCAGCGGAGTTGATCGATACCTTATCTGCCCCTGAACTCAAAAGCTTTTCGATATCCTCCAAAGACGTGATACCGCCGCCGACAGTGAATGGAATATCGATCTGCGCCGCTACTTGCTCGACAAGTTCAACGAAAGTCCGACGGTTTTCGTTAGTTGCGGTAATATCTAAAAAGACAAGTTCGTCTGCTCCTTGCTCGGCGTAAATCGCTGCGAGTTCCACCGCGTCGCCCGCATCGCGAAGATTCACAAAGTTCGTACCCTTTACGGTGCGTCCATCTTTCACGTCCAAGCACGGAACTATTCGTTTAGCCAGCATTTTTATCGTAAGTCGCAAGGTCCCCGAGCGTTACTCTTTTTTCGTAGATAGCCTTTCCAACTATCACTCCCGAACACCCGATCCGCTCCAATTCGCGAATATCGTGGATATCGCGAACACCGCCCGACGCTATCAAGTTTAACCTTGGCACGGACTGAAGGATCTCAGTATAGAGATCGATCGACGGCCCTTCCAGCAGCCCGTCTTTTGCAATATCGGTTACAAAAATATGCTCGACACCTCGACTGAAATAGTCGGCGAGAAACGGCACGATCTCAAGATCGGTAAGAGTGCTCCATCCGTTAATCGCAACGCTTCTATCCTTCACATCCGAGCCGAGCAAAAAACTCTGACTTCCAAATGTTTCGATCCAGGCAAAGAACAATCCTGGCTCTTTAACAGCGATCGTACCTATGCTCGCCATCCGCGCTCCAGCGTCGAAAACTGATGTTACGTCCTGATTTGATTTGATCCCTCCGCCAAAGTCTATTGTCAGGACCGTATTGGACGCTATGCTTTCGAGGACGCGTAAGTTCTTCGGTTTCCCATCCTTTGCTCCGTCGAGATCAACTATGTGAACACGATTTAGCCCCGCCGCCTCAAATTCCTTCGCGACGTCCAAAGGATCGGCACTATAGGTATCCTGTTTCGAAAAATCGCCCTGCGAGAGACGAACGCATTTTCCGCCTATAAGGTCAATGGCCGGTATTATTTCCATCATGCTGGTTTAGGCGATCTTTAAAAAGTTTTCGAGGATCTTCGCACCCACAGGACCGGATTTCTCCGGATGGAACTGTAGACCGTAGAAGTTTTTATAGTGTATCGCGGCACTCAGACGCAAACCGTAGGACGCGGCCGCGATCGTATTGCTGTCCGACTCCACGAAATAGCTATTTGCGAAATACACAAACACACCCTCAGTGATTCCCTCGAATACCGGAGTTTCAAGTCCGGAAATATTATTCCAGCCGATCTGCGGAACCCTAAGCGGTCCGGCTGGAAACCTTTTGACAGTCTGCCGAAAAATGCCCAGACATTCAGTGTTGTTCTCCTCCGAAAATCGGCATAATAGCTGCATACCGAGGCAAATCGCCAGCACGGGCTGTTTAAACGATCGGATCGCTCTCGTCAGGTTTCTTTCTCTCAAGTAGTTCATCGCCGACGAGGCTTCGCCGACGCCCGGAAAGATCACTTTGTCGGCGGTTTGCAAGGCCTCCAGATCATCCGTTACTTCGGAATCGACGCCGAGACGCTGCAGTGCATTCGTAACCGAACGAACGTTTCCCGCGTTGTATTTAACGATCGCAACTTTCATTGTGCTGGTTAAAGGCTTCCCTTCGTGCTCGGCAAGAGCACATTGTCGGCGTCTCTCGTCACGGCCATCCTGACTGCTTTGGCGAACCCCTTGAAGATCGCTTCTATCTTGTGATGTTCGTTCGTTCCGGTCGCCTGGATATTGAGGTTGCACTGAGCTTTGTCGGAGAACGACTTGAAGAAATGAAAAAACATCTCGGTCGGCATTTCTCCGATCTTTTCGCGTTTGAACTCCGCATCCCAGACTATCCAATTCCTCCCGCCAAAATCGACCGCGACCTGGGCGAGACAATCGTCCATCGGAAGAACGAAACCGTATCGTTCGAGGCCGCGTTTGTCCGTCATGGCGGATGAAAATGCTTCACCCAGAGTGATCGCCGTGTCTTCGATCGTGTGATGTTCGTCGATGTGCAAGTCGCCTTGACATTCAATTTTCAGATCGAGAGAACCGTGTCGAGCAAGTTGATCCAGCATGTGATCGAAAAACGCAATGCCCGTGGAGATATTAGCCTTACCGCTTCCATCCAGATCGAGTTCGACCAGAATATCTGTCTCGTTCGTTGTGCGTCGATGTGAAACTTTTCTGCCGGACTTCCGCAGAAAATCATGGATCTCGTGCCAGCTTTCGGCGACCAAAGATATTCGGGTATCTCCCGCGGGAACAACAAAATTCGTGCTCGTAACCCAAATAGCTTTGGCTCCGAGATTCTCCGCGAGCTCAACGTCGGTTTCGCGGTCTCCGATAACAAACGAATTTGCGAGGTCGTAGTCGCCTTCGAGATACCGTGTCAGCATCCCGGTTTTCGGTTTTCGCGTAGGCTGGTTTTCATGCTGAAAGCTGCGGTCGATACGGACGTCATCGAAGGCGATTCCTTCGCCCTCCATCAACTCGATCAAAAAGTCATGCACTGGACGAAAACTTTCATCCGGAAATGAATCGGTACCCAACCCATCCTGATTGGTTACCATAACGAGTTCGAAATCCATTTCCGCTGCAATTCGGCCAAGATACTTGAGAACTCCGGGCAGCAATCTCAGCTTCGCGAAACTGTCCACCTGAAAATCTTCCGGCTCCCCGATCAGCGTGCCGTCACGGTCAATGAACAAAACCTTTTTCATATTTTCTCAAAGCTTTTATCAGAGTAGCATTCTCGTCAGGCGTTCCGATCGTGATCCGTAGGCAACCCTCGCAAAGTGTGATAGTCGATCTATTCCGCACGACTATATTCTCGATCAGCAAAAGATCGTAGATCTTGTTGGGGTTTGTCATCTTAACAAGAAGAAAGTTTGCTTCCGACGGATAGACGGTGTCGACAAACGAGAGTTCAGCCAGACTACCAGCTAGTTCGCCCCGCATTTTCACGATTTCCGCGATACGGGCTTCGACGACGGAACGGTTTTCGAAGGCTTCCAAGATCATCTTCTGCGCGATATGACTTACGTTGTACGGCGGCTTGACCCTGTTCATCAGATCGATGACCGGAGCATTCGCGAACGCCTTTCCCACGCGCAACCCAGCCAAGCCCCACGCCTTAGAGAATGTTTGCAGAACTACAATGTTTGGATGTGTTTTAATCTCCGGAATTAAGGACTCTCTCTCTGAAAAATGTACATACGCTTCATCGACGATGACTATTCCACAAAAAAGTTCCGCGATCTTCAATATCGAATTACGTTTGAGAGAATTACCGGTTGGATTATTTGGCGAGCAAAGGAAAATGAGTTTAGTGGCTTCATCGATAGTATTTCCGATCGATTCAAGGTCCAATTCGTAGTCGAGACAAAGATCAGCGCGCTTTACTTTTATATCGTTGATGTTTGCTGAGACCTCATACATACCATATGTCGGAGGGCAGATCAGGATATTATCGATGCCGGGACGGCAAAATATCCGGATCAGCAGATCGATGGCCTCGTCGCTTCCGTTGCCCACAAAGATATTTGCTGCACTGACACCGACGGCATTCGCAAGTTTCCCTTTGATGAGGGTCTGTAACGGATCCGGATAACGACTGTAGTCCGCAGAAAGCGGCGATCCAAAGGCATTTTCATTGGCATCGAGAAAGATCTCAGCGTCGCCGCCAAATTCACCGCGGGCGGACGAGTAAGGAAGGAGGCCTTTGATATTTTCCCGGACCAGTTTACTCAGATCAAATTCCATCGATCTCCTCCAGTCTGATCGTGATCGCTCGTTTATGAGCATCCAAACCTTCGGCGGCCGCCAGGATTTCTATTGTCGGGCCAAGGCTCCTTATACCTTCCTTCGTGAGCTTTTGGAAGGTGATCTTTTTGACAAAGCTATCGAGCGAAACGCCGCTGAACGATCTGGCAAAGCCCGCGGTCGGAAGCGTGTGATTCGTGCCCGACGCATAGTCGCCTGCACTTTCGCAGGAGTAATTTCCTATAAAGACTGATCCCGCATTTATTATCTCCTCAGCCGACTCATCCGCGTTCTCGATGGCGAGGATCAGGTGCTCGGCCGCGTACTCGTTGACGATCTCTATCGCTTCCGCCAAATCCCGAACAAGTATCGCTTTTGAATTAGCAAGTGATCGCGTCGCGATCTCACGCCGCGAAATATCGGCGATCTGTTTCTCGATCGCCATGAGAGTTTCGTTGATTACCTTTTCACAAGTAGAAACGAGCAGCACCTGACTATCAGGCCCATGTTCGGCTTGGGAGAGGAGATCAGCTGCGACAAAGTTGGGGATTGAGCTCTCGTCTGCCAGTACCGCAACCTCCGACGGCCCTGCGGGCATATCGATGGCGACTTGGTGCGAAACCATTCGCTTGGCAGAGGTGACATATTGGTTGCCCGGACCGAATATCTTGTAGACGGCAGGTACTGTTTCTGTCCCGTAAGCCATCGCCGCGATCGCCTGAGCACCGCCGATCTTGAAGACCCTTGAGATTCCGCAAAGTTGGGCCGAATAGAGGATCGCATCTGCAATCTTACCGTGCCGATCAGGCGGTGAACATAAAACGATCTCCCCGCAGCCAGCCAGTCTTGCCGGTATGCCTAACATTAAAACAGTTGAGAGAAGCGGTGCGGTTCCTGCCGGTACATAAAGCCCCACCTTTTCGATCGGTATCGATCTTCGCCAGCAAAGAACTCCGTTCGTGGTTTCGATCTTCTTTATTTCTTCGCGTTGGGCCGCATGAAACTTTTCGATACTGGCTAAAGCGATATCGATCGCGGCTTTCAGCTCGGCGGGGACTTGCTGTTCGGCCGCTTCAAATTCCTCGCGCCTCACTTCTAGGTTGTCGAGAATCACGCCATCAAATGCCGCAGTGTAATTTCGGAGGGCTTTGTCTCCCTCGGACTTCACAGAGTTCAATATTTCCCGCACGGTTTTCTCGATCGATCTCAGATCGATAGGCGGCCGACGCAATATCTCGGGCCATGTATCTCTCGTTGGATAGCGAATTATTTGCATAAAGATCAGCGGATCATCTGCTCTATCGGCACAACCAAAATACCTTCCGCACCTGCGGCCTTTAGCTTCTCGATTATTGCCCAGTAATCGTTTTCGTCAATGACGGAATGCACGGAACTCCACCCGCTCAGAGCAAGCGGAAGCACCGTTGGGCTTTTCATCCCCGGAAGCAGGTCTTTTATCTCTTCTAATTTGTCGTTTGGCGAATTTAGCAGGATATATTTATTTTCTCTCGCTGCATTGACGGCTTTGATACGGAAAAGAAGTGACTGAAATATCACGTCCAACCCAGTATCGAGATCCGGCCTTGAAACCAGTACGGCTTCGGAATCCATCACTCGTTCGACTTCCTTTAAGCCATTTGAGAAAAGCGTACTGCCTGAGCTGACCAGGTCACAGATCGCGTCTGCGAGACCGATGCTCGGAGCGATCTCGACCGAGCCGCTGATCGTGTGGATCTCGGAGCGGACCGAATTTCGTTCAAGGAATTGGCTCAATATTCGGGGATAGCTGGTCGCTATCTGTTTTTCATTGAGGCTTTCGATCGACTCGTATTCAAACGCCCTCGGCACGGCCAGCGATAGACGACATTTGCCGAAACCGAGCCTCTCGATCCTCGATACCTGCGAGTTCTTTTCCGACAAGATATTTTCGCCCACGATCCCGGCATCGGCCACGCCGTCCTCGATGTATTGCGGAATATCATCGTCGCGAAGAAACAGGATCTCGAGCGGGAAATTATTGGCTGTCGATCTGAGCTTGCCTTGCCCGGTTTCAAAGCCAACGCTGCATTTTCTCAGCAGGTCGACTGACGGTTCGCTTAGGCGGCCCGATCTTTGTAATGCGATCTTTAAATTCCTGTCTGGCATAAAATAAACAAATAGCCCGAAACTTTTTTTGAAGCTCGCGACTGTTAGTAACTAATTAATTAAAAGGGAATTAGTTCACGCGATGATGGCTCGCATGATGATGGTGGTGACGATGTACGGAGGAAAGAATCACTGTGCTAAGTATTTTGCACACACCTCACCAAAAAAGCAAGGCTTATTAAAAAAGTTCTTTGCGGAATTGTCGAATGGCCCGGGCAGCTTCGTAATCGTCGGGTGTGTTCACGTTGAGGAAGAAGTCCTGTGAGTTCGGAAGATGTGCAAGTTCGGCAAAGTCAACGATCCGGACATTAAGCATTGCGGCCAGGTTCCGCAACCGCCAATTTCCATTGGCAAGCATCTGTTCTATTGCCTTTCGCGTCTCCCCCACAGCATAGAAACCACATAGCGGCTGAAGGAGCCCATTGGGTTGCTCGGGGAGGATCGCTCGGCAAGCGTTGTCATTTTCGGCAGGAATTAGTTCGGAAAGAATGCGTAAGAGATCGGTTCCGACAACGGGAAGATCGCAGGCAAGGATAGCCATCCATTTAGTTTTTGCCTTTACCGCTGCGGTGTATAGTCCGACGATCGATCCGCGAGTTTCGGTTGCGGCTTTGACATCTAGCACTATGGGGAGTGAGGTCTTGGCGGCGTCAATATTCCCTACAATATAGACAGGATCCGCAACGCTCGCCAAGGCCTCAGCAGCGTGTTCGATCAGTGTGCGGCCGTTGATGATCAACACCGATTTATCGCGACCCATCCGGCTGCTGTTTCCACCGGCTAGTATAAAGCCTTCGATCTGTCGTGTCATTGCAACAACCGCACCTTAGGAGAGCTGTTCAAATGTTGGCTGCTCTGTATCTACCATCGAGAGCGGGCAGTAACCGGTAGGGATGCCGATCAGCTGGACCTCATCGACAAGGATCTCGCTGCCGTCGACATTGAAGAAGAAGAGTCCGGTCAACTTATCCTTTAAGAGATCGTTTACAAAGAATTCACCATCACGGGTATAAAGGAGGTTTACGCCCGCTTCCAATTTACCGGGTTTTGCAACGGTGACCAGCGATTCCTCACCGATCCCGAATCTCTCCATGATACTCCCAGAGAAGTAGAAGGTTTCGAGCGACCCCGATTGCTGCTTGAGCCGCCCTGAAGCCTTGATCCTGGAGATATCTCGCTGAACCGATCTTCGAACGACCGGCTTTAAGTCCTTGGCGTCCTGACGGCGAGAGCGGCGTTTTATGCCGAGTTCCTCAAAGATCTCGGGGAACTGCTTGTTCAGCATTTCCGAAAGGGCCTGGTGGTTCTTGAGCCCGAGAAGCTTCGACGCCTCGACGATGCCTCCGTTGGCTTCTCGCATCGCCTTGAGGATCATGAATTTCTTGAATCCACGAACTGAATCCTGCAGGGAAGTAGCGTTTATGCAGTAGATCTCGGAAGAAAAGAGGCTTGAGTACTTCTTTGCGGCCGATTCACCGATCCGCGATTTAGCGAGGCTTTGCAGGTCTGCGAAGTTAGTCAGTGCATCGTCGAGTAAATTCATCCTCAACAGACACCGGCATTTCGTCCAAATTGAATCGACGTGCCCGGCGAAATCCTCGCCTTTATTGAACATCTCGATCGCCCGCTCGATCTGTGTTAGAGCGTCGCCAGGTTTGTCCTGGTCGAGATATACCAAGGCCCGGGTGTCGAGTACGTGCGGCATCCAGCCAAAATCTTTAAGCGAGAGATTTATCTCTTCTGCCCGATCGAGGAGCTCATGAGCGACTCCGAACCGGCCAAGCTGTTTGTTGGAAAAGGCCAGATTGTTAAGGGTCGACACAATAAAGCGTCGATTGTTCAATTCACGGGCGTAATGCACCGCTCGGTCGAGATGATAGATCGCAGCCTCATATCGGCTTAGAACGTTGAAAAGGATACCGGCCTGATTATGAAACATCGTTTTCAGGCGATTGTCTTGGCAGACCTCCATCGGCGTGGCTATCTGCTCGATAATCTCGATGCCGGGCTGGAATTCGCCTTTCCAGAACATCACCATCAGCTTATTTACCTTGATCTGTAGATAGACGGGGTGCAGTTCGTTGCCCTCGAACGTCTGTTCGATGACTTTTAGGATCGTCTCAGCTTCTTCGATCTCGCCCGAATACCAGTAGCAGACGGCAAGCATTACCTGCGACTCGGCGGATCGTTCGGTCAGGCCTTCCTCGTCGAATAAACCGATCGCTTGGGTCAGCAGATCTTTTCCACGGAGTTGGAAGTCTATTCGGCCTTTACTGTGGCCGTAAAAACTTAAAAAGAAACCACATAGCCGAAAAAGCGAGGCTCGGATGGACGGGTCGAAGTGTGTGAACTCGGGGTCATGGTCGATATCGCTCCAGATCGGGGCAAAGATCGACTGCGATAACTCCAGGTTTCGGCATAGCTCTGCGTTTTGAGCTTCCTCGATGAGGTCAAGAACCGGGGTGTCCTTAGTTAATCGTGTGGAAGCTTCCTTCATATAACAGATTTAGCAAGAAATCTTGCTAAAATTAGGATGATGATGAATAAACCCTGTTAGATCATCAATTCAATTAAAACACGAGGAGACTAAAATTATGAAACGACTAGCTTTAACGCTCGTCCTAACGTCGCTATGTTCACTTGTCGTTGCTGCCGATGACGGCCAGATTCCGATCGGAGGAAAGTCCGGAACCTGTAATCCAGGCGTTCAATGTCATTCCATCACCGCACCAGATCCAACGGCAGACACGCAAGAAACGAGCGATACGACGATAACCAGCATCGGCGGATCGACGATTATCGAAGCCCTGAGAACTATGGGCCTCATGTAAAACCACCTGAAATGCCCAAATTCAACCTTGCCTCCGGGTCTAGCCGGAGGCTTTTTTCTGCCTTGAACCGAGGCGTTCCATAAACAAATGCTTTTATTTGTGAGAGATCGGCGCCCATCGGGACGATTTGTACGACAAATATTTACAACCTTTGTAAACAAAAAGACATTTTTAGTCAACCCAGAAAAGCGTCTCTGCAGGCATATTTTAAGATTGCTCGAAGCGAAGTCGGCCTGGGTTGCGGAGTATAAGTCGCCCGATCCGGCCTTGGGCGATGAGACGCGCGGCTTTGTCCGTCAACGTCCGGGAATCCCTGAGAACTGGGTGAAAACGGGGAGCTTCTCCCCGGCGGATATGACGCGATGTTGTAACAAGGTCCAGCTCTGGGTATCTGGGCTGCACGAGTTCCCGTAACCGCGGAGCATCCTAAAAGTACCAGACATGTCAGCAATCGTGATCTATTCATTTCGGCCTCCGAAACGTAATTTGTGATCTCGAAAAAGAATGTGCTTCGATGCGTAAGCTCCTGCACATCGCCTTCGGTGTCATCAAACATAATCACCCTTTCAACCCAAATCCCGCTCCTTACATTTGATTTTCAAGACAGTATCTCCTATCCAAGCTGAGAGCTTTGAGGATGGTCCAAAAATTCACCCACACCATAGCCTTGGGGAAAGTGAAAAGTAAAGACTGAAAAATTAAAAA
>JBDTZW010000262.1:0-5162 GCA_040004905.1 Acidobacteriota bacterium
CGAAAACCAAGGGGACAACCTTGCAGAAGATCGAAATGGTCGAGCACGACCGTCGATTTTTCGTGGTGCCCGAGCTGCTCGCGCCGGCGGGCAACATCACTTTTCTAAATATTCACGACGATTATTACGTCGTAGTGCCGCCGGATACGAATCTGGGATTTTCCGAGGCGAGACGAGCGTATTTGCAGTTTGTGATCGACGCAATCACGCTGACTAACGCTAAGGACATCTTGACCGTTAAAGACAGTGTCAAGGCTCTTCTGGACGAACGCAGAAAATCGAACCCCGACGTGTCGCCCGATGTTTTTCTCGCGGTGACCAGATCAATGGTCGCGGCTGCCGACGCAAAACAGCTCGAATACAACAAAGGCCGCATCGCAACGCAGCAGGCCCGGGCCAAGATCGAGAACGTGAAAACGCCCGAGGAAAAGAAAGCGGTTACGGCCGAGCTCGACAGGTTCCGCTCCTCACTTGCTGATGAAACGGCGTTACGATTGTCGGAGGATTACGAGAAAGGCTCGGTGCTGGCATTTTATTTCGCGGACCAGCTCAAGGGGATGGAAAATTCGGGCTTCGACATTGCTTCGTCGATGCGGGACATGATCCTTGCGTTCGATTCGTCGAAGGAAGGAAATAGGCTGGAGCAGTCAGCCGACGCAAGAAAACGCGCCGTCGCCGCTCGCGAAGTCCGAAAAAATAATCCCGAAACCGCGGTGATGACCATCGACAACCCCGTTACGACGCGTCTAATGGATGTTCAGAAAAATATCGACGCGAAAAATTATCCCCAAGCTGACGCTGACCTCAAAGCTCTTCTTAAAACGAACCCCTCCGAGTCACGTATTTACTACAATCTGGGACGTGTCGCCAGCCTCTCGGCCGAATCGATAACCGATTCCGACGCACAAAACAAAAAGCTGATCCAGGCCAAGACCTATTACGAGAACGCTCTTAAAACGGCCACAACCGATACGGATCCGGCGCTGATCTCACTGACGTATGTCGCCCTGGCAAAGATCTATGAGTTTTACGATCAGAAGGAATATGCGCTGAAGATCTATGATCTAGCCATCAAGGTCGGACGCGTTCCGCATGGCGCATTCGACGAAGCGATGGACGCAAAGCAACGGCTGGTCAAGAACCCCTAAATTTTCCCGATTTGCCGTAAATCTTAAATCTGCTACCTTTTAATGAATGTCGAAAGAGAATTTTCGCTGCGGTTATGCGGCGTTTATCGGGCGTCCGAATGCCGGGAAATCAACCCTTCTAAATCGCCTGGTCGGCGAAAAGATCGCTGCCGTCTCCAACAAACCTCAAACAACGCGCCATAAGATCCAAGGCATAGTCTCGCACGACGACGGCCAGATCGTGTTCGTCGATACGCCCGGAGTCCACAAACCCGGCTATCAATTGAATCGTCGAATGATGGCGGCTGTGCACGACGCGATCCTGAACGTCGATCTGCTGATCCTTATGCGCGACGCGAGCGTTTCGACAGGAAACGGCGACCGATTTGTGCTCGACCTGGTAAAGCAATCGGAGAAGCCGGCGATACTAGTACTGAACAAGATAGACAAGATAAAGGAAAAGGGTGACTTGCTGCCGCTGATCGATTTTTACGCGAAGGAATATGAGTTCGCTGAGATCGTCCCCGTTTCCGCTCTCAGAGGCCACGCGATCGATAATCTGCTCGATCAGATCGTTCGACATTTGCCCGTAGGCGAACCGATCTTCGCGAATGACGAACTGACGGATCAGCCGATGCGTTCGATCGTCGCGGAAATGGTGCGCGAGAAAATATTGGCGACGACCGGCGAAGAGATCCCGTACGTAACAGCGGTCGTCACGGAAGTTTACGACGAGAGCGACCCGAAACTGCTTCGCGTTTTCTGCGCGATCTATGTCGAGCGAGCATCGCAGAAGAAAATAATCATCGGGAAACAGGGCTCGCGGCTGAAAGATGTCGGAACAAAGGCCAGACTCGACATTGAAAACCTCGCGGGCAAGAAGGTCTTTCTCAAGCTGTTCGTGAAGGTCGTGGAGGATTGGCGAAATCACGAAAAAACATTGAACGAACTGGGGTTGGAACAATGAAACGGTCCTTCTGCTGATCGCGTCGAATATCTTTATGACGCTGGCCTGGTAGGGCCACCTAAAGTTCAAGGAAAGTACGATCGTTCTGGCC
Source organism: Acidobacteriota bacterium (assembly GCA_040004905.1). Taxonomy (GTDB): domain Bacteria; phylum Acidobacteriota; class Blastocatellia; order Pyrinomonadales; family Pyrinomonadaceae; genus OLB17. The sequence goes on from JBDTZW010000262.1 coordinate 2,186, forward strand.
ATTTTTGCGAGTTTGCGGCTTGGCGCTGTTTGAGTACGCTCTCCAGGTCTCGGCAAACCGGATCGGCTCCGATATATTCAGCGTGACCCCGCTAAAGATAACTCAGGAAGTGATCACCCTCGTGGTCTTTACGGTCATCGCGTATTTCCTTTTCGGTGAAACACTGAAATGGAATAATCTGGTTTCGTACGCTTTCCTTGTCGGTGCAGCTTAATTTGCTTTTTTGAACTAATGCCCGTTCACGATCCACCACACTGGTATTCGCTCGCGATAACCGCCGAACCAGCCGCGGCGGACGCGATCGAGCACGCCCTGAACGAGTTGGACGCGCTGGGTACGGAGATCAATTACATGCTCCGCCGGACGGACGACTCGGTGACCGTTGCCGGTTACTTCAATGCCCTACCGGATGATGAGATCGTACAGGACGAACTGCATCACGCGTTGCGGATCTTTGATCTCGATGAAAAAGCGATCCGGTTTGTCGAGCGGCGTGAGGTATCCGATCAGGATTGGCTCGCGGAATGGAAAAAACATTGGAAACCGACCGTGATCGGACGCTTTGTCATCGCTCCGCCTTGGGAAAAGCTGGAAGACGATGGCCGCATAGTCGTGCAAATAGAGCCGAACATGGCGTTTGGCACCGGCACGCATGAGACGACACGGCTTTGCCTCCGGGCGATCGATGAAAAATACGCGGTGGGTGATTCGTTTCTCGATGTGGGAACGGGAACAGGCATCCTGGCGATCGCCGCTGCGAAATTGGCGGGCGATCCCCCTCGATTTCTAGCCTGCGACACCGACGGAGATGCGATCGCTATTGCGAAAGAAAATGCCGAGCTCAACGGCGTTGGGCAGCTGATAGAATTTCGCATCGGCGCCATCTCTGATGATACTCCCGTTTTCGATTTTGTCTGTGCAAACCTAACCGTTGACGTCATCGTTCCTATCCTTCCGATGCTTCTGAAAAGAGCCAAGATGACGCTTGTCCTCTCTGGAATTCTAACTGAGCAGGAAAACGCGATCGTATCGGCTTTGACCGAAAATAATGTCACTAATTTCGTGATCAACCGAGCGGGAGAGTGGATAGCCGTCGTAGTGGATAGTTGAAAATGGATAGTTGAAGGTTGTTGCCCAACCACTATCAACTGTCCCCAATCAACTTTCCACTAATCTCAAGGGTTTTCCTTTTTGGGCGGGACAGCGAGCGGGATGTCACCATCGTCGGTGATCGTCAAAAGCGGAGCTCGAGGTTTCGGGCGAGTGCGGCCCATTGAGTTGCGGAGGATAGGCGGCAACCTCGGCGCCGAGATCTGGACAGGGGAAAGCGGCTCGGACCGTTTTAATATGGTACCGCCGCGACCGGCCACCCACAATTCTTTGCCGCCGCGGAAGGCAACCGCCTGCAAGGCCTTGCTTGTCACATTCGGCTGAGTTTCCCACGTCTTTCCACCGTCCTGTGTAACGATGACGCACCCGAGGTCGCCAACCGCGATCGCTTCGTCACGGTTCGCTGCCTGAACTGCGTAAAGATTCATCTGTAGCGGCGATTCCGAATCCTTCCAGGTTGTCCCGCCGTCGGTCGTTCGGAGGACGATGCCGTTGGCCCCGACGGCGAAACCGCTCTTATCCTCAAAAAAGCTAACCGAATAAAGATTGTCTTTTACATTCGCCTTGATCTTTATCCAAGTAGCTCCCGCATCTGAGGTTCTAAGAATTGTCCCGCGATCTCCGACGATGATGCCGTTCTTTTCATCCGCGAATTTTACGTCCTCAAGCCATAGTCGCGTTCCCGATTCTATCTGTTCCCAATAAGCTCCGGCGGTTGTCGAGCGAAGGACGATCCCATTCGAGCCGACCGCGAAACCGAGTTTATCGGTGACGAAAAATACACTCGAGAGATCGTCGGTGACACCTGAAATGCCTTTGCCCCAGCTCGCTCCGCCGTTGATCGTTCGAAGCACCTCGCCGCGGTCGCCGACGATCCAGCCTTTGTCGCCGTCGACGTAAAAGACAGAATTGAGGCTGGACTCGGTTCCGGAGAAAACAGGAAACCACTGAAGTCCGGCATCGTTCGTGAGCCAGATCCGTCCACTCGAACCGACCGCCGTGCCCAGTTCGTCGTCGAGCATCGTTACATCGTTGACGTCTTCGCGGCCGCCGTCCGACAGACGCTGCCAACTATAGCCACCGTCGTCGGTACGGACGATCAAACCGTTTTCGCCGACGGCCCATCCGGTGAAATTGTCGGCAAACGAGATCGAAACAAGTTTTGGACTTGTCCGCACGCTGAATGGAAGCCATGTCGTTCCACCGTCGCCCGTCAGCCAAACGAGCCCGCCCGCGTCGGTCATGGAACCGGTTTTTTCGTTCGCGAATGAAAGAGAAAGAAAGTCCGTGCGGGTATGAAGATCGAGCCTCGACCACGTAGCTCCGCCGTCCGCACTTCCCGCGAGGCAGCCGCCGTAACCCGCCGCGATCACGCGAGTTGCGCTTAAAAATGCCGACGATGTAACCTGCGAAGTGCCGCACGGGGAGTTTGCGTTCCATGTCGCTCCGCCGTCCGAGCTAACAAGAACGCTTCCGTCCGCCCCTGTCACGGAAACGTGGAAGGCATCCAAAGCGGCGACGCTGAGAAAACGCTCTTTGACATTGGAGCTCTGCGTCGTCCACGTGCGGCCGCCGTCAACGGATTTAAGAATTCGACCGTAGGTTCCGACCGCCCAGCCGGTTTCGTATTTCGGGCCGGCAAAAATGACGCTTGCTAAATGATCTTTGGCGTCCACCTGCACCTGTCGCCAATACTTGCCTCCGTCTTCGGTGCTAAGTATAGTTCCGCGAGCACCGACCGCGATCGCCGACTGCTCGTCGCGAACGAAAACGCCCGTAAGCGTGACATTCACGGAAGTGAATTGCCGCGTCCAGTGGAATCCGCCGTCCTCCGTATGAAGTATCGTATCGTCGGAACCGACGGCAA
>JBDTZW010000129.1:0-1552 GCA_040004905.1 Acidobacteriota bacterium
TTCAAATCTGGGCCTGACAGTCATCCATACTAATATTCGAGGTTCATCCGGGTTCGGAAAAGAATTCATGGATGCCGACAATGGCGAAAAACGTCTTGATGCGATTAGAGACATTCAGGCCTTGATCGATTGGACTGAAAAGCAACAGGATCTGGATGGCGACCGGATCTATCTACGGGGTGGCAGCTATGGCGGCTTCATTGCGCTTGCTACCGCGCTCCGCGAACCGGACAGAATTAAGGGGGTGATTGCCGAGTATCCACTTGTTTCAATTCGAGGATTTCTGTCACAAAGCTGGATTGACGAAATTGCCAGGAATGAATACGGTGACCCAAAAGATGAAAATCTAATGTCCAAAATGGATGCCCTTTCACCGCTCAACAACGCTAGTCGGTGGAACAAGATCCCCATATTTTTGACTCGGGGAAAACTCGACGCACGAGTTCCCGAAAGGGATGTGACTGATCTTAAAAATCAATTGCAAGCGACGGGTGCCGACCTTTGGTACATATTTTCCACCGAAGACGGCCATGGCTTCGACAGTAGATATGTATTTGCGGCCGAGTATCAATTCCTAAGAAAGCTGATAAGTAAGAACAACAAGGAGAACAAAGAATGAAACAAATAAAATCACTTTTTTGCATGTTGATTTTGTCAACCTGCATATCCAGCAATGCATTCGCAGGTGACTTCACCGGCAATGGAATTGTAAGTTTCATGGATAACTTCGTGAACGTGATCGTGTCATTTGTGACAAGAGATGACAATTGCGAAGGCCGGATTTGCACAAATTGCAAACCGCAGTCAGAGAGCGGCGGGACATGTAGGCCGACTCCGTAGTGTCAATCTTATGCAATTCGACTACAAGACGAAGCAGATATCGTATTCACTTTTCCTGCTTTGTCTTGTTTTTATTTCCAGTACTTTTGCTCAATCGCTCGATGCCCGAAGAAAGATCGAACGAGCTCAATTGGCATTTGATAATGGCAATTATTCAACGGCTATAGAGAACGCTAAGGTGGCAGTTGAAACAGCAAATGGCTCTAACGCCGATGCATTGATTTTTCACGGTTACGACGTTATAGCCAGTTCGCAAATTTCGTTACAAGAATACGGCGACGCAGAAACCACCCTTAATAAAGTCCTACAAACATTTTCGGATCGTTTGGTTACTCCTGTCGAGAAAGCTCAGATTTATCTACGTTTTGCCTGGCTCAACAGGTCACAACATAAATTCGCAGAGGCCCTAGATTACTCAAAGAAGGCTCTCAACGTTGCTCCCGAAAATCGACATATTCTCGCCGAGCATTATCTTAATCTTGGACGAATACTTTTCGCTTCTGGATATGATATTTCCGCAATTATTTGGCTTGAAAAAGCTGAGAGCTTGTTGGAATCGGAAAATCTGAGCCCGGCCAAACTCGACACTTACAGATTTCTAACGCTTGCTTGGTGGGCAAAACTGAATTATCAGAAAGCTTTAAAATACGTGGAGAAATCGACATCTGCCGCGAAGAAGACGGCTCTTACCTACAAGTACCGACAAGCTTTG
>JBDTZW010000260.1:0-5131 GCA_040004905.1 Acidobacteriota bacterium
GTTCGATAAGCGAGAAACCTTTCTGATTTTTCATTCTAAATTCACAATCTCCTAAAGTTTTTTGAGTCTTAAAGGGGCTACCTTTTTCCCAGGCACAATTACGTAATCAATCGGCATGCCACGAACCCCGGCTAAGGTGGCCAATACTGTAAACTACACTGATTACGGGGGTTAGACCGCGTGTGTAAGATCGGTATGGAAATGTCGGGGATTCAAACTGCTCGGTGATCACCAAAACTGACAAAAACTGCTATCAGGAATTGACTGTTTGCAAGGAAGAACCGGTTTTCACGGTGAATCGGTCCTTTATTTTGAGGATAGGCCGCTCGATCAAATAGTACGACAAACATGAAACAGCTACGGCTAGTAGGATTCCAACCGCCCCTTGTACCAGAGGCGAGCTAGATAACGTTCTTGAAAACACATAAAGACAGTAGTGCCACAGATAGAGAGAATATGAAATTCGGCCAATCCAGATTAAAAGGCGATTTTCGAGAAATTTGTGCATTATAGATCGCTGTCTTGTTACGAGCGACAGTATGATCACCGCGATGGACGCCGAAAATACTGAAAGCGTTCCTATGTATAAAAGCACGTCGTGATGATTGAACTCGAAATATATCGCCAAAGCCAAAATGGGTGCGATGCCCGCGGCGAGCCTAAATTGGGCCGACACGAAAACATCTGCCGGAACAAGCCGCCAGCAATAGATCATCGACGCCAGACAGCCGATCAGCAGTGCGTCGATCCGTGTGTCGGTCGAGTAATAGATAACATTTAATTCGGACACGGTCGCCGCTCTAAACGCGCGCCAGATCAGCAAAAGGATGATCGAGCCTCCGACCACACCGGCTATTAGCCGCCGCGTCATATGGCTCGAAAACGCCTTGTACAAAACCAGCGACCAAATGATATAAAACTGTTCTTCGATCGCCAGCGACCATGTGTGATTCAATTCACCTGCCTCGCCGTTTCCGTAGGCCTGGTGCCAGTTCATCAAATAGAAAAAGGCGTAGAAAAAATCGCCGTTCTTGTAGATGATCCTGGATTCATTGGCCGGCAGCAGAAAATCCCCAGCTAAGTAAAGACAAATAAGAAAGAACCACAAGGCGGGCCCGAGGCGCAGAAAACGTCGAATGAAAAAATTCTTTAGATCGATCGTTCCGGTTGCGTCCTGTTCCGAAAGCAGTATCGACGTAATAAGGAAACCGCTTAGAACGAAGAATATGTCGACGCCGAGGAACCCTCCCTGGATTGCTGGATGGAGTTCGGGCAAAAGTAGTTCCAGATGGCACGCCATTACGGCCAGCACGGCGACGCCGCGCAAACCATCGAGCGCCGGAAAGTGTCGAAAGCGGACTGCCGCGGGCTCGCGGTCTTCGATAGAGTAGGCACGCGCGGGATCCAGAAGCAGGCTTTCGGTTACGCTCATTGTATTCGGTTTTGGACGGGACGGGTGGGCAAAAAGCCCGCTACGGAGTGCTTCGCGGGCGTTAATCGCCGCTTCGCATTTGGGCAGACAGGGCTCGGATGCTGTGTTTATCGAGCAAATGTCGGAGGGAGCGTACCTGCATCTGCAACAGGTCAGCCGCCTTTGTCTGGTTGCCGCCCGTCTTTCGCAGGGCTTCAACTACATAGGTGCGCTCAAGAGAATCTAAATGAGCGACCAGGTTTAGCCCCGCGTCCGGTAGGTTGAACTCGGCATTCACGCGGACCGGATTGTAATTGGTGATGTTATCCGGCAGCCGCTCCGGCTGTATCTCGTCGGTCCGTTCGAGGGCTACCGCTCGTTCGATGGTATGTTCGAGCTCGCGAACGTTTCCATGCCAGGTATAACTCTCAAGAAGAGACATGGCCTTAGGCGATATCGTGACCTGCCGGCCGGCCTGATCACAGAACTTTTCCATAAAGTGTTCGATCAGGTCGGGAATGTCCTCGGCCCTCTCCCTTAGCGGCGGCAGGACTATCGGGATGACGGATATACGGTAGAAAAGATCTTCTCGAAATGTCCCCTCGTCAGACATTTTCTTTAGGTCTCGATTTGTCGCCGCGATCACACGCGAATCGATCGGCATTTCGTCATGGGCGCCAACCGGCCGAACCTTGCGTTCCTGCAGCACGCGAAGGAGTTTGACCTGCATCGCGGGCGACATCTCGCCGATCTCATCGAGAAAGATCGTTCCTTTGTTGGCAGCCTCGAACAGGCCTTTACGGTTAGAATTAGCTCCGGTGAATGACCCCTTTACATAGCCAAACAATTCGGATTCAAGAAGTGTTTCGGTAAACGCGCCGCAGTTAATGGAAATAAAAGGTTTCTCGCAGCGAGGGCTGAGGTCGTGAATGGCGCGTGCGACCAGCTCCTTTCCCGTGCCGCTCTCTCCGGTTATCAGAACTGTAGACTGAACCTCGGCGACGGTTTCGATCATCTGAAAGATCGCATGCATCTTCGCCGAATGCCCAACAATGTTCTTAACGCTTCCGCGTTCGCGCTGCGCACGCTTGAATGCCCGGTTCTCGCTGATCAGCGCTTGCTTGTCAAGAGTTTTCTTGACGATCAGCTTTAGTTCTTCGACGTCGAACGGCTTTTGAATGAAATCGTCCGCCCCAAGTTTGAACGCTTCGCGCGCTGCCTCAACCGACGCGAACGCCGTCATGAAAACGATGCCGAGGTCGGGAAGCGTTTCGCGGATCGCCCGAAGCATCTCAATCCCGTCCATGTCGGGCATTCTTACGTCAGAGATGACGACGTCCGCAGGAGAGTCGCGGAGGAGCTGCAGGGCTTCAAGGCCATTTGCCGCAGTCCGGATCATGTGACCATCGCTCTCGAAAACGAGACTTAAAAGCTGGCGATAACTCTGTTCGTCATCTACGATAAGAATATTTGACATCCGATTAGATTGAGTCTCTTTAAGAAAGGGTGGCGCGGCCTATTGTTCCCGAAACTGACCACAACCTCTATTTTCACAGAAAAGCGTACTTTTGTTCAAGAAGAAATTTTGGCGTCATTACTCTTCATTTTGACGAAATTCTCGAGCCTCGACGCTGACGACTCTTGTCCGTCGTCTTGTTTTCCCGGCCGCGGGTTCAAAGTTCGTGTTTCGCGGGGCAGCTCGATCGTTATCGTCGTCCCTTCTTCCTCAGCGCTTCTGACGTTTATTGTGCCCCCATGATCGCGGATGATCTGGTAAACGATCGAGAGGCCGAGGCCCGTGCCGCCGGAGGTCGAGGTAGCAAAAGGCTCGAACAGCTGTTCGACTTGGTCAGGTGTCATACCCTGACCCGTGTCTTCGAACATGATCTTGATCCTGCCGTGCGAGATCGGGTCGAGCCGGACGGTCAGTGTTCCGCCTTCCGGCATAGCCTGTATGGCATTGCGGGCAAGGTTCCAGAACACCTGCTTCAACTGTGCTACGTCCGCCGAGATAAAGACAGGCGACTCCGGCAGGAATTCCTTTAGTTCGTGAGTCTTGCCAATATCGGGACTATGCCTGAGGAGAGTGAACGTATCGCGGATCGCCTCGGATATATCGGTCTCCGCGACCGACCCGACCTTCGGTTTCGCGTAACTAAGAAAGTTCGTGATGATGCTGTTCAAACGGTCCGATTCGCGGAGAATGATGTCCATCAGGTCCGCCTGCATCGATTCGGGCGGCGTATTTGACTGCAAAACCTGGATCGCTCCGCGCATAGCGCCCAGCGGATTGCGTATCTCATGGGCCAAGCCTGCTCCTACGCGGCCGACAGCGGCAAGACGGTCTTTTCGGCGAACGCTTTCCTCCATCGAACGGATCTCGGTCAGATCCTGAAAAGTTACGATCAGCCCAGTAACCTCGTTGTCTTCGGTAACCAGCGGTGCGATCCGATACCCGATCCGTACGGCAAAACCGTCGGGTGTTAGCAGATCGCATTCAAACCGAGGCGGCTGCTCACCCTGTTCTGCGGCCTTCATCGAGGTTTCGATAGACTGCCGAATATCGCCGAAAAGCGAATAGATCGTTTGCCCGACGATCGCATTTGGGTCGAAGCCGGTGATCTCGCCCGCCGCGTTATTAAACGTGTAAACCTTGCCCTCGAGGTCCGTAGTAATGAGCCCCGACCTGATCGATTCGATTATGCGTTCGTGAAGGGCCCGTAGATTAGCGAGAGATTTTGCCGCAAGCTTGAGCTCTTCGCCCGACGATCGCCTGTCCGACAGCCGGGCGGCGAGGAGTCCGACGACGAGAAATGCGACTACGTGAAAGCTGATTATCTGAACGATCTTGCTGACAGTTTGGGCGACACCTGAGGATTCGATTATCGTTAGGGAAGTGAGGGTCGAGAGCGTCACAAAGAACGAGACGCAGATCAATGCCATCGTTACCGTTTCACGCGGCCTCAAAAACGCGCTGGAGACACTTATTAGCACGATGTAAAGCGTGATGTACGGCGACGTTAGATCGCCTGTTCGCCAAACGAGCCAAGTGATCAGCATGGTGTCGACGATGAACTGCGCCCTGATCTGCCACATCACCGCACGGCTTAGATTTAGAAGGAGAAAGTAAATGACCGTCAGGCCGATCGAAACGATAAAGACGAGCAGCGGACCGCGCGGTATCGAATCGAACGAAAATTCTATCCGTCCCGTGTACCATATCCAGCTAGAAACAAGCAACAGAAAGATCACCAGAAGGCGTCCGACGATCAATGTCTGGACACGCTGTATCTCTGTCTTATTGGCTGAATCGGGTTTTTCGTCTAAACTAAGCATAATCAGCGCGAAAAACGATGTTAGGAACCGAACAAGAGAACGTATCGCCGAAATTCGACCGGCGGCCCTGGGGCAGTTTCACGGTCCTCGACGAGAGCGAAAATTACAAGGTCAAGAGAATCGAAGTTCTGCCCGGCAAACGTCTAAGTTATCAACGTCACTCACGTCGCGCCGAGCACTGGTTCGTGGTCCGCGGCACTGCTAAAGTAACATTAAACGGTACAGAGTTTCTAGTTAATGCCGGTGAGTATGTGGACATCGCGGTCGGCGTTTCGCATCGTGTGGAAAACCCGGAACCGCACGACCTCGTCTTTATCGAAACTCAAACGGGCGACTATTTCGGCGAGGACGACATCGAACGCCTGGAGGATGATTTTGGCCGCC
>JBDTZW010000014.1:0-5114 GCA_040004905.1 Acidobacteriota bacterium
GCGGATCGGTTCGATCACCGCTGGGAAACAAGCCGATCTGATGGTCGTAAAAGGCGATCCGTCGAAAAATATCAACGACATCGAAAATGTCGAAATTGTTTTTAAGGATGGGGTCGGCTATGACTCCGAGAAACTAATCCAATCGGTTCAGGGTCTCGTTGGCGTTCGCTGACCGGTGATGTCAGCGAGCGGATGGTATGACATGCTTTGATCCGCCGCCGGCCAGGCCAAAACAGTGATCAATATGCTTTCGTTAAGTCCACGCCTGTGTAGTAGTGCTTGATGATCTCGTCGTATTTTACACCCATCTTCGCCAGGCCGAATGCGCCGTACTGGCACATCCCGATGCCGTGTCCCCAGCCGCGGCCGGTAAAGGTATAGCTTGAAACTGCCGATCCTGAATAGCGTTTGTTGATCACAAAAAGTTGCTCGTTCAACCGCAGAGCCGAACGGATCTTGCCGCCCCTGAGAGATTTCACGCCATTCGATCCGACGATCTCCAACTCGACCGCGCGACGCGAATATCCTTTTTGTTTGATATTGACGTCATAGAGCGTCCCAATGCCGCGCACATATCGCGACAACCGCGACTGTACAGCCGACGCCGAGAGCGTCACGTTCCAATTCGAGAACGGCGACATATTTTCCGCCGAGGTCGGAGCGTCCGACGGCTTTACTTCGAGATAAGCTACGGCTCCTGTCGAATCGGTTTGATAACTGACTACCTCGCCGCCGATCAGCGAGACCTCGCGGACGGGATAAACATCCGAGCCGAATTGCCGGAACAGAAAAACGTCGGGCCGCACAGTCAGCGGCTTGTCACTCTTGCCTGCTTTTAGAACCAACTTGCCATCAACCGATGCTTTCGTCGTCCCGCTCTGCAGGCCCGGCATCCATTTTTTCTTGTCGTAGATCTGACGGATCAATCGCAGCATTTCGGCACGCGTAAACGCCTTGTTAGGTTTTAACGTCAGGTCCGGATGTATCGCAAAATAACCATCGCGCAGCATCATCGCGAGTTCCGCCCGACGTTCTTTCGGAATGTCCTGGGCGTCGTCGAACGACAACTGATAATTTACGTCCGAATCGCTGAGCAGCGTGTCCGCGTAACCGGGAGCATAGATCATCGATGCGATCACGTGAGCGAGTTCAAGCGGCTTCGCGGTGTCGCGGTTCACATTCGGAAAGGTCTTACCGAATTTTTGTGCAAGCTGATTAAGCCAGTTCGACATCTCGCTTTCAGTCGGCGGCTCGTCAAACCACGAATCGCTCATCTGGCCGGTCGATAGCTGAAAACCATTCACGGAAAAGATGGACATAAGTCTCGCAAGTTCCAGATTCCCCTCATCGCGCAATTTCGCCGGCTGTCTAGTCGTCTTGATCGTGAACGGATCAAAATGTTTGTGACCCTCCAGCGAGCATTCGACGCCGCGAAGGTACGGTTCGTTAAAATCGAAAACATTCTCGGAATTTTCCGTTCGCCCACCGCAGGTCGACGTGTACATCGCGTTGATCGGCTTGCCTTTGTAGGTGGCGATTATGCCTTTTGTTTCAAGCACGGCCTGTGTGGCCATTCGCGTCTCCGCCGAGACGCCGCCGTAAACCTGCGACTGAACCGTCGGCATCAGGTCAAAGCCTTTGTTAACGAAATTATCGATATTTGCGATAGCGTAAGTTCGTGCCGCGACCGCCTGTGCCTTTTCCGCCTCAAGCTGAGGCAAACCCAATTCACGCGGCACGACGCCGAGAAGATAGTCTTCCAGAGAGACGACGTTCACCGCAGTCAGGCTGCCCCGTGAATTTACAAAAACCTCGATCCGCCCGCGATATGATTTGCCGTTAAACTTCACCGGCGTCGATCGCCCGTTGATCGAACCGAACGCCACCGGTTTCAACGAAGAATACTTCGCGAGTTCGCTCGGTCCGCTGATGCTGATCTCACGAAGGTTTGGATCGATCGTCCCACTCAAAGCGGCCGAACCCGTCGTTTTGATCAGACTCCGCACTTCCGATCTTCCACCGCCTCGCAACTGCTGCGAAAGAGCGATCGCGTCCTGCGACGGAACGATCTTTTTATCGACAACGATGACCGCATCGTCAAAGCCTTTTTCCGCAAGCTTCGTTTTCAACGCCTCGGCGTCCTCGGTCGTCGCAAGCACACTTCCAACCCAGAGCTTCCAGGTATTCGTCGCCGTATCGATGCTTGGCAATGCAGTTTCGCTCGTCGCATCGCGAACGTCTTTAGCTAAATTGTTTGCGTCATTCTGCGAGGGAAGATTCTGAAATTCGATCCGAAAATTATCGATCTCCGGCGGCCGATACGTCCTCGCTGAAACCGAAACGCGATTCGTATCCAATATCTTATTCGGCTCATCCAGACTCACCGCCACCAGCGACGAATCCGTCGTAGTGATCGACACCGATCCCGCATTCGTCGTCAATCCTATCCGTATCACCGGCTCCCCCGGCAGCCGCACAAATTCGAACGATCTGTCCGGAACCGTAGCCGGAAACGAAAACCCAACGAAAAGAAGAATAAATGCCAGCCAGCGAACACTCATAGACCAAATAATACCAGATAGGACACGTATCTGAACGACAGAAAATCCTTGACAGGGCAATGGCTAACGCGATTAGATTAGAAGTCAATTCGCGACCGACTCGGTCTCCCTAAATCCTTTACCAGATCAAGATCACCTCATATGACCAACAATCTCCTTCGTCTTTTGCTATTTATAGTCGTTTGTTTTTCTTCGGGTCCAATCGTCCTCGCCCAACTAACAGGCTTCCCAGCCGGCAAAATCGATCGGTCTTTTGGTGATAGAGGAAATCTCTTGGCTCAAGCGGGCGGGGAGCTTCCCGGAATCGCCATCCAACTTCCCGACGGGAAAATTTTCTGGGCTCACAGCTTTTCGTCCGGTCAGTTCGGTCGTTCTCTAGGTTTTAGGCGACTATTGCCGGACGGCCAGACGGACACTTCTTTCGGAACTGGCGGCGGAACTATTTTCTCGATCGGAGCTAGTACTGAGTTAGGGTCTATTCAAAGCCTCCCTGGCGGAAAGCTGCTCGTAACGGGAAGCACGACCGCGAATCAAAACGCCCCTAATAGAGACCTGCTTGTCTTTAGAATCAATTCAGACGGCGCACTTGACACTGGTTTCGGAAACAATGGATTCGTCATAAAAGATCTTCCGGAAACGGGATCGTCCGATATTAGTAATGACACAGCAACGTCTATTTTATCGTTACCGAACGGCCAATTATTGATCGGTGGAGTGTCGACCCGCACGCCGATGTCGTCCAATCAAGGAACGAGATCTCTATTCCTGCTCCGCCTAAATTCGGACGGCTCGTTCGATGATACTTTCGGCCAGAACGGTATTTTGCAGGAGCCGATCGGTGCCTATATGGGTGTTTCCTATGATGCCGACGCGACAAGTCTCGCCCGTTACAGAGATGGGAGCTTCATCGTCAGCTTCGGGGTTAACACTCATTCCAACGACGGATTCGGAGCGCAAGGCTATATTGCAAAGTATCTTGAGAATGGTACGCCTGACAAAGGGTTTGGTGAGACCGGAAGATTCACGTGCACTTATGGTTACCCTTACTTCCTAAACCTTTGCGGCAATCCTCTAACGATTCTTCCCGATGGAAATATTATGGCCCGGATGCCGTTCGCCCTCACGCGAATCACATCGAGCGGCGTCTTGGATCCGAGCTTTGCAAACTCAGGTATACGGATTTTTAACGGATTCGTCGGCGATTTCTTTATCCAGAACGGTCTGAAGATTTTGGTTACCCTGGTAGATTACACTCCTCGCACCCCACCTGCGACCCATTCCCGTCAGATAGGTCAAGTAACAAGGATCTATTCCAACGGGATGGTCGATCTACATTTCGGGATCATGGGCAAGACTCGAATTGATTATCAGGCACCGCCCGGAAGCGGATTACTGAATGACAGCGATATCTATGTCGGCGACATCCTACCTATCAACGAAAGATCCGTCCTTATCGCGAGTATCTATACGAACACCTCGACATCCGGGGTAATTTTATTGACCAAGGTAGACATTTCGAAATAGCTCCTTTTCACTTTTAGTTTTTTTTTAGTTCTTTTCCGTTCTAAGTTCATTTCGTGATCTCGGATAGCGTTCATCCCCAAATGTAAACACAAAATTCCATACAGTACTCTGTTACCCTTTCCTCGCAGCTACTGCCATCAAAAATAATCCTTGACAGGCCGTCCCATGCCTGATACATTGTATCATATAAGACGCCGCCGACGTCTTTTTGGTTGCGCCGGGCGGCGTTGATCTTTGAAAAATGTCTTTTTCGCCCGGGTTCGGGGCAATTTTATCAACCGGATTCCCGATTGTCCTACATAAATTGCGAAAACCGTGGAACACACTCCGGAAAAAAAATTAGCGGGACGCGGGACAAATGACGCACAAAATGGCGTAAACCATATTAAATCAGCAGTTTACAAATCGATTTACTGTCCCGGGCCGCGGGACAAGTTACTGGGGTTCAGAAGGGTCACGGGACGAGACGGGACAAAGACACTGATGCAAAAAATCTGCTGAAACCGTGGAACACGCCGATTTGAGATAGCCGATTGCATTTCAGATTTGGGTGCTTGTGCAAAGTGTGGCACGTTCCACACTTTTGTGAAACAGTCGGCGAACAAGCCTATTTCTCCAACGCATTGAAGATGAACGGAAATGTGGCCCAGCTTTGGCCGCGATGTTGGGGGCGAAAGGCGAAAAGGACGATCGAGCCTTTGCCGAAAGGAGCGACGGCGAGGGCGGTTTTGCCGTTGAGGTATTTTTCGCCGAGCATCCAGCCCGAGAGCAGAGCGTCCTTAGACGCATATTTTGCGACGACCCGAACATGCGCATCTGGGGCGATCTCGAATGCGGAGCTGGCTGTGAAATAGGCCGGCGTCTCATCGCCAAAACCTTTCGCGAGCGGGTCATGCGTATTTACGTCGAGCTCTACGACCGAGCCGGGATTGTAAAATTCGTTTCGTTTTAATCCGTCGAGAACGTTTCTGATGGGCAGCCCGAACCGCTTGATCACCATCCCGCACGAATCGTCAAAGCAGATAAGCC
>JBDTZW010000181.1:0-5097 GCA_040004905.1 Acidobacteriota bacterium
GCAGTTCGATTCCTGGACCGACAAATATTTCGGACGCATTGCTAAACCGAGCACTATGATGCCGACGATATCCGAGGTCGAGCCTGCGCGAACAAAAGAAGAACGTTTCGCAAAAACAGCGCCAAATGTTCCGTTTCCGGCCGTTGCGATCACGTACCTCGGACCGAAGTCGTCCGACGCTGACGTTCCTGCGATCCGGGTTGCCGAAAAGATACTATCCGGTGGCGAAAGCTCACGGCTTTATCATAGCCTGGTTTACGAACAACAGATCGCACAAGAAGCGACGTTCGAACTCGATAATCGCGCCGAGGGCGGCTTGCTGGTTCTGCAGGCGATAGGATCAGTTGGAAAGACCCCTGATCAACTCGAAAAGTCTCTGCTCGACGAATTGAAACTTATCCAGAGCAGCGGCGTCACGGCGAATGAACTTGCCAAGGCCAAAAATCAGTTGATCTCGGACGCGGTTCGTCGGATCGAAAATAACGATGGAAAAGCGATCGCGATCGAACGCTCGGTCGTTTACCAGCACGACCCCAAAGCGATAAATTCGGACGTGCAGTCATTGCAGGCGGTAACCGCCGCCGACGTTCAGCGTGTTATGAAAAAATACTTTAGCGATACAAATCGAGTCGTCGTCTACTACTCGAACGATGGAGGTGGAAAATAATGTTGAGAACGAAAACAATCATCGTTTTTATCACTTCCATTTTTGTCTCGATGGTGAGCATTTCCGCCCAAATAGAAACACCGCCGGCTCCATCGGCCGCCAAGGTCGTCACCGTCCCGGCGGTAGTCGAGAAAAAGCTCGCGAACGGACTCACCATTGCCGTTGCCGAACGTAAAGGCTCACCGCTCGTGACGATTCAGCTTCTCGTCAAGAGCGGAGCTTCGTCAGAATCCGCGGACAAAGCCGGTCTCGCCGACCTGACCGCGTCGATGCTCACCAAGGGTACTAAAACGAGATCCGCAAGCCAGATCGCCGAAGATCTCGAATTTCTGGGCGGTTCGATAAACAGCGGAGCGGGATGGAACAATTCTTTTGTTTCGATCACAGTTACCTCGGACAAGGTCGAGCAAGCTCTCGCAATCCTTGCAGATGTTGTTCTGAATCCGGGCTTCGATCAAAAAGAACTCGACCTACTGAAATCGCAAACGCTGGATGGCTTGACGTATAACCTGAAACAGCCTTCCTTTTTAGCCAACTTTGCCGCTAGCAAATACAGTTTCGCGGAACACCCAGCGGGTGGTACACCGACAAGTATTCAATCGATAACTGCGGCAGATGTCTCCGGTTTTCACGACAAATATTACCGCTCAGATGGATCGGTTCTGATTTTTGCCGGAGACATTACTTTGTCAAAAGCGTCTTCTGTGGCGGTAAGATTGTTCGGAACGATGAAACTCTCGTCGCCGGACATACATAGCGATAGAATTCGCCAGGGCTCTTCTGATAACACTCTACTTAAACGTATTTTGGTTATCGACTTGCCCAATTCCGGACAGGCCGCAGTAGGTTATTATGACCGGCTTCCACACATTGGTCGTCAAACTGCCGCTTACTACCCAGCGACGGTTATGAACACCGTCCTTGGAGGGGGGTACTCTGCTCGCTTAAATTATGAGATTCGCATAAAGCGAGGCTTGAGCTACGGAGCCGGGAGTAATATAGGCTGGCGATTTGATGCTGGCAATTTTGGCACGCGTGCGCAGACGAAGAATCAATCTGCGGCGGAGGTCGCCGAATTGACGATGGCTGAGATCAAAAGATTGACAGACAGTTCGGTCGCATCTGATGAACTCGTTCCTCGTAAATCGACGCTGACGGGGAATTTCGGCCTGGGTCTCGAAACCACCGGCGGCCTCGCCCGTGCGATCAGCGATCTTTACAGCTTCGGAATTCCCGCGAGTGAATTGAACACTTTTGTTTCAAGCGTCAACGGCGTAACCGATAGTCAAATCCGGGATTTCGCCTCGAAGAATCTTCTTGGCGGCGACATCATCATTGCCGGCGACTATGCGGTGTTCAAGGACGATCTCGCGAAACGTTTTCCGAATATGACGATCGACGTAATCAAGGCCGACGATCTCGATCTGAGCAAGGACAATCTGCGAAAGTAGATTAGCTCAACCCGTCTGCCCGCGAATTACGCGAATCAACGCGAATGCTGTTAGATTACTAATATGCAATTCCTGATGATTCGCGTTTTTCGCGGGCAAATTTCTTTCTATGCATAAGAACCTTCGTTCGTTCATTGATTCCCTTAGAAACGAGAACGAGATAGTCGAGACATCGGCTGAGGTTAACCCGTACCTTGAGATCGCAGAGATTCATCGGCGGGTGATCGAGCGGCAGGGAAAGGCTTTGCTTTTTACGAATGTAAAAGGATCGAATTTTCCCGTTGTTACAAATCTTTTCGGGACCAGCAAACGCATCGATCTGGCTTTCGGCAAGAAGCCGCAGGCATTTGTACGACGAGCGGTCGAGGCGGCTGAGCATCTGCTGCCGCCAAAGCCAAAGACGCTTTGGGAATACCGAGACCTCGGATTCGCGGCGCTAAAGTTCGGAACGAAGCGAGCGCGTAGCGGACCAGTCGTAGATGTCAGGCAAAAGTCTGTCGATCTCGAGGCGCTTCCGCTGCTGCAGCTTTGGCATGAGGACGGCGGACATTTTGTCACGCTGCCGCTCGTTTATACCGAGAGCCCAACATCCGGAAAACACAATCTCGGGATGTATCGCATGCAGCGTTACGACGCGACTACGACCGGGATGCATTGGCAGATCGGCAAAGGCGGCGGGTTTCATTATTTTGAGGCGGAGCAGCAGAACAAAGCCCTGCCCGCGACGGTGTTCCTCGGCGGTGCGCCTGCGATGATCCTGGCGGCGGTCGCTCCGCTACCTGAGGATGTGCCGGAATTGATGCTGGCGTCACTGCTTGTCGACGGCAAAATATCGACCGTGACGAATCCTCTCGGTGACGATCGGCATCGGCTGATCGCGGAGGCTGAATTCGCGATCGTCGGTCACGTGCCGCCGCATGAACGCCGGCCCGAAGGTCCGTTTGGTGATCATTACGGCTACTACTCGCTGCAGCACGATTATCCGGTCTTCCATGCTGACGCCGTCTTTCATCGAAAGGACGCTATCTATCCGGCGACTGTTGTCGGCAAACCGCGTCAGGAAGATTTCTTTATCGGCGATTACTTGCAGGAGCTATTGTCGCCGCTGTTCCCGCTTGTCATGCCCGCGGTTCGCGATCTGTGGAGCTATGGTGAGACCGGATTTCATTCGCTTGCAGCGGCTGTCGTGAAAGAGCGTTACGGTCGCGAAGCTCTCTCTGCTGCTTTTCGCATTCTGGGCGAAGGACAATTAACGCTGACCAAATTTCTGCTGCTAACTGACAAGCCGCAGGACCTTCGCGATTTCAAATCTTTGTTCGAACACATTCTGGCACGCGTCGAATGGCATCGCGATCTGTTCATATTTAGCCAGACCGCGTTCGACACGCTCGATTATGCGAGCGGCAAGATAAATCACGGCAGCAAGGCGATCATGATGGGAACCGGCGACGCAAAACGCGAACTCTCCCGTGAATTTCGCGGAGATCTCCCGCAGGGAATTCGAAAAGCAGTTCCGTATTGCGGCGGTTGCCTTGTTGTCGAGGGAGAATCGTACGCGAACGAAAAAGATCTTGCAGACTACATCGCCAAGTCGGGCAAGTTCGATGATTGGGAGATCGTCGTCGTCCACGATCACGCGGAGTATGCCGACTCAACCGAGAAATTCCTGTGGGCGACGTGGACGCGATTCAATCCCGCGACCGACATTTTCGCTAAAGCCGTCGAGCTAAAAAATAATCACATTGGCTACACCGCCCCGATCGTTATCGATGCCCGCATGAAACCGTGGTATCCCAAAGAGGTCGAGCCGCGCGAAGACATCGTAAAGCTCGTCGATGATCGGTGGAAGGAATATTTCCCGGGCAGTGATGTATAAAATGGCGAATTTACCGACGCGAATTCTTTACACATTCCTGACTCTCGTAGCGATCATCGTTTTGCTGGCTTCCTATTCCTATTTCATCGAACCCAACCGGCTTGTAGTCAACAAAACCGAGATAAAAATAAAAGGCTGGAACGCATCGCTCGACGGGTTGAAGATCGTCGCTATCGGGGACATTCACGGTGGGTCGAACGGCGTTACTCCGCAGAAGATCCGCGATGTCGTAGCCAAAGCGAACGAACAGCAGCCGGACTTGATAGTTTTGCTTGGCGACTACGTTTCGCAGGCCGACCGGCAGGGACATCTGAAAATGCCGATGGCGGAGATCGCAGACGATCTCTCGGGTCTTAGTGCAAACCTCGGTGTTTATGCCGTGCTCGGAAATCATGACGATGGCGGCAGCAACAGTGTCGTGGCCAAAGAGCTAGCGCGGATCGGCTACAAGGTCCTCGACGGACAGTGCGCGCCGATCGAAAAGGACGGCGTGCCGTTAAGGATCCTCGGCCTCATCGATCATCTTCGAATCAAAAGCTGGAGTGTCCTGTCAGCGAACGCGAAAGAACTGCTGAAAACCTGCGGCGACTTTGGAGACGTGATCGTACTCGAACACAGCCCCGACATTCTGCCGATGATCACCGGCGATCTTGCGATATCGCCTGATCTCAAACTGATCCTTGCAGCTCACACGCACGGCGGCCAGGTTTGGCTGCCGGTGTTGGGAACTCCGGTCGTTCCGTCCAGTTATGGCCAGAAATACTCGTACGGACACATCAACGACCGCGGCGTCGATATGTTTGTAACCTCAGGAGTTGGAACGAGCATCCTGCCTTTTCGATTAATGATGCCGCCTGAGATCGCGGTGCTGACAATTCGAGCAGAGTAACGCGTCCGAACATTTGCGTGTGCTGCATTCTCTAAGGCGTTACGGTAACCATGTGAACATCGGAATACGGCCCGACCATTTTGTTCCCTTTCAGCATTCCCGTAGATATGTCGACAGGCTGATACATCGACGAAAGAGCATCTACAAAGCGAACAAAACCTCCAGAACCACGGTGTTTGCTGCAAATTTACACTTGTAGTCGATATTTGGATGG
>JBDTZW010000209.1:0-1535 GCA_040004905.1 Acidobacteriota bacterium
GAAGCGAACGCGGTCCGTGATGAGCAGTCGAAGATCCTTCATGCGATCCAACCTTTTGCTCCTGAGGACGTGCTGCAACGGGCCGTCCGCGGCCAATACGGCGAGGGCGAGATCAACGGAAAAAAGGTTCCCCGATACCGCGATGAGGAAAAAGTAGCTCCGCACTCAAATACTGAAACCTACGCCGCACTCAAGCTGTCGATCGACAACTGGCGTTGGGCGGGGGTGCCGTTTTACATCCGGACGGGCAAGCGAATGCCGTGCAAGCATTCGAGCATAATCATTCAATTCAAACGTGCCCCGTTCGTTCTGTTTCGCGACACGTCGATAGAACGCCTGACGACCAACCGTCTTGTTATCCATATCCAGCCGGACGAAGGATTGACACTGCATTTCGGTGCTAAGATCCCCGGCCCGATCGTCAACATGGGCCCGGTCGATATGGACTTTAACTACGTCGATCATTTTGGCGAACAGGTCAGCACGGGTTATGAACGGCTTCTTTTCGACTGCATGATCGGCGATGCCACGCTTTTCCAGCGTGCCGATATGGTCGAGGCAGGATGGACGATCGTCACGCCGCTCCTCGATGTTTGGAGCGCGATACCGGCACGAGATTTTCCAAACTACCCGGCCGGCGACTGGGGTCCGCGTGATGCTGATCTGCTGCTTGAAAATGATGGTCGTGAGTGGAAGAACATAATCGACGAATGAGTGAAATTATCATTGCCGGGGACGTCGCGGATCTAAATCAACTCGCCGCGAAGAAGTTTGTCAACATCGCCGGAGAGGCGATAGATCAAAATCGGCACTTTACGGTGGCTCTGTCCGGCGGATCAACCCCGAAAGCTTTTCTTCACCTTCTCGCGTCCGAGCCTTTTCGCAAGCAGGTCAATTGGGAAAACACCCTGTTCTTCTTCGGCGATGAGCGAAACGTGCCGCCCGATCATGATGAAAGCAATTTCAAAATGGCGAACGAAGCGCTGTTCGCTCCGCTCGGCATCAGAGCCGAAAATATCTATCGATGGGAAACGGAACTGGACGATCCCGAAATGATCGCCCGCGGTTACGAGTCAAAACTGCGGAAGGCATTCGCAGCCGAACTACCGGTTTTCGATCTGATCCTTCTAGGCATGGGGGCAGACGGGCACACTGCTTCCCTTTTTCCCGGCACACCGGGACTCGACGAAACAAACAGGCTTGCGATCGCCAATCCCGTTGCTAGGCTCGATACCGTTCGTCTTACGCTGACCTATACCGTGATCAATGCCGCCGCCAATGTCGCGTTCCTTGCTGCCGGAGCCGAAAAGGCCGAAATGCTGGCAAGAGTTATCGAGGGCGAGGCCGATTTCCACATGCTTCCCGCGCGGGGCGTGAAGCCAACATTCGGCCATTTGTACTGGTTCCTGGATGCAGGGGCGGCCCAGCGTCTTTCGAGCAGTTAGTTTGCATTTAAGCACCGAAAATCTACAATTGTCGCAATATGGAACTCGAGATCGTCATTGCCGTGATAATCCTTCTGGTACTGATCTTTC
>JBDTZW010000088.1:0-1533 GCA_040004905.1 Acidobacteriota bacterium
TTTCACCCTTGTTAAGGGTGTCAATGATGCTGTCGAAAATTATCTCGACCAGTTGCTCCGCATCCTTTTTGGTCATTTCAGCCTCGTCAGCAACTTTTTCAACCAAGTCAGCTTTTGTCATCGTCTCTTCTCCATCAAGATCTGAAATAAGGATACTTCGTTAACTCAGGCCGTCTGCTGTTCGCTTTCCGCTTTCTCTTCGCCGGGAACGGATTCCTCCGCGGCCGCGGCTGGCTGCTCGGCTAGCTCCGTTTTCTCTTCCGCAGGAGGCTCGACCTCCGCAACCGGTTCTGAAGCGTCGGAATCAGAAACCTTAACGTCTTCCTCGGTCGCGGGTCCGGTTTCAGCCGGCTGCTCCGTTTCCGCTTCGGCAGCGGGTTCAGCCGTTTCAGCTGCCTGATCGGTATCAGGTTCGGAAGCTGATTCGCTCTTAACGCGCTTAGCTTTTTCCCTCTTTGTTTCGGCGGCGGGTTCGTCTTCCGCCTTGCCAAACTTCAGATTAGCCAATTCAGCGAGGCTGGCCATGCCGCCCTTTGCCTCAGTGGAATACATTTTGGTATCGACGATCGGCTCGTCCTCTTTGCCAACGGCGCGATGCGAGAGGCCGATCTTCTGATCTTCGTATTCGATACGCAGGATCTTGAAGTCCATCTCCTCACCGAGTTTCGCTACCTGCTCTGCATTTTCAACGCGTTCATCGGAAAGCTCCGAGATATGACAGAGGCCTTCGAGTCCCTCGCCAAGCTCGACAAATATACCGAAGCTCGTGAATCGAGAAACCTTACCGCGGACCGTGTCGCCCGGGCGATGGGTAGCAACAAAGCTTTCCCACGCGCTCGGCATTAGATCCTTCATCGATAGCGAGAGACGCTGCCCGTGCTTATCGATATTGGTCACAATGGCGTCAACTTCCTGGTCTTTCTTGAGGAGTTCCTTTGGATGTTTGACCTTTTTCGCCCAAGTGATGTCCGAGACATGAACGAGGCCGTCGATGCCTTCTTCGAGTTCAACGAAGGCACCAAAGTCGGTCAAATTTCGAACGCGTCCATGGACCTTAGAACCCACTGGATAACGCAGATCGACCGTTTCCCATGGATTGTCCTGGAACTGCTTCATGCCCAGGCTGATGCGTTTTTCGACGGTGTCGACGCCGAGGACCTGGACATCAACTTCGTCACCGCGGTGGAAGAGTTTTTTCGGGCTCTGAGCACGTTTCGACCATGAGATCTCCGATACGTGGACGAGGCCTTCGACTCCCGGTTCGAGTTCGACAAAAATGCCGTAATCGGTCACGGACGAAACCTTGCCCTTGATCTTTGCGCTGACCGGATAAACCTCTATCACCGTCGACCACGGATCGGGCAGTAGCTGTTTGTAGCCGAGCGAGATCTTCTCCTTCTCACGGTCGAGTTTCAGGACCTTTACCTGGACGTGGTCGCCCGGTTTGAACTGATCGCTCGGGTGATGGATGCGGCCCCACGACATATCTGTGACGTGGAGGAGTCCATCGATCCCTCCGATATCAACGAATGC
>JBDTZW010000408.1:0-5076 GCA_040004905.1 Acidobacteriota bacterium
CTGGATAACGAATTTGACCAAGTCATAATAAATATCTCGCTTGGGGTCGTAATATCGGCGATCGTCTTGTCGATCGTTCTGTCAATGCTGATCCCAAAGAGGAAATCCCGTAAAAAGAAAAGCGGATCCTAAACTTACAGGCCAAAGATGCCGAACCAGTACAAGAAATTCTACGTCGAGTGGTGGAAGATCCAGACAAGGACCATCTACGGCCTTGCCACGCTCGCAGTGCTCGTACTGGTTTTGAGCGGAATGGTCTGGTACGCATCACGTCACAATTGGTTCATTGCCGCTGATACCGCCGAGATGCCTAAGGATTCGGCCCGCATCATTTCGTTCGAGGGCGATGTGCGTATTACTCGGGCCGCTACCCGCGAAACCATAATCGTAAGCAAGGAAACCTTTGTCGCCGCGGGTGACACGATACAGACGCAAGCTGACGGACGGGCGGTCGTGAGGATGATCGACGGATCGATCTATTCGGTTCGGTCGAACAGTACGGTCGTGATTCGCGACAGCTCGTCGATCTTCGGCAACAAGGTCCGTGTTTCGCTCGACGATGGGCAGCTCAATGTACGGACCGACAAGCAGCCCGAAAATTCTGAGAACGTTGTCGAGGTAGCGGAATCCGAAAACAAGCTTAACGCCGAAACCGACGCGAGCTTTAACGCCGACGCGCAGACAAGCGGCGGTGAGATCAGGATCAGCCGCGGAAGCGTCGAGACCACGATGGGTAATGACAGGACCACGCTTAACGAGAATGAATTCGCGTCGGTAAAGAACGGAGCCATCGCCTCGCGTGAAAAGGTTTTCGAGCCGCCCAAGCAGGTTTCGCCCGAAAATTCCGGCCAGCTTGCCGACTCGACCGGAGCCGGCGTTACGGTTTCGTTCACCTGGCAGGACACCGGCGAGTCCGCCGTTTCGTATTATCTTCAGATCGCAAAGTCGCCGTATTTTGCAAACGATACGGTGCTTGTCGATCGCTCGGGATTAACGTCGAGAGATTTCAAGTTGGCGGGCATGGTTCCCGGAACTTATTACTGGAGAATTAAGTCAACCGCCAAATCCGGCCAGACGACCAATTGGAACGACCCCTGGCGATTTACGGTTATCAAGGGCGGCACCGGCCACGGCATAGATGTTGCGGATTGGCGCTCGGAACCGATAGGCGGCGGCGTTTGTTTTGTAAGCGGCCGAACGCAGCCGGGCGTCAAGGTCCGTTCGCAGGGCCGCGAGACCATTGCAGGAAGCGACGGCACTTTCAAGCTTCAGATACTGTCGCACGCAGCCGTTGCCGCGATCGAGATCGCTGACGACCGCGGCAATCACAGCGGTTTTATTCTGTCACTCGCGAACGCCACGGTGGCACGCCGGTATTAGAATTTAGGGGGGCCCAAGATCGGATCGCATCACGGACATGATCACCGCCCGCGTTCGGCAAAAAGCGTCGGACGCCTAAAGATCGCGCTTGCGCTGACATCTGTGTACATGGTCGCCGAAGCGATCGGCGGATGGTACACCAATTCGCTGGCGCTGATCGCTGACGCCGGACACATGTTGACCGACGTAGGTTCGCTCTGCCTTACGCTTGGAGCAATTTGGTTTGCTCAGCGTCCTGCTACTTCTAGAAAAACATACGGCTACTATCGCCTTGAAATTCTCGCCGCATTCATCAACGGCATTGCGCTCGTCCTTCTCTCGCTGCTCGTGATCTATGAGGCAGTGCGGAGATGGAACGCGCCGCCCGAGGTTCGCGGGTTTGGATTGGTCGTGATCGCCGTGGGCGGGCTGGTGATAAATATCGCCGCAGCCTACCTGCTTCATGCTGGCCGAAAATCTGATCTGAACATGCGCGGGGCGTGGCTGCATGTTATGGGCGACCTCCTGGGATCGGTTGCCGCGATCGGGGCGGGTGTATTGATCATCGCATTCGGCTGGCTCTGGGCCGACCCGATTGTCAGCGTTCTTATCAGCTTGATCATAATTTACGGAGCGTGGTGTCTGATCGTTGAATCGGTCAACATTCTTCTCGAAGGCACTCCGGCCCATATCGATCTAGCTGCGGTCGAATCCGCAATAATGCAAACCCGCGGTGTCGGCGGTGTTCACGATCTCCACATATGGACGATCTCGTCGGGTATCGAAGCTCTCTCAGCGCATATCAGCCATGACGACGAAATATCTCACTCAGAATTGCTCTCGGCGGTCCGTACCCTTCTTCACGACCATTTTGCGATCGATCACCTGACCATCCAAATGGAAACGCTGAAACTAGAGGCTGAAGCGGTTTACGTTTGCGAAACCGGCGTCAATTGTTTTGAGCCCGCGAAGGGTTCCAATACGCATACGCTCATGTCGAGCTGAAAAATCGAATCATCAGAATGGTCCGCATTCAACTTAAATTCGGACGGTCCGAAATTCCATTCGATTACGACGAGAATCGATTCCAGGTGCTCCAGCCTACCGGTGGATCGCCCAGGGCTCTCTCGGACGCCGAGATCGGAAATAGGCTCGACGACCCGATCGATTCACCGCCGCTCGAAGAGATCGTTTCGCCTGGTGAGAGCGTCCTGATCGTCGTGCCCGACGCGACGCGACAGACTGCCGCCGGGCAGGTCGTTAATCTTGTCGTTCGCCGCCTTATCGCCGCCGGAATTCCCGCGCATGATATTCGAATTATTTTCGCCACCGGCATTCATCGCAAAGTATCCGACGAAGAAAAGCGAGACATCCTGACGCCCTTTATTGCTCGGCGGATCAAGACGCTTGATCACGATCCGCGCGACCTCGCGCGGATCGTTCGCATAGGCGAAACTACAGGCGGAATCCCGGTCGAACTCGATCGCGCCATGTTGGAACATGATCGGGTAGTTATTGTTGGCGGTATCAGCTTTCATTATTTTGCGGGTTTCACCGGCGGCCGAAAACTGATCTGCCCCGGCCTCGCTTCGGCCAAGACGGTTTCGGAAACACACAAACTCGCGTTCGACTGCGAAACCAAAACCCGCCGCGACGGCGTGGAAATTGGCCGTCTTGATGGAAACGCGGTGCATGAAGCTTTCATTGAAGCCGTCGCGAAGGTAAATCCGTCATTCGCGATCAACACTATCGTGAACGGTGAAGGCGAGGCCGTCGATCTCTTCTGCGGAAACTGGGTCACTTCACACCGTTCGGCATGCGAACATTACGCCGCAGAGCACACGATCGAGATCGCCGAAAAACGCGAACTGGTCCTCGCAAGCTGCGGCGGTTCTCCCCATGACATAAACATGATCCAGGCGCACAAGACTCTCGAAGCGGCTTCTCATTGCTGCGCGGACGGAGGCACGATAGTCCTCCTTGCCGAATGTCCGGACGGCCTTGGGCGAAAAGATTTTCTCGATTGGTTCGATAGCGAGAACAGCGAGAGTCTGGCGGATCGACTATGCACGACCTATCAAGTCAACGGACAAACAGCATGGAGCTTGCTGAAGACGACTGAAAGGTTTGACGTCAGGATAGTAACCGGCCTAGACGAATCAGCCGGTGCAAAAATGAGGATGCGAAAGATCGTCCCGTCAGATATTACAGAGCTGTCAAACGAACGAACGGAAGGATACATCCTTCCCTTCGGTTCAAAATTAAGGATTACGCTCGATCCTATTTCTTTATAGTGAACGTTCTTGCGATCGAGTCGGTCTGGTTCCTGATAGCTTTAAGCTTATCGCGTTCTCCAATAAATCTAAGCACATAGACCGTTGTGTCGTTGGCGCGCAGGAAATAAAATCGGCCGCTCATATTACGGCCCGTTCCGACGAATTCGAAATTGAATGCGGTCCCTTTAAGAAATCCGGAAAAATTCTCTTCTTTGCCCGCCACATACCCGACGCGAAACTGCAGCTTCTGTTCTTCGCTCTTAATAATGTCCGTCAACAGTGCGTCCTTTACCACTGTCATTTTTCGAACCTCAAGATGGCCGTCATTCCGATCGCCGAAAACGTATTCAACGTTCGGGCTGGTGGCCGAAGGTTTAGTAGTCATTTTCCAGCGCGAGTCCGGAAGATCGAACGAGTAGTCGACGGTCGGGTCGCTGAAAGAACTGCCCTGAGCGAAACCCGCAGCCGAAAACAAGAGGCAGAATAAAGCTGAGGCAACGATCTTGAATTTCTCCGATCTCATTTTCTTATTCATTTTATTAGTGATGCAAGTTTAACCGAAAAAACCGCAAAAGACGATAATTTTGATGTTTGGCATGCCGGGAATGTTGTATGTCTTCATCTTTATCACGATAACTCACGGGTTGCTCCCCGCAAGTTAAACTATTGGAAAAGCAGGGTTTATTGAATGGCGACCGACAGTAGGATCGAATTGTTCGACATTTGGCCTGCCCACGGCGTCTAACCTAGCAGACACGGACCGAACTTGCCGTTGCTATCTTAAAAGTTTAGAGGACCATAAAATGAAAACCCGCTCATCGTTATCACAAAAAGCTGCAGCTATATTGTCGCTATTCGCGCTCATTTCGCCGCTGTATGTTTTCGGCATAGACACGCGGCCTCCGGCAAAGCAACTTAACCAGGACCAGAAGATCGTCCACGTGCTCAACCGGCTTGGTTTCGGAGCACGTCCGGGCGACGTCGAGCGCGTCAAGCGGGCCGGCCTCGATAAATATATCGACCAACAGTTAAATCCATCGTCGATCAACGATTCGGTTGCTGAAAGTAAAGTTAAGAATCTCGAGATATTCGATCTGTCCACGGCCGAGCTTTTTGCAAAGTATCCAAATCCGGGCGCACTCTTAAAACAGCTAGGCGAAGGCAAAAAGGCACAGGCGAACGCTCAGATCCAAGCCGCCGCCGCGAAAACAGCCGACGGTACGAAGCCCGCGGAGCAGCAGGACCCGAACGCTGTGACCGCTGACCAGCAGAAAGAGCGTCGCGAAAAATTGACGGCCTTATACAAAGAGTACGATCTTCGGCCCGCGGGCCAGATCGTTCCGCAGATCGCGGCAAACCGCATTCTCCGCGCCGTTTATTCCGAACGCCAGCTTCAGGAAGTGATGGTCGATTTCTGGCAAAATCACTTTAATGTTTTCGC
>JBDTZW010000111.1:0-1531 GCA_040004905.1 Acidobacteriota bacterium
AGCGTGCCGGTCTCTTCGATCGCGTCATCGGCGTCGAGAATTTCGAAAAACCCTTCCGCATACGTGAGAGCTTCGTTCATCTGATCGTAGATCCGGTGAAGCTGCCGGATGGGCGCCGAGACGTTATTGAACAGCAAAATGTGATACATGATGGCCCCGATCGTCATTTGCTGATCTAACACTAGATAGGCTGTGAGAATAATGATGAGCACGACACCGACCTGCTCGATGAACGTCTTCATCGCGTCGAACGAGTAGTTCGTCTTCCGCTGCTTCATCTGGGCGTTGATCAGGTCTTGCTGAAGCCTGTATTGTTTTTCGCGCTCGTATTCTTCGCGGACAAAGGATTTGATGACGATTATCGATTCGATAATGTTGAAAAGTCCGTTGGTTTTTTGCTCACGCAACGCTCGAAGCCCGCGCCTCACCCCCTTCAGCAACGATGCCTGCCGCCAGCTGAGCAGAAAATAGATCGGCATTATCACGGACGCGACAAGCCCGACATACATGTTCGCCGAGAACATTAGAACGAGTGCAAGGATCGCGTTGGCAAACAGCGGAAGCAGATCGATGAAGATATTCTGAACAAAACCGGTCAGACTATCGACGCCCCGGTCAATGCGCGTCTGAAGTTTGCCGGTGGCGTTCTCATCCGTCGCGTAAAAAGCATACTTGTAGGAAAGGATCCGTTCTATCGCATACTGCGAAAGTGCGCTGTTCAGCCTTATACGCAGATTTTCGCCAACCATGCTTTGTCCGTATTTCACCGCGATGTTTATCAGCTCTTTTCCGAAAAGGATCGCGGAGATGAACAGGAGAAGCGAGGTACTGTGCTCTGCCGTGATCCCGTGTTTCAGAAGACCCTCGACAGAATCGACCGTGTATCGCAATACGATCGGATTGACCTGAGCCGCCAGGGCGCCAAGCATCGTGAGAAACAGCGAAGCTACGATCAGACCCTTAAAAGGCCTGACAAACGGAAATAGCCGCCGGATGATCTCCCAAATGTTCACCGAGAAAGAGTTTAGTTTGATAAACTGTTAGTCGCAAACTGCATTTTCGCGCCGGAAAGTGTAGATTATCTAGTTTGCCGAGCCGTCTCGAAAATGGATTCAACCCAAACAAAACATACTGACACGAACCCAGAGCTATCGCTATTTCTGCCCGTCCTGGATGAGGAAGAGAACCTTCGCCCGATGTACGCCAAGATCGCGGCTGCCCTGGACGCGCTAGGGAAAACGGCCGAAGTTATCTTTGTGGACGATGGTTCGACCGACAGGTCGCTGCAAGTGTTAAAGGAGATCGCGGCCGAGGACGATCGCGTGCGTGTTATCTCGCTCCGACGAAATTACGGGCAGACGGCTGCCATGTCCGCCGGTATCGACGCCGCCAAGGGCGACATTCTGATCCCCATGGACGCCGATCTGCAGAATGATCCGGCGGATATTTCACGGCTGCTCGAAAAGCTTGACGAGGGATACGACGTGGTCTCGGGTTGGCGGAAAAATCGGCAGGACAAACTGATCTCGCG
>JBDTZW010000161.1:0-1530 GCA_040004905.1 Acidobacteriota bacterium
ACGGATTTTTTAGCTACATCTGTCATCAGATGCCGTCGCGGTCGTTCTTTATCGAAGGTGAAGAATTCGGAGTTTGTTCCCGCTGTTTCGGTGTTTATCTCGGATTGTTTGTCGGATTTCTGATCTATCCGCTTTGGCGAACCATCGACGAGATCGAACCGCTGCCTAGATTCTGGCTATTCCTGTCACTTGTGCCGATCGGGATCGACTGGTCGCTCGGTGTGCTGCATATCTGGGACAATACGTTTGCGACACGGCTGATCACGGGACTGATCTTAGGCTTTGCCTGTGCAACGTTCATGGTGCCGGCTTTGGTCGAGATAACCCGAAATATGACGCGAATCACGAGGACGGAGCCGTCCTAGCAACCCTACCGCACTCACGAAAAAAGCCGCCCGTAAGGCGGCTTTTTCATCTAAATCGTTTTACGATAAGGATTTATGATACTGTTCTCGCGAGACCATCTCTAACCTCACTTGATAAGTAAACACCATAATAACATCCTTTTTCGCTTGCTCAAAGGGCTTCGCGGGAAAGGTTCAATTAACGCATCTCGTTGCCATTCAAAGCGTGGAGAACTTTCGTTGACTAAGCGTCGTAAAAGTAGCAAGATTAACGATACCTTAGGTAATTATGGCATTTACAAAAGAAACTGCGGCTAAACGGGCGACACAGGATCTGGCTCAGAGATCGGGCATCTCCGAGGACGATATTGCTATCACAAGCATTACGGACAAGGATTTCCCGGATTCCTCGCTCGGAGCTCCCGTAGGCGACGAGATGTCGGCTCAAATGATCTCGAGCGGCTGGCAGATCATTCTAGACGCGGGCGACGCGGAATATGAGTATCGCGCGGACAAATATCAGTTGCGGCTGTCGGGTTACGAGGGCAATAATTACGTGGTCGTGTCATAGGTCAGGATAGGAGTAGTACAAAAAATGAATCGCGGAAATATTTGGATACACATCGGGATAGCAATAGTTCTCGTAACAATGGCAGCAATTGTGGGCCAGATCGATCGGTGGCGTGAGGGGCTCCGGGTTGCCCCGGTTAGCAGCCCGATCGTAGGCAACGCTCCCGTCGGTACCGTTGACGTAAAGACTCCGAAACGACTAGTGCCGGAGGTACTCGTTAAATTCCGCACTGGTGTAACGCTCGCGGATATCAAACGTATCGCGGGACTCAATCATGATCAGGTAAATGACGAGATCGAATCGGTCAAGGGATTGACCGTGATCGACGACTTAGACAACGCCGATGCCACGACCGTGGCCGCTCAATACGCCAAAATGAAGGACGTTGTAGACTATGCCGAGGTCAACGGTCAGGTCGGCCTGGATGATCCTGCATCATCTGATTCCGTTCACGATCTTATCGACCAAAAATATTTGAAGAGCGATTCGGATTTTGAATTGCCTAGCGATCCGCAATTTGAGCAGCAGTGGGCCCATCACAATACGGGTGTAGACGGCGGCAAGAGCGGGGCTGATATTCATTCGCTTGAAGCGTGGAAAGTCACTACTGGCAGT
>JBDTZW010000334.1:0-17173 GCA_040004905.1 Acidobacteriota bacterium
GCGTTTTCGATCCGTGTGGTCGACGCACCGTTCGTTCGGCGATTATGCTTTCTCGCGAACTGAAATCCCAGTGTCAGGTCGTTCCCTGCAAACAGCTTGTGATCGACCCGCGCGGTCAGGACATTGCTAATGTTCGGAGTTAGATATGACTGAGTATACGGTGCAATGAAACCCGCGGTGGCCGGACATGCCGTTGGTACAGCGTTGTCGCAGAATTGTCCCGTTCCATTTGGCGTCGGCAGGGTGTAGTGCGGGTTTGGGACGACCGGAATGTACGTATCGATCAGGGTCGTGTCGCGGAGGTTCAAATATTCGTAACCGACGGCAAAAAATGTTCGGTTGTGACCGTTGTAAAGGTGCGGAATAACGATCGGACCGCTTATGAAAAATCCCGGATCGATCTCCCGCAGCGGCGGACGTGGTATATCGCGGCTATTGTTGTACCAGGTATTCGCGTCAAAATTATCGTCACGGTAAAACATAAATCCGCGGCCACGCAACTTGTTGCCGCCGGCACGAGTTCGAATGTTGATACGGCCGCCGGACGCTCGCCCATACTCGGCAGAGAACTGGTTCGTGATCACCTGCACCTCGGCGATCGATTCTATGGACGGCTGGAACCGATCACGCGACGAGCGGTCGTCATTATTGTCGAGGCCATCGATCGTTATGTTGTTAGAATAGGCGGTTCCGCCTGAAAGCGAAAAATTTCCTTGTTCTAAAGGTGTTCCGTTCGGATTCTGACTGCGGTCCTCGGCGAGGTCTTTCGTTGAAAGTTGTTCTTCGGAGGTTCCGCCCAAGGTCAGCACCAGATCAAGGGGATTACGGGAGTTATTTGGAATTTCTTCGATCTCTCGCTGGGTGATCGTACCGCCGACAACCGTTCGTGTAGTGTCTATGGCGGGGGCGTCTTCGTCGCCTGCGTTGACGGTTTGCTGGGCGTTCACCGATCCGACCGAGAGCTTGAAGTCGAGTTGCACTACCTGGCCCGAAACAGTTCTTAGATCGGTCCGTTCCTGGGGAGCGAATCCACCGTTCTCGACCTTTACCTTGTAAGTTCCGGGCTTTAGCTTAACGATTTGGAACATGCCTTTGTCGTCGGATGTCGCGGAGCGTATCTGTCCGGTTTCGATTTGGGTCGCCGTAACCGTCGCCCCCACCACGGCAAGCCCGTTCGGGTCGGTGATCTTACCGCTGATAGTGACGTCGTCTAGGTCCTGCGCGACAAAAGTGATCGCGAAAAGAAACAGAAACAGAATCGTAAGCGCAACTCTTCCACGTGAGTTCCTAAAGTTTTCATTCTCCTGAAATGCTAGAGGGGTTTAGGTTCGCGTATTGTCGCCCGATTTTTGAGATTTGTAAAGTACGGGCAGTGAGGTTGTAACGATATTATCAATGCGACGGCTTAAGGCGCTGATCCCACTAAATATGCTTGAACGGATGCGTCGTAGCTCGCAGATGTCTTAGTTTTCCTCGCCGTGCTGTTGGCGATAGCGAAGGACACGGAGGCGTGAGATGGGCATGAGGGCTTCGGATTCGCCTTCGGGTTCGGGGTGCGATATCTGGCTGGCGTGGGCGCGAAGGTAGTCAAAGAATCGCTCGAATTCTTTCTGCATTGCGTCCATTTTTTCACGCATATTAAGGATGATCTCGACACCGGCCAGATTTACACCCAGGTCGCGCGTGAGAGAAAGGATTACCTCGAGCCGTTCGAGATCGGCGTCTTCATAAAGACGCGTATTGCCTACTGAACGCGACGGCGCCAGCAGGCCTTCGCGTTCGTACAAACGCAAGGTCTGCGGGTGAATATCGTAAAGCTCCGCCACCGCGCTGATCGTGTAGGTTTTTATCCGTTTCTTCATCGTTTCGAATCTACTCCAGTCCCATTACCTTACGCGGATTCTCCGGATTTGATTTTTCAAATTGTCGCAGTACTTCTTTAGTTTCTTCAGAGATCACCCGCGGCAGCGTTATCTTGACCTCGACGAACTGATCGCCGCGAAGGCTTGGATTTCTCAAGCTCGGAAAACCGCGTTCGCGAAGCCGGAATTTTTGCCCGCTCTCGGTGCCGGCCGGAATTTTTAATTGCGCCTTGCCTTCGACTGTCGGCACTTCGATCTTTGTACCGAGCGCCGCTTCGGGAACTGTGATCGGAACGGTCACATAAATGTTGT
Organism: Acidobacteriota bacterium; assembly: GCA_040004905.1. GTDB lineage: Bacteria > Acidobacteriota > Blastocatellia > Pyrinomonadales > Pyrinomonadaceae > OLB17. Next base: position 2,175 of record JBDTZW010000334.1, read on the forward strand.
CGCCTTTGCGGGTAAAGAATGGGTGCTTGCCGACGTTTGTAACAATGTAAAGATCACCCGGTTCAGCCCCAAGCCGTCCGCCGTGTCCTTTCTTAGGTATTCGAACGCGGCTGCCGGTATCCACGCCTGCCGGAATTCTGACCTTTACCTGCTCGGTCTTTGGTGTCACGCCCTTGCCGTTGCAAAGCGAACAAGGTTCACGCCGACGGCCGCTTCCGGCGCAGTCCGGACATTCCTGTGCGAACTGAAGACGTCCGCCGCTTCGCATTACCTGACCTGTGCCTTTACAAGTCGCGCATGCGACCACGGGGCCGCCGATGTCGCCGGCACCGTTACATCGCGAACATTGCTCGGAACGATTGACCGTGAGATTTGTGGTCAGCCCGGTAAAAGATTCCTCAAAACTGAGAGCAAGCGGTATCTCGATATCGCGGCCCTTTTTGGGCATCGCTCGCGGCGGTTCGGGCTGAGTGCGCGGCCCGGTTGCTCCACCGCCGCTACCGCCGAAAAGATCCGAGAAAATATCGCGAAAGCTCGAGCTGCTTCCGCCGCCCGAAGTTTGCGTGTCCCACGAAAATCCCGAAAAATCAAAGCCCTGAGCACCGGCCCCGCCGCCGCCCGCTCCGGCACCCGCACCAAAGGGCGAATCGGGATCGAGATTGTCGTTGTAGTAACCGAACTTGTCGAAAACCTTGCGCTTTTTCTCGTCGGAAAGAACGTCGTAGGCTTCCTGAACCTCTTTGAATTTCTCCTCGGCGGTCTTGTCGTTCGGATTTACATCAGGATGAAACTTGCGCGCCAATTTGCGATACGATTTTTTTATCTCGTCCGCTTTTGCGTCCTTTTTGACGCCGAGTGTTTGGTAGTAATCCTTCTTGGCCATTTGGTCAGTAAGAAACTTTGGGTGAGCCGAAAGCAGTTCAACTTAGGCTCGGCTCACCCGTTCAAAATCCGATCCACATAGAAAAGCGGCAGCAGTGAACGGATCGGCCCACTGCTTACCGCTCACCGCTAACCTGACTTACTTCTTTTCGTCTTCGACATCGACGTATTCGGCGTCGATAACGTTGTCGTCCGAACCGCTCGAAGTCGATGATCCGTCACCATCGCCTCCGGCCGTCGCCGACGAGGCCTGCTCGCCTGCGGCTTCACCGGCATCGGGTGTGCTGGTCTGGCTGTAGATAGCTTCGGCCAGCTTGTGCGAGGCGGTTTGGAGGCGTTCGAATGCGTTGTTCATCGCATCCGCATCGCTTCCGGCTAGGGCCGTCTTCGAATCGCCGATCGCTGATTCGATCTCGGTCACGGCTGCCGCGTCAACCTTTTCCTTATTCTCGGAGAAGGTTTTGTCGACACTGTAAACAAGTCCGTCCAGACGGTTGCGTGCTTCGATCTCGGCTTTTTTCTTTTCGTCATCAGCCGAATGCGACTCCGCATCCTTCATCATTTTGTCGATCTCTTCCTTCGAGAGACCCGACGAAGACGTGATGGTGATCTTCTGCTCGCGTCCCGTACCCACGTCTTTAGCCGAAACGTTCACGATGCCGTTAGCATCTATGTCAAACGTTACCTCGACCTGCGGTACGCCCCGAGGTGCAGGCGGGATGCCCACCAGGTGAAACTTGCCGAGTGTTTTATTGTCGGCCGCCAACGGCCGTTCGCCTTGGATCACGTGGACCTCAACCGAGGTCTGATTGTCAGACGCCGTCGAGAAGATCTCGCTCTTGCGCGTTGGGATCGTCGTGTTACGCGGGATCATTTGAGTGAACACGCCATTCAAGGTTTCAATTCCAAGGGTCAATGGCGTTACATCGAGAAGCAGGATGTCCGTTTTTTCTCCGCCCAAAACACCGGCCTGGACCGCTGCTCCGAGAGCGACCACTTCGTCAGGGTTGACCGATTTATTCGGTTCCTTGCCGAAGAAGTTTTTAACCATCTCCTGGACCTTGGGAATACGGGTCGAACCGCCGACCAGCACGATCTCTTCGATGTCCTTCGGCTCCAGTCCGGCGTCTTTGATCGCCTGTTCGACGGGCGGCATTAGTCGCTTAAGGATCGGTTCGACCAACTGCTCAAATTTCGAACGGGTCAGCTTCATTACTAAGTGTTTGGGGCCTGAGGCATCGGCCGTAATGAACGGCAAATTGATCTCGGTTTCCATCGCACTTGAGAGCTCGACCTTGGCCTTTTCAGCCGATTCTTTCAATCTCTGCAACGCCATTTTGTCGTTGTGCAGATCGATTCCCTGATCCTTTTTGAATTCGTCGATGATCCAGCCGACCAAGACCTCGTCCACATCGTCACCGCCGAGGTGCGTATCGCCATTGGTCGATTTTACCTCGACCACGCCTTCGCCGACCTCGAGGACCGAGATGTCGAAAGTACCGCCACCGAAGTCAAAAACGGCGATTATTTCGTCCTTTTTCTTGTCCAGACCGTATGCCAAAGCCGCCGCCGTTGGCTCGTTGACGATACGTAGAACCTCGAGGCCCGCAACCTTACCGGCGTCCTTGGTCGCCTGCCGTTGGGCGTCGTTAAAGTATGCAGGCACAGTGATTACAGCCTTATCAACCTTTGACCCTAGATAATCCTCTGCCGACTGCTTCAATTTCTGAAGCACCATCGCCGCGATCTCGGGCGGGTTGTATTGCTTGCCGTCCACGTTAATACGAACGTCGCCGTTGGAGGCCTTTTCGACCTTGTACGGGACCTGCTTGATCTCGTCCGTAACCTCGTCAAACTTACGACCCATGAAACGCTTGATCGAATACAGCGTATTTTCGGGATTTGTAACCGCCTGACGCTTGGCGACCTGCCCGACCAAACGATTACCGTCCTTTGTAAATGCTACAACCGAAGGGGTTGTGCGTCCGCCCTCGGAGTTTGTGATGACGACAGGTTCGCCGCCTTCCATAACCGCAACGACCGAGTTGGTCGTTCCCAGATCGATACCTATAATTTTGCTCATTTATCCCTCTCCCGCTTCGTTAATATTGCTCTTGTGTCTATAAAATCTATATATTATTGCTTGAGCATGATGAAAGTATAATACTTGAGTGTGTTGTTGTCAACTTCATTTTGACTGTATTTTCGGGTAGTTTTGATTGTCTCAGAACCCGTTTACTTCCGTCTAAGACGTGACCAAAACGCTCGTTCCCGGCCAACGTCGCGATTAAAACTAAGAATAGAATCACCCCGCTTTCGTAAGAAGGGAGCCAATACAAAAAGAGACTGCCTTTTTGAGGCAGCCTCGAATGGACGGAATGTCCCACAGATAAGGACTGGTTAAAAGGTAAACCTAAGACCGAATTGAAGCTGACGCCGGTTTACGGTGTTCAGGCCACGGGCTCGGCTCAGATCGTTCCCAACATCCGCTGGCTGCGGATGGGCATAATCGTAGTTGAGAGCGCCGAAGGTAGTCACGACAGTTCCGGTTCGCCCGGTTGCAGTTGGGCAAACACCATTGACCGCGGAACAGACGCTTGGAATCGCCAAGCCAGTGTACGCATTGAGCGGTGCATTGTTAAAAACATTGAACACACTCAAACTGGGTTCCAGACTCCAGCCTTCCTTCCATATCTTGATCGGCCGCGACAAGCGGTAGTCAGCATAAAAGACGTTCTGAAATGGATCGGGATTGCCTTCCGGAACAAGGGGAATAAAAGGCATTGCCCCGCCCAGAGCGACAAGCTGGTCCTTGCTAAAGATGCCCGCATCGACAAGACGCTGACCCGCCGGAGTCAGCTGACCTCCAAACTGGCTATTGTAGTTACCCAAAAACTCATTGAGTTCAGCCAGATTGCGAATTCGGCGTCCAAACGAACCAACGTTTGTTCCGGGCAGCAGATCGCCGCGCGGATTCGTCGTATTGCTTCCGTCACCGTTGAAATCCGAACTGAAGAGACCGCTTTGTCCGCGGTTATTCGGTAAGATCAGATTCACCGGCGTCGGCGAAAAGAAAAAGTATCGCTGATCGAGCCGGAACCCGCCGATCAGTTTGTTCGACAAGTCGATCGTCAGGACATGTCGACGATCGAGAGCACTGGGCCCAAAAGCCTTATTGAGATCGCGATTGTTGATCGCACCCGCAAGAAATTCGGTACGTCCGCTGCCGCTCGTGGATTTATTTTCCGCAAGTGCATAAGCCACCGTGTAGTTAGTTTCACCGATCAGGCTATGATCATGGATATTCAAACCATGCAGCAGGTGATCGCCAAAACGACCCCGAAGCGAGATCTGAATTCCCTGATAAAGCGAAAATCCGCCGTGGCTGGCTCGGGCGCTCGTGAGATCGCTCTGGCCCGTCCAGATCGTGTCGTTCGCAAGTGCGAATGTAGAAATGCTCGTGGTTGCCGGCGCACCAGCCAGGAAAGCAGCGATCGTTGTCGGATTGACGTTTCCCGGAGTCGTCCCGATACGGGTTGCGATCGAGGCACGGGCGGCTGCTTCGTTAAAGAATCGCGAATCACGCCGATCTTCAAGGTCCTGCAATTGGATCGGCGTATGAACGCCGCGAAGACGTACGTAGTCGACCGAAAGTACATGGCCCTTTTTCAGCTCGTGCTGAAAGCCCAAGTTGAACTGCATCGAATACGGGACCTTGTAGTCACCCGTATAAACAAGCTGGCCGTCGCCGTTGCGCTGAGTGAATTCGTTAGGGACTGCGTTTGGGTTAAAGCTGCTTAGATTGCTGTAAGCGGCCTGCAGCTTTGCATTGATCTGAGCAATAAACGGCAGCGCCTGGCCGAGCGTTCGAGGTGAACCGGCAGTGCTGAGCAGACATGTATAAATGCCCTGTGAAGTTTCCGCATCGTCGCAGCCCGGTATGCCCGTAACCACGATCGGAGAATTATCAGGTCCGAAGATACCGCTTTCCGTGAATGCGGTCGGAGCAATGCCCAGCGGAAGTCTCGCTTCGGAGTCAAACAACGAATTGTTGTAAATATTGCCTTCATAGGCAAGATAGAATCCGCCGCGGATCGAGGTCTTTCCATCGCCCTTCGGGTCCCACGCAAAACCGACCTGGGGGCTGAATGCATTCTTGGGATATTTAGGATAGTCGCCCAGGCCTGCTCCGTAGCGATCAAGCTCCGGTATGCGAAGATTGGTTCCCGCAAAAGCATTTGTATCGTAGGACCATCTGAGGCCTAAGTTTAGGGTAAGATTTCGCTTCAGCTTCCAGGTATCGCCGCCGAATATTGCGTAGCGGGTTCCGGTCCTTCCGCCAAACGGGAGACCGTGTGCGGGATTCGGAGTAAAAAATCCTGAATTAGGTCCAACTTGGAACGTATTTAATGGATAGCTAAGCGGATCGGCGGCATTTCCGGTAAGTGACCCATCAGCCAACAATCCTGTGACCTGTGCAGGTCCCGCAAAGTTCGCAAATCCACCGAGGATCGTATGAGTCGCTTCCGCTCCGAACCGGAGCGTGTGATTTCCCCAAAGCGTAGTGCCGTCATATTTGAACTCATAGTTGTCCTGATACGACTGCTGCGGGGCATTACTGTTGGGCCCGAGGCTGATGCTGGTAGCGACATTTGGACCATTCACATTGATTTGGATCGGCGTACCGCCTACAACCGTAAACGGAAAGCCGTCGAGTTCGGAGCTGGCGATCCGATTGTTGAAATTGATGTAACCAAAACGGATCGCATGCGAGATCCTTGATCCGGTAATATCAACTCCGACGATATGAGTATTGGTCCAATCTATATTCTGAAAAGGCGATCTTATCGTTCCACCTGTCGACGAATCGTCGTTGTAATTGTGAAGATAGTACGCTTTTACCTTATCGTTAACGACCCAATCGAGTCTATTTAGTGCGTATCGGGCCTTGACAGGCAGGGTGGAAGCGGCGTTCAGAGCGGGGAACGGACCCGAAGTGAACGACGAGAAATTTGCCTGATTGAGACGCTCGAAATTTGAGAAAAAGAACAATTTATCACGCCATATTCGGCCGCCGACACGATAACCTTCCTGATCGCGATTAAACTCGGGCTTGTCCGGTTCGAAACCCGGACGAGCGTCAAATTTATCGTCTTGTTTGAAATAGAAACCGCTGCCATGAAATTGATTTCCGCCGCTTCGTGTAACGAGACTGATTGCTCCCGAAGTCGTTAAGCCGGTCGATAGATCGAATGACGAGCGCGAAAGCTGAAATTCCTGTACTGCATCCGTCGAAAAGTTTGCGATCGTGGTACCGACGTTTTCGTCAGTGACATCGATGCCTTCGAGCTGGATACGTGTACCGGTACCTGATCCGCCATTAATGCGAACGCCTCGATAGGCATTTACTTTGGTTGGATCGATGTTGCCGCCGCCGACCACGGTAACACCCGGCTGCGACGATGCGAGGTCCAAATAGTTGCGGCTGTTAAGCGGAAGCTCGGTTATTTGGCGAGCATTGATAACGCCGTCGACATTTTGCCTTGTCGTATCTACTTGTAGATCGGTTGCGCCGATGTCCACCTGAACGGTCGTGGATTGCGAACCGACTTTCATACCGACATCAGCCCGAGCTATTTGCCCAACCTGAAGAACAACGCGATCAACCGATGCGCTGCTGAAGCCCTGCTTCTCGACCTTAACACTGTATAGGCCGGGCTGCAGGGACTTTGCTGCATAGTACCCTTCCTCATTCGTCGTGATATTGATCGCGCGGCCGGTTGACGTTTCTGTAACGGTCACGGTCGCGCCTGAAACGACGCCGCCTTGGGCATCGGTTACGACTCCTTCGACACTTCCTGTCGTTTGCGCATACACAAGCGATGTGCACGCAAAGACGGCAAGAAAAACTAGTATCTTTAAAACTTTCATACTTCTCCTTGTAATGGTTATCAAACACACGGCTACCCGGGCGGCGCCCGGACGGCCGCAAACTGAAAGATTTTTTTTGAAGTTGCGATCTGCCTATGGGCCGGCAGGTCACGGTTTAGTTGGGACGCTGTTAGTTAAGCAAGCGCGGTGCCAATGCGAAAGATCCGACAGAAAACCTTTATAGATTGGGGAGTTTGGCGAGGTAGGACAAAAATACGAAAAATGTACGACCGCTCACGATCGTGGACTTTATCCAAAAATTCGTCGGAGACCTCACGGAAATCAACGAATAGTTGATGTTACAGCTTTGGAAAATTTATGGGATCGATAAGTTAGCCTATTAATGCTAATTCTTCCTCCCTAGTTCGACGGCTCGTTTGTACGCCGCGTAAACAGCTTTTGAGAGGACGGTGCGGAGCGTGCCCTTTTCCATTTGGTAAATTGCCTCGGCTGAGGTGCCGCCCGGTGATGTGACCATGTTGCGGAGTTCGGCCGGATGCTTGTGCGATTCCATCGCGAATTTCACAGAGCCGAGCATGGTTTCCTGCACCAGTTCCTTCGCCATGTCGCGGGAAAATCCGAGATGGACGCCGGCATCTGTGAGGGCTTCCATGACCATAAAGATATAGGTCGGGCCGGTAGCGGATAACGAAGTCGCCATGTCGATCATGTTTTCCGTTTCAACAAACAATTCCTTGCCGAGCGCGGTGAGCATCTCCCGAACGTGTCCGCGTTCGTCATGATTGACAGCTTCGGTGCAGGTCCACGCGGTGATGCCCGCGCCGATCTGTGACGGAGTGTTCGGCATTGCCCGCACGATCTTTGCCGTTCCGAGCTCTCCGGCGAGGTGCTCGATCGTGGCTCCCGCGACGATAGATACGACAAGCTGATCGAGATGCAAAACACCATCGAGGTCGGTTAGAACGCGCTCCAGCCGCTGCGGCTTTATGCAAAGCAAGACGGCCGAGTTCGGCTGGCCGATCACGGCCTTGGCTGCGTCCGAGTTGCTCTCGAAAACATAGATGCCGTGTCGTTCCGCAAGCTCCTTTCGCCGCGACTCTCGCGGATGACTCGCCGAAATATTTTTCGGATCGACAAGCTGTTTTCTAAGCAGTCCGGCTACGATGGATTCGCCCATCACGCCGCAGCCGATAAACGCAAGGTGAATATTCGTCAGGTCATTTGCCATAGAATTCTTGTTTGTCTATTGAAATGTGTTAGGGCAAAATTACCACTTGCGGACCGCTATTGAAAGCGTTCTTTTGGAATTTCATGACGATAGAATTTAGAAAAGCCGAAGATAAAGATAAGCCCGCGATCTGGCGAATAATCAAAGCCGTGATCGCGGGCGGCGACACCTATGTTTTCTCTCCCGATACATCGGAGGAGGAGATGATGGCTTACTGGTTTACGCCGGACAAGCACAATTACGTGGCCGTAATGGACGGCGAGGTAGTCGCTACATTTTGGCTCCGGCCCAATCAGCCCGGACTCGGTTCTCACATCGCTAACGCGGCGTATATGGTTTCGCCCGACGCCCACGGAAAAGGGATCGGAAAGCAAATGGCCCTCTGGTCGCTTGATGAAGCACGCAGGCTTGGCTTTGCGGCGATGCAGTTCAACTTCGTGGTCAAGAGCAATTCCGTCGCCGTCAAGCTCTGGCAGAGCGCCGGATTTGAGATCATCGGCGAGATACCGGAAGCATTCAAACATGAGCAGAACGGCTTGACCAATGCTTTTATCATGTATCGAAAACTCTAATTGGACGATGCTTCCAAATGATGATCCATAACATCAAACGATTGGAATAGAACTAATTTTCGACCTGGGTTTGATCATGCAAAGCAAGAAAACTCTTTTATTTTCACTCATTCTGCTTGGCCTTCTTTTTCCGGCCAGCTCGCGAATCAACGGCCAGCTGGTATGCTTACCGGGTCAGCCACATCAAGATTCGCCCTATTGGAGGGCGAGTTTGGTGTTTGCGGGCGTTGTAGACCGGTTTGTTGCCGATAAAACATCTGTATCGCCAGGCGGATACTTTGTTACTGACTCTTACACCTCTGTATCCAATTTGGTCAGATTTACTATTGAAAAACCTTATCGTGGGGATCTTAAAGAACAGATTGAAATTGCTAGCAGTTTCAATTTTAAGGAGGGTGAAAGATATTTTGTTTATGCCTCGTTGGGCGACGACGGAATTATCTATCAGTTGGACAATGGGTTCTGTGGCAAACCCCCGCTTTTGTTGAAGGACGCAAGAGACGATATGGATTATGCCGAAGGAATTGCATCAGGAAAAATAGGTACGCGGATCTTTGGGTCGGTCGTCGAGGATCGATGGCACTTGGGAGAACTCCGACAAGCCTTCCGCTCGCGAACGTTGAAGTCACAATAAAAAGTAAAAAAGGCACGTTTACATTCCTCACGGACGGCAGCGGCAAATTCGTATTCAAAGATATTCCGCCGGCTGAATACAAAATTACAGCAAAGACGCCCACAGGATTGGCCCCAAGGACTTTCATCAACGCTAATATGTTTCCTGGAGGATCAAAGCCAAATGCCGTCTCGGTCGGAGAGACGATTGGAAATGACCCAGTGCGCCTCGATTCAGCTCAAAAACCAAAATATTATTTTCACCATTGGGACTCCTACAATTTCATTTTTACGTCGCTCAGTTCGATCGAAGGAAAGGTCGTCGGCCTTGATGGAAAAATCCCGCCACAGCAATTTCTGTGGCTTTTACCAGTTGATAAGGGCGGCAAGTCGCGCCTCGATGACCCTATACAATATTTGTGGGCAGACCACTTATCCGGGAAATTCGTTTTCGAAAATATTCCCTCGGGAAAATACCGGATCGCTACTAACCCATGTAATTGTCACTCGGATCGCAATCCACAGTTCAGCCGTAATTTTTTTCCGGGTGTTAGTGAGGATAGTGAAGCAGATACGATTACGGTAGGAGAAAACCAAAAAATGAGTTGAAGAACTTTCGCATGCGACCGCCGCGACAAGAACGGCAAATTTCAGGTGTTGTTTTATCTGCGGATAAAAAGCCTTTAGCAAATGCGACCGTTTTTATGATGAACAAGAATTCTTCAGCTCCTAACGAGTGTCTTTTCGTAAATATAGAGACCAAAACCGACGGGTCCGGGCATTTTCGATTGAAAGGTTACGAAGGATATGAATACAAGATCAGGGCTTACGTTCAACCGACCGACCAAACTTCATCCAGACTATTCTCGAAAATGTTCGAACTTCCCGCCGTCGGCAATCCTGAAAATATAAACTTGGTTGTTGATTCTCCAAATTAGTTGTTGGGATTCCGCTTCCTGCTAAAGAGCCATCCAGACACGGATCGAAGTCCTCTCTGTGTTTCTGGTTCTATATACTAAATATATCTGCCATTTCGAAAAATCCTCTACCGCTCTATTTGTTAAATGTTTTGCGTAAGGCAAAATTAGAGCTTATATTGGGTGGCTTATGTACATATGACCATTGACGAACAACTTTCTTTCCTCAGCAAAGGCACTGTCGACGTGATCCGTGAAGAGGATCTCAAGGCCAAGCTTGAAAACGCCGCAAAAACGGGTAAGCCGCTGCGTGTAAAGCTCGGCCTCGATCCGACCGCGCCTGATATTCATGTCGGTCACACGGTGGTCATTCGAAAACTGAAAGCGTTTCAGGACCTGGGACACACAGTCATTTTTCTGATCGGCGATTTCACCGGAATGATCGGCGATCCATCGGGAAAGAACGCCACGCGGCCGCCCCTTTCGCGCGAAGAGATAAACGCGAACTCCGAAACTTACAAGCGGCAGATGTTCAAGCTGCTCGATCCTGAAAAAACCGAGCTGCGTTTTAACGGCGAATGGATGGACAAATTCGGCGCGGCTGATTTTATAAAGCTTTGCGCAAAAACTACGGTCAGGCAGATCCTCGAGCGCGACGATTTTACAAAACGAATGAACGAGGAAAAACCTATCTCGCTCCACGAGCTTCTCTATCCTCTTGTACAAGGCTACGATTCGGTCGCACTCGAAGCAGATGTCGAGCTTGGCGGAACAGATCAGAAATTCAATCTGCTGATGGGCCGCAACCTTCAACGCGAATACTCGCAGGAACCGCAGGTCATTATCACGACACCCCTGCTCGAAGGCCTCGATGGCGTCAATAAGATGTCGAAATCTCTCGGCAATTACATCGGCATCGACGAACCGGCGGGCGAGATGTTTGGCAAAGTGATGTCGATCTCCGACGACCTGATGTGGCGTTACTACGAACTCCTTACCGACCTTCCACCCGCCGATATCGCTTCGCTCAGATCTCGCTGCTCGTCCGGCGACGAAAATCCGCGCAACGCCAAAGTTGCACTCGCAAAATTGATCATCAGAGATTTCCATTCGGCTGAGGCAGCAACTGCGGCGGAAGAGGAATTCGTGAAGCGATTCGTTCAAAAAGAAGTTCCCGACGAGATCCAGGAAAAGACTTTTCCCGCGGGTTCCTACAAACTCGCTGAGCTGTTAGTCGATAATGGTCTCGCGGCATCGAAGGGTGAGGCTCGTCGCCTAATTGAACAAGGCGGCGTGAAGCTCAACGGCCAGAAGGCCACATCCGCCGCGGCCGACGTCACGATCGACTCGACCGGCATTGTCTTCCAGGTCGGTAAACGCAAGTTTCTAAAGGTCGTTTCGAACGCCTGACACGCACGGCTCTCGTATATCAGCGGCTATAAAGGTATAATCAGGGCTTGCCGATGCCTTCTTCTTTGCCAAAACGCCGGAAGCTCTCAGAACGTATAAATTCCTACGTCGCGGCCGAAAAACCGCTTCGCGAACTCGCTGGTGATCTCTCCAGGATGGCAAAAGGCGCGATCGACGAGGCAAACAGCCTTTCGCTCGAACGCGTCGAGATTCGTTTAGACCGTTTAGCAAAACAGCTCGACGGTTTCAAGATCATTCATCTTTCGGACACGCATCACAGCCCATTTACCCCGCTCGAACATATCGCACGTGCCGTCAAGGTCGCTAACCGCCTCAAGCCCGACATGTTTTTGCTCACGGGCGATTACGTATCGCACGAAGACAAATATATCGCTCCGGTGGCGGAGGTGTTGAGCGAGCTGTCTGCGGAATTCGGAACCTACGCCTGTCTCGGCAATCACGACCACTGGACCAACGCCGACCTGCTCACGCATCTTTTTCGGGGCGAGGGGATCAATCTTCTTATTAACGAAGGGCTCCGGATCGAGGCACGCGGAGCTTCGTTTTGGCTGGCCGGAGTCGATGATCACATGGTCGGAAAAACCGACGTCGCCGCGTCGCTGAAAGGTTCGTATCCCGACGAACTAAAGATCCTGCTGGCGCATAATCCGATCATCTTTCGACAGGCCGTCCGGGCGGGTATCGACCTGACACTTAGCGGCCACACGCACGGCGGACAAGTTAAGATCCGCGATGATGAGAAGCGTATCCTCCGGCGCCGAAAATTGACGGCCGGCCTTCATCAAAGAAAAGAGTCGCAAATTTACATCACACGCGGCATCGGAACGGTCGTCTTACCCGTTCGTTACCAATGCCCTCCCGAAATATCGCTATTGGAGCTGCGGTCTGCGGAATGACAGAGCAAACCGTCTCAACCAAGGTCCTGACGATCCCGAACGTCCTCACGTTTCTGCGCATGGCGTTGATACCTGTGTTCGCGATACTGCTCGTGTACGGCCGCGAAGGCTGGGCATTGGTCGTCTTTACGATCGCCGGCGTATCCGACGGCATCGACGGATTTCTGGCCAGGCGTTTCGGTCAGGAATCCGAACTCGGCACAATTATCGATCCGATCGCCGATAAGCTTCTGATGACCGTCGCGTTCGTTATGCTGACGATCCCGAGCGTCCTGGGAACGCCTCGGCACTTGCCGGTCCCATTTTGGGTGACCGCTTCCGTTATCGGCCGCGATGTTCTGATAATCGCGGTCGCCGGCGCGATAAATGTGATGACCGGCTTTCGCGGATTCAAACCGTCGTGGCTGGGCAAGGCCAGCACGTTCGTTCAAGTGATCGCGGTTATCCTCGTTCTAATAGCCGCCGTCTTCCCCGAACTTCGCGGATTTTACCTGCCCACGGTTTACACCACCGTCGTAGCCTTTGCCGTCTTTTCCGGCGTCCACTACGTCTTCCACGTCGCCCGCCTAATGCGCGATGCGGAGCGAGAAAACAAGAACACGTAACGATCCTAAAAAAAGTCCTTGTTTCTTTTCGACAATCGGAATAATCTCTTCGAATACTCAGTTTGCCAACCGCGGGCGGCGGCCCGATCCCGCCGGATTCGCTCGAATTCTGCCGTGCCTCGCCGGCAAGCAGTAGCAAACAAATCTATGTCTAAATTTTTGAATTCGACCCTCTCGTCTTCACGGCCAAAATGGCTTCTAACGATCGCTGCCGCCTTGACCATCACAATTTTGTTCTCACCGATCGCGGCCCAATTATCTAATCAAAAAACGCTCGCCGCACGATCTATCAAGCACGTGATCTGGGTCTGGTTCGAAAATCGCGACCCAAGCCAGATAAATTCTACGACGGCTCCTTTCTTTACGAGCTTCGCCGCGGCCCATGCGAATTTCACAAATTATTTCGGAGTGTCGCATCCATCCGAACCTAACTATCTGGCCGCATTCTCCGGCTCGACCCAGGGTGTCGTCGATGACGGCCATTTTAGTTTTCCCGCGACCACCGACAATCTCGCAAAACAGCTCACAGCGGCCGGAAGGTCCTGGCGGCTTTACGCTCAGGGCTATCCCGGAAATTGCTTTAATGGCGACACTGCCAACGGCGGGGTCGATGGCCCGGGTGTCGCAGGCCAATATGTGCGCAAGCATAATCCTGCCGTCAGCTTCGAAAGCGTTACGCTGGACCCGGCGCTGTGCGCGAACGTCCAGCCGCTTGCAAATTTTGATCCGACCGTAAATTTCGCGATGGTGGTGCCGAACATGATCAACGACATGCACGACGGCACGACCGCACAGGGCGACGCTTTTCTTCAGTCTTTCGTGCCATTGGTCACAGGCAGCCCGGACTGGGCGCACACGCTGCTGATCGTGAGTTTTGACGAGGGCGAGAGCAATGTGAACGGCGGCGGAGCGATCTACACCGCGGCCTCCGCCCCATGGCTCAGCAGCAAGACGATAACGGCGCAGTACAACCATTTCAGCCTGTTGCGAACCACGGAAGACATCTTCGGTCTTCCTCATCTCGGAAGCGCGGCGACTGCCTCGACGATCAACGAGATCCTGCCGACAACCTCGGTCGGCGATTTTGATGGCGACGGCAAAACAGACATCGCGGTCTATCGGCCGTCGGATGGGAACTGGTTCGCGATCCGGTCGGGCGGCAACGGGGTCTTGATCGAAAATTGGGGAATTCCTGGCGACCTGGCAACGCCCGCCGATTTCGACGGCGATGGAAAAGCCGATGTCGCCGTATTTCGTCCGTCAACCGGCGTTTGGTTTGTTCTACGCAGTTCCGACCACACATTTTCGATAACTGCATGGGGATCACCCGGCGATAAACCGATCGCAGCGGATTTTGACGATGACGGCAAGGCCGATGATTGCGTTTATCGTCCGTCGGACGGCAACTGGTACGTATTCCGCAGCTCCGACAACGGCGTGTCGATCACGAATTGGGGCAATTCGACAGACCTTCCAGTTCCGGATGATTACGACGGCGACGGGAAAACGGACGTCGCGGTCTACCGGCCAAGCACAGGTGTTTGGTTCGTCCTTAAATCGACGGGCGGCGTGCAGATCGTGGGATGGGGCAATGCGGGCGACAAACCGATGCCCGCCGACTACGACGGCGACAACAAAGACGATTTTGCCGTCTATCGCCCGAGCAACGGCACCTGGTTCATTCTGCCGAGCACGTCGATAAATAATCCGCTGATCGTTAGCTGGGGAGCCGCGGGCGACATTCCAGTACCCGGTGATTACGACGGCGACGGCCGCGACGACGAAGCCGTCTATCGCAGCGGGACATGGATCGTCCTGCGATCGGCCGCGGGCCCGCTTATAGCCAACTGGGGCAACCCCGGCGATCTGCCGGTTCCATTGTTTTACAATCCCTGACACATGTTACTTAGGCGCCGCCGGCGACGTAGCGATCCCATCCCGCTACATCCCCTAACCCAAACCCG
>JBDTZW010000236.1:0-48538 GCA_040004905.1 Acidobacteriota bacterium
AAACTGCAGCAGAGTAACCGCGAGCTGCAGGATTTCGCCTATGTCGCATCACACGATCTGCAGGAGCCGCTGAGAAAGGTGCAGGCATTTTCTGACAGGCTAAAAACAAAATATGCCGATAAGTTGGAAGGGGACGGATTAGATTACCTCGAAAGGATGAGAAGTGCGGCGCAGCGGATGCAACTGCTTATTCAGGACCTGCTCACTTTTTCACGCGTGTCGACAAAGGCTGCTCCTTTCGTCGCTTTGGATCTGGAAACGATCGCGCGGGAGGTATTATCCGATCTTGAGGTCAAGATCGAGGAGACCGGAGCTGTCATCGAGATCGGGAGCTTTCCCCCCATCGAAGCCGATCCGACTCAGATGCGTCAACTGATCCAAAATCTAGTCGGCAACGCTCTGAAATTCCAGCGAAA
The DNA here is from genome assembly GCA_040004905.1 of Acidobacteriota bacterium. Lineage (GTDB taxonomy): Bacteria > Acidobacteriota > Blastocatellia > Pyrinomonadales > Pyrinomonadaceae > OLB17. Next base: position 417 of record JBDTZW010000236.1, read on the forward strand.
AGATTGTAGGCCGAAGATCGAGATATCGGCTTCAGCAACTGGACAAGGGGCCAATGGCAACGGCGAAATGTGCCGAATCACCGTCAAAGATAACGGCATAGGTTTCGACGAGAAATATCTGGATAAGATATTTGCCGTCTTTCAGCGTCTGCATGGGCGGACGGAATATGAAGGGTCGGGTGTCGGACTATCGGTCTGCCGTAAGATCGCCGAACGTCATCATGGCAGTATTTCCGCCGCCAGCTCGCCGGGCGAGGGAGCCACATTTATTGTAAATCTTCCACTAAAACAGGCGGTCACAGAGGTAACAACCAATGAAAACTAAAAAAGCAATAACGATTCTCCTCGCTGACGACGATCCCGACGATCGGATGTTAGCGAAGGACGCATTCGCAGAAAGCCGCCTTCTGAATACTTTCGAGATGGTCGAGGATGGCGAAGAGCTGATGGAATATCTTCAGCGACGCGGAAAATATACCGGGAAAATGGCCCGGCCGCTGCCGGGACTGATACTCCTCGATTTGAATATGCCGCGCAAGGATGGCCGCGAGGCCCTCAAAGAGATCAAAAGCTGCCCCGAATTGCGACGCATACCTATCGTCGTGTTGACGACGTCAAAGGCGGAAGAAGACATCCTTAAAACTTACGATCTCGGTGTCAATTCCTTTGTTGTGAAACCCGTTACATTTGACGGTCTCGTGGATGTAATTAAGACGGTTGGAAAATACTGGTTCGAAATAGTTCAGCTTCCTCCGGACGAAAGCGTTCATTAATTTATGACAGACCTAACTCTTAAAGTTCTGCTCATTGAGGACGACGAAGACGATTACGTTTTGACGGTCGACCTTTTGCGCGATGTGAAGGGCACTAATTACGAGATCCAGTGGGTCTCGAAGTATAACGAAAGTCTCGATGCGATCCTTAGCGGCAAACACGAGATCTGCCTGGTGGACTATCGTCTTGGGGAGGGCGACGGTATCCAGCTTGTTCGCGCTGCCGTGATGAATGGCTGCCGTATGCCCCTGATACTGCTGACCGGCCAAGCCGAGCGGGCAATCGATATAGAGGCGACCGAAGCTGGCGCGGCGGACTATTTAGTTAAGGGACATATCGACTCACAGCTTCTCGAGCGCTCGATCAGATACGCGATCGCCAGGGGCAAAATGCTCGAGACGCTTCATGAATCCGAAAAAAAGTTTCGATCGGTCATAGAGTCGGCAAACGACGCGATCATTCTGACAGATCAACACGGCAAGATAGGCTCTTGGAACGATAGTGCTCATTCAATTTTCGGTTATTCCGTTGATGAGATTTTCGGACAACCTCTGTCAACACTATTTCCATCCGCCTATCGGAATGGCGTATCCCCTCACGGCGATACGGATCCCCTGATCGCCTCGGGATTGCTGCATTCGAAAAGCAGGGCGATCGAGCTTATCGGTCTTAAGAAAGATGGGTCGGAATTTCCGCTCGAAATTTCTCTGTCGTCATGGAAGACGGCGGAAGGGATTTTCTATAGTGGGATAATCCGTGACATCTCCGAACGGAAGCTGATGGAGGAGCAGTTGATGCGTGGGCAGAAACTGGAATCTATCGGACAACTCGCGGCGGGAATTGCGCACGAGATCAACACGCCAACTCAATATGTCGGAGACAATATACGTTTCCTCAAAGACAGTTTTGAAGATCTGGCCGTCGTCCTTGAAAAAAACGGTGAGATGTTTGAGGCGTGCAAAACAAACGGTGTCGACCCGAAACTACTCGATGAAATGCAGAGTGCTGTCGCAGATGCGGACATCGAATATCTCACAGTGGAAGTTCCGCGAGCGTTTTCCCAGGCGCTCGATGGCATCGGCCGGATCGCCAAGATCGTTCAATCTATGAAGGATTTTGCTCATCCAGGCTCTGGCGACAAAAAAGTTGCGGCGGATCTGAATCGGGCCATTGAAAGTACGATCACCGTAGCAAGTAACGAATGGAGATATCTCGCTGATATCGAGACGCATTATGACCATTCCCTGCCAGCCGTTCCATGTCTGATAGGTGAAGTAAATCAGGTGATCCTCAATATGATCATTAATTCGACGCATGCCATCAGGGATGTCGTCGGCGACGGTTCGAACGGAAAAGGAAAGATCGTCATCAGCACAAAATACAAGGAACCGTGGGCCGAGATCAAAATCACCGATTCTGGAAACGGAATACCCGAGAATATTCGGCAAAAGATATTTGATCCGTTCTTTACGACAAAAGGTGTAGGAACAGGTACCGGGCAGGGCCTCGCAATCTCGCATTCGGTGATAAGTGAAAAACACCAGGGAACGATCTACGTTGAAAGCGAGGTCGGCCGCGGTTCGACGTTCACTATCAACCTGCCTTTGCATGACTCCGATGGTGTCCCGACTTAGCGTCGAAACGTCGCGTTTGATAAAGCGCCCATCGGAAATTTTGAACCGCGCGACCCTCACATGACTGAAAACAACATAAATGTCCTGCTGATCGAAGACGATGAAGATGATTACATCCTCACGGTCGATCTGCTTGCCGAAGTGGTCGGTACTAAATACTCGATGACATGGGTATCAAGCTATGCGAAAGCAAAGGCGGAGCTTTGTAACGGGGATCATGATGTCTGCCTGGTCGACTATAGGCTAGGCGAGGGGAACGGCATCGATCTGATCCGCGACGCGATCGCGAGTGACTGCCGCGTACCGATGATCCTGCTGACCGGACAAGGAGACCGGGAGATCGATCTCCAGGCCACTGAGGTCGGAGCGGCTGACTATCTTGCAAAAAGCCGGCTCGATGCTCAGCTCCTTGAGCGTGCGATCCGTTATGCGATCGCTCATGGCCGAACGCTGGAAACGCTTCGCGAGTCAGAGAACCGCTTCCGCTCCCTAATGGAATCGGCAAATGATGCGATCGTTCTAACGGATCAATCCGGAATGATCTGCTCGTGGAACAAAAGCGCCCAAACGATCTACGGATATTCGAGCGACGAGATCCATGGGAAACCATTATCGGCCCTTTTTCCGACCACTCACGGTGAGTCGATCACGGATGGCGCCTTGGCCGACCCAGTCCTGGTGTCGCAAATGCTGCACGCCAACAATAAGGCCGTGGATCTTACAGGCCAGAGAAAAAATGGCACCGAGTTTCCTCTCGAGATCTCGGTATCATCCTGGCAGACCGTTAAGGGTACGTTTTATAGCGGCATAATTCGCGACATAACCGATCGCAAAATGCTGGAGCAGCAATTGACCCATCAAGCGCTTCACGACCCTCTAACGAAGCTCGCCAATCGTGTTCTTTTCAGGGACCGAGTAGAACATGCAATTAATCGGGCCGGCCGCAAACAAGCTCCGATCATCGTGATGTTCCTTGATCTGGATAATTTCAAGTCTGTTAACGATTCGCTTGGGCATGCAGCTGGCGACGAACTCCTTGTATTGGTCACGCAGCGTCTGGAGAGTTGTTTGCGAGGCAGCGATACGCCGGCCCGCCTTGGTGGGGACGAATTCGCCATCCTGGTTGAAGACGTAGAAGTTCCGGGCGAAGCAAATGCGATCGCCGAAAGGATCCGTTCCCGTCTGCGAGCTCCATATACAGTGTGCGGGACTGAGGTATTTATCAGTGCGAGTATAGGGATCGCGACATCGGCGAATGATGCCCAGTCTCCCGAGGAACTTCTCCGCAACGCCGACCTGGCGATGTACATGTCGAAGGGAAACGGGAAAAATCGCTGTACAGTTTTTGATGGTCAGATGCACGATCTCTTGATCAAGCGCGTCCAGTTGGAGACGGATATGCGGTTGGCCATTGAAAAGCGGCAGTTTGAGCTTTACTACCAACCCATAATGGACCTTCATTCCGAAAAGGTCATCGCCATGGAGGCTCTCGTACGCTGGAATCACCCCAAACACGGTTTGATACCGCCGCTCGATTTCATCCCGCTTGCTGAAGAGATCGGCTTGATCGTGCCGCTAGGTACTTGGATACTGAACCAGGCATGCATCCAGACGCAAGCATGGCAGATCGAGCACGGGCTTGAAGGGGTATTATCGATAAGTGTCAATGTCGCCGGCCGCCAATTCCAGGAAGAAGGCCTTGTGGAAACCGTTGCCAACGCCCTTTTCAAATCAGGCCTCCCCGCAAGGAGTCTGATACTGGAAATAACCGAAGGAACGATGCTTCTGAATACGGATGCGACTATCGAGACACTCAACGCCCTTAAGAGTCTCGGCGTCGGATTGGCGATCGACGACTTCGGCACCGGATATTCATCGTTAAGCTATTTACAGCGGTTCCCCGTCGACATTCTTAAGATCGACAAATCGTTCATAGATAAACTTGCCACCGGTCGAGAAGGCGCCGCCGTCGCGAAGGCGATCATCACGATGAGCGAAACGCTCAACCTTAAGACAATTGCCGAAGGCATCGAAAGCTTGGTCCAGCAAACCGAACTTCAAAGCCTCGGCTGCGAGTTTGGACAGGGTTACCATTTTGCGAAACCGCTGCGCACGGCTGACATGAACGATTTTTTGTACATCTCTCACAAGAAGCCATTTTCTACCGCAATCACGCCCGTTGGCTATATCGGACGGCTGCCCCGCCCTGCTCTGGTAACCCCAACTTGATTGAACACCGCTTTGACCAAAGTATTTCCGAACTACTCATAAAGACCGCCTATCGATCGACTTGAAACCCAGGAAGATAGGCTGTTTCAATTGTCGTCGCGGCAACGCCGCCGCCGACCAGATACTACGATTTCGCGCTTTGGCATTAACTCCTCCTACGTCCCCCCGCCACCGAAGTGTGTGGGAGCCTACCGCGAAGTTGTGAGCGCAGCCTAATGTTTCGCCAGATTTTTAACCGGCGATCCAACCGGCAAATTTAGAAGGTCTACTTCAGCGAACCTTACTTTTCACTTACCGGTACTCAGATCGGAGTGCGTGCGGACACAAAGGCCGCCAGTGTTGGTTATGCCAGAAGCTTTTCGCGTCCGCCTCACCTACTGAGAGTCGGCGGTCCGCCAAGGTCAACGTATCAAAGCACCACAGATCTTTCTCATCTGATGTACGTGCCGCTGGCTGTGATACAAAACAAAATGAAGCATCTCCAATTTGGTTATTGGCCCAACAGGAAGATCGTTTACCAATTCGGTTATGTCCGCCCCAGAGGTGTTGTCCTTTAGCTTTGCGAAAGCTCTGCTCAATTCCATAATGACGTGCCTTTTTTCGTACGGTCCGTCTTCGGGCACGATAAAGTCAGGCGATGTCATTGTGGTTGAGAGATCGAGAAACGTTTCCCTTAGCTCGACTATCTTCTCGCGCGGATCCCTGGTTGCAGGTTCTGCTTCGCTGCCGATGCCCGTGGCAAACGCGTCGATCGATTTTGCAACGTGCCGGATCAGTTGGGCCGCCGTCCAGCTTCCTGCGAAGGGAACCGTGTTGACCTTGCCTTCATCGACGGACGACATCAAGAGCAGCAGTTCGGATACGGGTCCGTCGATCGCCGTTAGAAGTTCGTCTTTGGTGGCAGACTCGGTTATCGAATCCGCAGGTGTGACCTGCTCGGATACTTTTTGTAATTTTGGTGCGTTCATAAACTGCTCCTTTTTCTTAAATCTGCTGCAAGCGTGGGCTTTTGTACCTTCATTACCGCACGAATCCCACCCGCCTGTCTGTTGGATTGCGCACGAATGGAATACAGGCGGGCGTGTCCGGCCGCCTTCCCGCAATGGCTTTAATGCCCCGTTTCGATTCCGCCAAGTGATTGCGATCCGGCGAAGGTCGAATTTGTTCCAGACGAATACGATTTCCCTTCTTGTTCGTTATTCGCGAGTCAAAAGGTGCTTTGGTAATTTTCCGATTGCTATTGTATGCATCCACACAGACACGGCAAAAGAATCTATATAAGCTTGCATTATCGAGTTATTAAACACGATCACACTTCCCGATCGCGGGCAGTTTCCCCTCCAAAACCTGGCTCGCTCCTATGGCGGGTTTATACAGACGGATCACATTAACCAAAATATCTTGTTGAATTGGAACCTTTTCTAAAACGGATTTTGGGCAACAGAGCATATTTCTCTGGCCGTGTATGTTTGACACCGCACGGAATGAACGGTCGTTAAACGGCTAAAGTTAGTTATGGCCATTTGCGGATATAATATGAGGAGACTGCTATGAAAATCTTGATTGCCCACGACGGTTCGCCCGGAGCTGACGAGGCCATTAATGATTTGCCGCGTGCGGGCATGCCTGGTGAAGCAGAGGCTCTAATTATTAATATCAAAGAACTCTGGTTGCCGCATTTTTCGAAAAAACCGGAAATAAACCACTTTGTGGCTTCATCGACGTCGTCGGCGGCTAAATACGCACCGGCCCTCATTGAAATGCCAATTGACGCACCGGTTGAACAGTTGAAGATCCTGAATTTGGCTGCGGAGCTCCTTCATTCGAAGTTCCCGGATTGGAAAACAGAAAAACTCCATCTTACGGGCTCCCCTGCTCGTGAAATACTTGATCAAACTAAGGTTTGGGGAGCAGATCTGGTTATCGTGGGTTCAAACGGAAGCATGGGGTCAAAACAGTATGTGCTAGGTTCCGTCTCACAAAAAATTGCCAATGAAGCGAACTGCTCAGTTCGTGTTGTAAGGGGAGAATCTTGGAAAAACGGGTCCCCGAGCAGACTATTGATTGCTCTAGACGGAACGACATCGTCACTTGCGGCAGTTACGGAAGTCACTCGTAGAATGTGGAGTATGGGGAGCGAAGTCCGTCTCCTTATCGTGCAGGATAGTTTACAAGACGTCTCGGGAAGCGTTTGTGAATATGTCGAGGATGCGAAAAAGCATTTGATCGCCGCAGATCTTTCGGTGACGGAATTGATCGAAGAAGGCGATCCAAAACAACTGATCGTTTCAGCCGCTGAAGAATGGGGTGCCGATTGTATTTTTCTTGGAGCGAACGGATCGGGACGTTTTTATGAGGATCTTCTCCTCGGCAGCGTTTCAACGGCCGTGGTCGCTCGGGCGCACTGCACTGTTGAGATCGTCCGAAAAAAAATGACCGGTACAACCCCAGGTGTTTGAATTTCTACGCTTCGGCCAAGCTGATATCATTCAACCAAGTCTGGCAGTAGAAATCGATTCGTCCTTGGATAATGATGTCTTCAGTCTTGATCGTCTTCAAACGAGGGCCGTGGAACTTGCCGCGACACATCAAGTCCGGGATGACGGAAAGCGTGGTTTTGATCTCCTTGCCCGACTCGGCGACAATAAAAATGAACTCATTAAAGCATATCGAGCTTTAACCGACCCGGCACAAAACGAACCCCTTACGCCTTCCGCTGAATGGCTAGTTGATAATTTTCATGTTGTCGAAGATCAACTTCGAGAGGTTCGACAGGATTTACCCCTCAAATTTTATCGTGAGCTGCCGAAACTCGGAACCGGAATATTTGAAAGCTACCCCCGTATTTACCATCTGGCCCTTGAGGTAGTCACCCATACTGACAATCGTCTCGATGCGGTCACGCTAGGAACGTTTCTCGAAGCGTACCAAAACGGCCAACCTCTAACTATAGGCGAGATCTGGGCGTTTCCGATCTCGCTCCGACTCGCTCTAATCGAAAATCTGCGCCATTTTGCCACTAGAATTCGGCAGGGCAGCCGGGACCGCGCCGATGCCGACATACTTGCTGACGAATTGGCAACAGTTACCGAAAAGGAATTTTCGGGTAAAACTTTTGACTTGCTTACTGAGAATTTTGACGGTGGCCGAGTGACGGAAAACTTTTCCCAGGCCTTCCTGGTTCGACTTGCCGCTCGGCTCTATGAAGGCGAGGATTTCGTTGGATATGCACTCGAAAAATTGCAGAGGCGGTTGCGTCCAGAAGGTGTAACGCTCGAACACCTCGCCCAACGGGAGCACAGCCGACAAGCAGCGGCTCAGGTTTCCGTCGCCAACATCATTACAAGTATGCGTCTACTTTCGACGCTGGATTGGCGGGATTTTTTTGAAAATGCCAGCCGCGTCGACCGGGTGCTGCGAAATGACCCGGCGAAGGCATATGGCGAAATGGATTTTGCTACCCGCGACACCTATCGCCGTCAGATCGAACGTATTGCTAAGCGAACCCGTATCGACGAGATCACCGTAGCCCGGCGGGCCGTAGAGTTAGCGGCGAATAGGGCGAATGACGAACGTAAACGGCATGTCGGCCATTTCCTTATAGAACGCGAAGGCTTGGCGGAAATTGAAGGCTCTTTTAATTATACCGCTAATTTTCGCGAGCGTTTCGAACGGGTTTTGCTGCGACATCCATCCTCATTTTATTTAGTCGTGATCGCGGGGCTTACGATTATTTTCCTTATCCTTACCGCGTGCGCTGTAAGCGGATCTGACACTTCGACTTTAGCCTTAGTATTTGCCGTGATGCTTGCCGTCGTTCCGGCCAGCGAGCTTGCGGTAACAATTGTCAATCGAACGGTCAACACTATTCTTAAGCCGCGTCTTTTGCCGAAGATGGAATTGAAAAACGGCATCCCCGAAAAAGCTCGGACCGTTGTAGTCGTGCCGACCTTTTTGACGGATAGAATGACGATCGCGGAACTCTGCGGCAATCTGGAAGTTTATTACCTTGCCAATCGAGACAACCAACTCTTCTTTGCTCTTCTTGGAGATTTAAGAGATGCGGACGCAGAAAGTATTTCGTCCGACACCGAACTTCGCGATGCGGCCCGTCATACCGTGGCGGAGTTAAATCGAAAATACTTTGAGCCCGAGACCGAGCCGCAATTTCTATTCTTTTCGCGGAGGCGTGAGTGGAATGAAGGGGAAGGCAAATGGATCTGTCCGGAACGCAAACGCGGAAATCTACATGCTTTTAGTCAGCTTTTGCGGGGTAAGACAGACAAGACCTATGATCTGGATGAGACAGTTGATTTCGAATTTCTCAAATCTATTCGATATGTCATCACTCTTGACGCGGACACGCAACTTCCACGAGACGCAGCGAGAAAACTGATCGGCACTATCGAGCATCCTCTGAATCGACCGGTCCTTGATGCTAAAGTCGGACGCGTCACCAAGGGTTACGCAATCCTGCAACCCCGAATTGAAATTAGTTTGACCAGCAGCCTGGTCGCGCCGTTCGCACGGATTTTTTCGGACGGCAAGGGTTTCGATCCTTATACGACCGCTGTCTCGGACGTTTATCAAGACCTGTTCGGCGAAGGAAGCTACGTCGGAAAGGGACTATATGACGTCGACGCGTTTGAATCCGCTCTCGATCGGCGAGTGCCGAAAAATAAGCTCCTTAGCCACGATCTTTTTGAGGGACTCTATGCCCGTGTCGCCCTTTTAACGGACATTGCTCTATATGACGATTTTCCTACCACCTATGAATCTTTTGCAAAAAGGCAGCATCGATGGGTACGGGGCGACTGGCAAATAGCGGGCTGGCTATTACCTTCCGTACTGAACGAAGATGGGCAGGTTGTAAAAAACTCACTTCCTCTGATCGCAAAGTGGAAGATCCTTGATAACTTGCGCCGCAGCCTAGTAGCTCCGGCTCTCCTGCTTTGGCTCTTTTCCGCTTGGACCTTTGAAAGTATTTTGCCTCTTGCAGCCACAATTTTTGCGCTGATCGTTTTATCGGCACCGCTTTACCTTCATGTTGTAACGACCCAGATCCCCCCGACGGAAAGCAATAGATGGAAAAATGCGCAGATACATTTTTCAAATCTTTGGGCGGATGTGAAAACAATCGTTACCCAATTGTTTTTTCGTTTTGCCTTTCTTGTTCATGAGGCCTCGTCGACGACCGACGCAATTCTTCGCGTCTCATACCGAAAAATGATTTCCGGACGATACTTACTTGAATGGGTCACTGCGGCACAGAGTGAAGAGTTGAAAGGGCAGGATTTGATTGGCTATTTTTCATTCATGGCGTCATCCCCGATCATTGCCTTTGGTCTGTTTATCGCCATTTCAGTATTTCATCCGGAAGGATTGATCACTGCTTTGCCGTTCTTGGCGATTTGGGCCCTGGCTCCCTTTATCGCGTTTCGCCTGAGCCTTCCCAGGACTGAAAGCACCGGGACAGACGAACTCAGGGATGTCGATATCAGTTGGCTGCGGCTCGCAGCCCGGCGCACATGGCGTTACTTCGAAGCATTCGTAGGTGAAAGCGAGCATTGGCTTCCGCCGGACAACTTTCAGCAGGATCCCATGGACCGAATAGCCCATCGGACGTCACCAACCAATATAGGACTGTTGCTGCTTTCGACGCTTGCGGCACGGGATTTCGGTTACACCGGAACGCTCGAAACGATCGAGCGGATAGAATTGACCTGCATGACTCTTGAACGCCTACGGCGTTTTCGCGGTCATTTCTATAACTGGTACGACACGCAAACTCTTGAGCCATTGGTGCCGGAGTATATTTCGACCGTGGACAGCGGCAATCTCGCGGGTCATCTCATCGCCGTCGCCGAAGGATGTCTGGAATTCGCAAATGATCCGCTGTTTGGCGAACATACAATTAAGGGCTTCCTCGACGCGTTCCTATCTCTCAAAAGTGAGGTTGGGCAGCTAGTAAAGGGCAATTTGGTCATCGCACCCTCCCAACTAAGTGTTATTAAAACCGCCATCGACGAAGCTGAAGCATTGCTCCACAAAACCCAGCCGCTTGATCGAAACGGATGGCAACGCTTTTTTTCAATTTTGGCGCAAGACGGTGAAGCACTCACAAATTTAATAAAGAACTGCCCGATGCCAAAGGACGAGGCGGCCGAATTGATCTATTGGACTACGGCCATCGTCAGGTTGGCAGATAATTGCGACCGCGATCTGCAGATGTTAGTGGTTCCCGAACCTTCCAGCGACCGAAGGGAGCAAGTGGAACTAGCTAGGCGCCATTTTGCTGAGAGACTGGAAAGCGTTGCGCGTCTTTGTCGCCGCCTTTCCAGGGAAATGGATTTTGCATTTCTCTATGACGACGAGCAGAAGGTTTTAACGGTCGGCTATCGTCCGGCAGAAAACGTACGGGACAATTCCTTTTATGATCTGCTTGCCTCCGAAGCTCGCCTTGCGAGCTTTATTGCCGTTGCGTCAGGCGCTGTCGAGCAGGAACACTGGTTTCGACTCGGTCGAGGGCTTGTCAAGGCTGACGGCCGACGGGCGCTCGTATCGTGGTCGGGCACGATGTTTGAATATCTAATGCCGCTGCTGGTGATGCGAAATTACGAACGCACCTTGCTAAATGAGACTTACCTAACTGTCGTGCGGCGGCAAATCGACTACGGAAAGGAAAATAACGTGGCCTGGGGCGTTTCCGAGTCGGCTTACAATGCCCGGGATCTGCAGCTAAATTTTCAATATGCTCCATTCGGCGTTCCCGGCCTGGGATTAAAACGAGGCTTGGCGGAGGATCTTGTGATCACGCCCTACGCAACGGCCCTTGCTCTACCACTGGCACCGGCGGCGGCCATAGCAAACCTTCGCCGGCTTGCCGATGAGGGAATGTTTGCACGCTATGGTTTCTTCGAGGCAGTCGACTATACACGTAACCGGCTCCCACCAAAACAGATCTCCACCCGGATCGAAACCTATATGTCGCATCATCAAGGTATGATCCTGGTCGCGCTCGATAATGTGTTACAGGACAACGTGATGCAAAAGCGTTTTCATCGCGAGCCGATGATCGAATCCGCAGGCCTTCTTCTTCAGGAACGTGTACCGCGTTTTACCGAAGAAGCGGAGCGTCCGGGCGGTACCGAAACGATGGGCGGTAATAGCAACGATCGCTCCCGTGCTCTTGTTTCTCCTGTATCTCGCCGTTACACTTCCGCAAATCAATCGACACCGCAGGTTTGCCTTTTATCAAACGGTAATTACACCTCGATGCTGACTACCGCGGGAAGTGGCTTTTCGCGCTGCGGCAACTGGGCGGTGACGCGTTGGCGCGAAGATGTCGTTCGTGACGATTGGGGTCAGTATTTCTACCTTCGCGACGTTCGAAGCGGGGCGATCTGGTCAACCGGGTTTCAACCCACACTTCGCGAACCGCAGGATTACGAAGTAACCTTTACGGAAAGCAAGGCCGAATTTAGGCGACGCGACGCAGGAATTTCCACCCGCATGGAAGTGATCGTGGCAACCGAAGACGACGCGGAATTGCGTCGTATCACGGTGAAAAACGATTCGAGCCGGACTCGTGAGATCGAGATCACGAGCTATGCGGAGATCGTTCTCAGCGAACAAGCCACCGACGAGGCTCATTTGGCGTTCAACAAGATGTTCGTGGAAACGGAGTATGTTTCAGCGCAGCAAACCATACTTGCCCGCCGCCGCCCGCGTTCTACCGATGAATCGGAAGTTTGGGGAGCACAAACAGTCGCTGTTGAAGGCGCCATGATCGGGGAAGTAAATTTTGAAACCGGCCGGCTTCTCTTTCTCGGCCGAAACCGGACAGTTCAAAACCCGGCCTCGGTTTCCGACGACACCGCGCGATCCGGAACCGCCGGGGCGACTCTCGATCCGATTTTCAGTTTTCGTATGAGTTTTGCGATGGAGCCCGGGGAATCATTCACGGTGGTCCTTTCAACGGTAGTCGCTGCTTCGCGTGACAAGTCACTTGCCTTAGCCGACAAATATCGTGACCCAAACTCATTTAGCCGAGCCGAAAAACTGGCGTGGACCCGTTCGCAGGTCGAACTGCGTCATCTCAGCATTACGACGGACGAAGCCAACCTATTCCAGCGTCTCGCGGGCCACCTCATATACGCGGATGAAACATTGCGGCCGCGCGCCCGGGTCTTGAAACTCAATAAGGGAACTCAGAAAGATTTGTGGAAATACGGCATCGGTGGTGATTTGCCATTGATGATCGTTCGCGTCAGCGAGGGCAAGGACGCGCGGTCGGGGATTCGCCAGATCCTGCGCGGACATGCCTATCTGCACGGTAAAAGACTCTTGTTTGACCTTTTGATATTGAACGACCAGCCGACCAGTTATGAACAATCCTTCAATGAAGATTTGCAGTCGATGATTCGTTCGGGGGGTATGCAAACTCGGATGGATACTCCCGGCGGCATTTTTTTGCGGAGAGCGGACATCATGACGGACGCAGACCGCCTTACGCTTCATACGGCGGCGCGGGTGTGCTTTGTTACCGAACGCGGAACGCTTGAAGAGGAACTGGCACGAAGTATGAAGGAAGCGGAATTGCCGCGGTTGTTCATCCCAAAACAATCGTCGCGGGTATATGCCGATACGGCCGATATAGAACCCGAAATTGATCTTAAAAATGAATTTGGCGGTTTCACTGCGCTGGGAAGCGAGTTTCGCATAAAACTTGAACAAGATAGATCGACCCCGGCACCGTGGTCGAATGTTATTTCTAATGAGAAGGGATTTGGTTTCCTGACCACAGAAACCGGTCTGGGCGTAACCTGGTCAAATAACAGCCATGAAAATCGTTTGACGGGATGGTCAAATGACGCCGTGGGCGATCCCCCATCGGAGTGCATCTTTTTGCGTGACGAAGAGACGGGCAGCTTTTGGACGCCAACAGCTCTCCCTATACGCGAAACGTTTCCTTACGTCATAACGCACGGCAGCGGCTATTCGATCTTTGAACACACGAGTCACGGAATCACCCAGGAATTGCTGGTTTTCGCCCCCGTGTATGAAAACGTTAAGATCTCTCGGCTGCGATTGAAAAATCTAACTTCACGTACCCGCCAGATCTCCACCACATATTTTGCCGAACTGGTGCTTGGCGTAAACCGGGCCCACTCTGCTCCGTTTATCATCACGGAAATTGACTCTGCGACCGGGGCGATCCTCGTGAAAAATCCGTACAACGGTGAGTTTGCCGATCGCATTGCGTTTGTCGCATCGACCGAGTCATCGCATACCTGGACCTGCGACCGTCAGGAATTTATTGGCCGTAATGGTACTCTGGCGCGTCCCGCTGCAATGCTTCGCACAAATCTATCGGGAGCGATCGGCTCGGGAATGGACCCGTGTGCCGGACTACAAACCAAGATCGAAATCGAACCGGGTGAAACGCGCGAAATAGTTTTTCTGCTCGGTCAGGAGGATTCTCTTGAAAATGCTAGACGCTGCGTCTCACAATATCGCCAAAAACGACACGTGGAGGAAGAGTTTACCCGGGCCAAAGAGTTTTGGAATAAAACGCTGGGTGCAGTTCAGATCAAGACGCCAGATGACTCTATGAACTTGATGATGAATCGCTGGCTGCTTTATCAGACCTTAGCGTGCCGTTTCTGGGCGCGGACCGCGTTCTACCAATCCAGCGGAGCATTCGGTTTCCGCGACCAACTCCAAGATTCAATGGCTCTCGTCTATACACGGCCGGATCTTGCCAGGGCCCATATTTTGCGGGCTGCCGCACACCAATTCAAAGAAGGTGACGTTGAACATTGGTGGCATGAACCGTCAAACGCAGGGACCCGGACACGCATTTCCGACAATTTGATCTGGCTCATTTATGTTGTTTGTTTTTACGCTGAAAAAACCGGCGAGACCGATATTTTTGATGAGGTCGTTCCGTTTCTGGACGCACCCGTCTTAGCGATCGGTGAGATGGAAACGTATATTCGACCGATCGTTTCAGGGGAAAGCGGAACTATATTTGAACACTGTGTTCGGGCTCTGGAGATAAGCTTACCGACTGGTTCGCATGGATTGCCGCTGATAGGCGCAGGCGACTGGAGCGACGGCTTGAACCGCGTCGGTGTGGCGGGCAAAGGCGAGAGCGTCTGGCTCGCTTGGTTCTTGGCAAAGAGCCTGAATGATTTTTCGACGGTTTGCGATCAACGTAATGAGGTCGATCGGGCCGAAAAGTATCGCGGTCACGCGAAACTTCTTATCGAGAATCTGGAAGAAAGCGCATGGGACGGCGATTGGTACATCCGGGCGTTCTTCGATGACGGAGTGCCGCTCGGCTCGAAACAAAACGACGAAAGCCGTATCGATTCGATCTCCCAAAGCTGGAGCGTGATCTCCGGAAAAGGCAAAAAGGAACGTGCCGAGCTCGCGATGCGGTCGGTTGACGAGCATTTGATCAAACGGGAAGAAAAATTACTTCTCCTGCTCGATCCGCCATTTGATAAGGGCGTCCTTGAGCCCGGTTATATCAAAGGATATCCGCCGGGAATTAGAGAGAACGGCGGACAATACACACACGCGGCCGCATGGACGATAATTGCCTTCGCACTTTTGGGCGACGGCGAAAAGGCGCATGAAATATTTTCGCTTTTGAATCCGATAAATCATACGCGAACAAACGAGGACGTTGCGAAATACAGAACGGAACCGTATGCTGTCGCGGCCGATATTTATTCTAATCCGATGCACGTCGGGCAAGGCGGCTGGACTTGGTACACGGGAGCGGCCGGATGGATGTACCGCGCTGCACTCGAAAACATTCTGGGATTCAAAAAGACGGGCGATACTCTATCGATCGAACCGTGCATCCCGCGGGAATGGAAAGAATTTGAAATCGTGTATAGCTACAGATCGACGATCTATCAAATAAAGGTCGAGAATCCGCACGGGGTAAGGAGCGGTATTTTCAGCGCGGAGTTAGACGGAAAAAAGCTCTCAGTTAACCGCGTCGAACTTGTTGACGATGGAGAGACACACGCAGTAAGGATCATGCTCGGCGCAGGGGATTAATGCTAGTCGAAGAACTAACCGAAAGAGAATGTTTCAAATTCTTAAAGGAAAAATGGCTCGGAAGATTGGCGACCTCGCAGGACGACCAGCCATATATCGTACCGTTCCAGTTTGTCTTTGACGGGGAACGCCTTTTATACGCGTTTTCGACACTCGGTCAAAAATTGAGTGGATGAGGGAGAATCCGCTGGTTTGTGTAGAAATCGGAGATGCCGCCGTCAACCAGTCCAATTGGACCAGTCTGGTTATTTTCGGGCGGTACGAAGAATTGCCCAACACGTTCGACCTTGAAGCAGAACGCAAGCACGCATACGACTTGCTTTCGAGCCACCCGATGTGGTGGCAGCCCGCGATCGCCCGTCGAACGCATTGAAATCAAAACGTGACTGAAGAACCTATCTATTTTCGGATTCACATCGGATCAATGACAGGACACCACGCCTCGCCACTGACTCCGATCTATGATATTAGTGCACGGGTAGTTTGCTCCTGATGTCGCTTCTAATTCGCAGTTGCGCCTTCTCGCCGACAAAGCGCGGATTTCAACCTCTAAATTTACTCCATATTCCCCAAGTGTCTTTACGATTCGAATCTTGCCGACTTATAAGGTCGCTCCGTGCTACATAAAGGCCACAAAATATTTTGATGGGATTGACAGCCATCTATTAGTGGTCTACAACCGCATAAACCTTACGGACCTAATGAGACATCTTAAACTAGAAGATCGTTATCGAAGGTGTTGTAAGGTGCATCGACACTCTAGGCCCTGATGAGTGAAAAGACTATTCGATCGGAACATAATTTTCTTACTCAACTTAACCGTTTTTTAAGGCTCTCAGATCCTCCGAGTCCGTTGTGGTATTAGACCGCCCTTAACTCGCCTATATGGCCTCGGAATTTACATCCGAGAGGAACATAGAAAGCGATACGGACAAACCCTCGGCGATTGACGCGGAGGTACGAGGTGAGTCTAAAAGATTGTTAACACTTTTACTTAGCGTGAGTCGTTGACATTCCATGGCAGTCGATCTTTCCTCCTATTAAGCCAAAGGTTGTTAGATTGGACTTCTAAATACGGATAGTTTCTTCAAAAAGCTCGGGGCAGCCAGGCGATCAACCATTTGAATGATGTCAAAAGGTGAATAAAAGGGTGGATAAAAGAAAAACCGGCTATCGCCGGTTTTAACTTTTTAATTTTAATGGTGATCCGAGAAGGACTCGAACCTTCGACCCAATGGTTAAAAGCCATTTCTAGCTAATTCTACCTGATGCAATAGGATACACAATCCAGCATTTTTGGGCATTTCAGCTTGATACTCATACTAGCTGAAGCTATATTATCTATGTCAAATAGTCCCTAAAATAGTCCCTAACATTACTGCAACTCAATGTGTGGAATTCGGGATAATCACTATGTCAAAACCCCGTCGAGCAAGATACGGAAACTACGCTTTTAGGGACGCCAATGGCAAACTGTATGCTCGCGTCCAACTCCGGCAGGCTGACGGAAGCCTCAAGACCTACAAGAAGCGTGCGATAAACCTAACCCATGTTCAACAGTTGGCAGAGGAGATTCTCTCACAGTATAAACAACGTGGCCAAGCCTATATTGACGGGCATGGGATGACCCTTGAGAGATTAGCTGAATGGTACAAGATCGAATATGTCATCCCACCTGTATATGTGGATGGCGTGAAGATTGAAGGAATGCGAACTTGGGAGTCCGAACGTAACAAGATCGATCGAATAGTAAAAACAATCGGGGGAGCTAGTCTGATCGCTGAGCTTGATGAATCATCCTTCCGCACCTTTAGAAAGAAGCGCATTAACCAAGGCGTAACCATCACTACTGTCAACCGTGATTTTGAATCGATTCGCGCGATGATGCGAAAGGCAAAGAAGAAGAAGTGGCTTAAAGAACTTCCCGATTTTGATGGTTTTATTCAGAAAGGATTAGAAAATCGAAGAACTGTAACAGTTACGGGCGAGCAGGAAAAACGGATCCTTGCTGAAGCTCGTAAAGTATTGAATACAGCCCCGCGCTTATATCCATTAATTATATCGCTTAGGGATTCCGGTGCCCGACCGAATGAACTCTATCCGGTCAATGACAATGATACGGATTACTCAAATGACGCTAACACTTTCTACGAACCTATACGCTGGCGCGACTTATTTGATGATATCGGCAGGTTTAAAGATTTAACTACACTTGTATCTTACAAAGGTAAGCGACGTGAAGTCCGAAAAGCTATCGTTTCTGAAAGGATGAAAAACGCCCTTCGGGAATTGTGGCAACGTTTAGAGACGAGCAAGGTGATTCCTGATCACGCTGCTCATCCAGATAATTTGATCTTTCCGTATACTACATTCAAGAAATCGTGGACTATTGTTCGGGAAGCTGCAGGGATGCCCGGATTGCGATTGCGAGATTTGCGACGAGACTGGGTTACCCGCCTGGGGCGCCTCGGATATTCCGACAAGTTAGCCCAGCGTGGAGCTGGTCACAAGAAAATGCAGACCAGCTTTGAATATACTGAGTTCGACGAGGCCGCCGCTCTTCAGGCTAAGTTGCTGATTGATACTGATAATCTGTCGTAACTATGCAAAGATTATTTTGTGCCGGTTTTGATCAACACTGCGGAATTCTCGCACCCCAACCAATCTAGGCGCGGATCATAAGTTCTCAAATTCGCTTACAACACTCTAAAATCGACACTCTTCTGCATCAACCAAAACTTACACATCAGTGTGAATCGATATAACTGCAACCATTTTGCAGCCAACTAGGCCGAATCGATTCACCGAATCGATATCCAAATTTGCAGTGATTGATGCCGTGTCCGGCGAGTAACATATCGTACTGGCACCGTGCACCGCCCGCGTTCGACGACAATAAAGCATTCTCGAACTGCGAGATAGAATTTTTGATGTGCCAGACTAAAAAAAAATGAAAGGTTTTGCCTGATTTTCTCATTACTAATGAGAAGGCAAATCAAGTACACGAATATGGTGGCAGCATCACTCGTGTTAGCGAGCAGGGGATAGTGGCGGGATCGTAATGGTTATGCTTGCGTTTTTGAAAAACTGTTGTACACTTTTTCAAATTCAAGTAACAGCGTTCTCACTTAGGTGGCTTGAGGAGATCTTAAGCTTTACTCCCAAACCTTGGCACTTATTTTTAGCAGCTTGAACTGAGTCAATCCCAGGCTTAACCTGCGGTTCCCACAGTTTTCGACAAGCTCATTCCTTAAAACGAATACAAGCGGCTTATCTTTGTCCGTAGGTACGCCGTATTTAAATTCATCAACGCATTTTGCCGAAAAAACATCGGAGGAAAAATATGCCGGTCAAAGCAGTAGCTATCACAGAATCGACTCCCAAGCCCTGCACGGGATTTACGCTTGAGGTCAAAGTAGTTCCAAAGAAAGATCTTAAGCTTCATGTCGTTGTCGACAAGACCTGTGTAAATAATCAACCCCGTTGGGGGCTGATTTTTGAACTCGATAAAAATGATGTGCAAATCGTGTTCGTATCCTATCAGCCAAAGCTCGATGATACTCAGGCCCAGGGCGGTATCCAAAAGATGCTTGCCGATAAGAAAATAACGAAGGAGCAGCAGGCGGTCGCAAAAAACGAGATCCTGCCGGCCACGGCCGCCATTGAGGGTGTTGAGAATCCGACGCCGGCCCAAAAGGCCGCGATCGAACAGGCATCCAGAAAGATGACCGTCCTTCACATCGGCGGTTGATTGTCAGTCCGGAGACCGTGGAGTCTCGGGGCTTCACCTTGTGGCGATAGAGCGTATTGGCAAATAAGCCAATTGCTTTTCAATACTTTTTGGAGCTTAAGGTCATGCTTGCTTCCACACAATTCATTGGTCGCCTTTTTTTGGCGATCGTCATAGTGCTTTTGATCGCCACGTTCGCCGTCTTTGCACAAACCCGGCCGAGTCCTGGAGCCCAGGCTGGTACGTGTGACGATAGCGATTCGGGACCCCGCTACGTCGCCCGCTCCGTAAAAATAGTTGCACGGTGGGCTCCTCTAATACAGCTACCCCTAAAGCCAAATGATCCTTTCTCACCAGAGAAGATCAGAGAAACACGCCTTGCGTTTCTTAAAGCGATGGTCGCGGAAAAGGGCACCTTCAATGCGGAATCTATCAGCCTTGGGAAACTTCCGATCGTCGATGTGAGGTATGTCCGAGTTTGCGGAAGGGTGGTGCCGGAGCCGGACTGCTTTAAAGCGGGTCTTGCGAAAGATTGCGTTGACGTGGAGGTTCGCCCATTTGCCCTTTCGACTGATCCGGCTTTTCTCGCATCCGTCTTTCAGCCAATTCCGCGATCGAATAAGTTTAGCTTTCTAAGCAATGTCTCGCGTCCTCTTCGCCTACTTAACCCAAAATTCAGCCTCGAGCGGGATGAGAAACTAGGAACGATGCCCGGGTTTGAAGTTTCAACTGATTTGTTGTCTCTGGGGAAAATTGTACATGGCGAACCCGGCGAAGCAAAAAAAGTCTCGTTGATGCTCGCGGCAAATGCTCGCAAGTCAATTGGACGCGATTTCTATAATTCTCAGACACAGCTGGCGTTAAAGGTGAGTGAGCCGAATGAGAATATCGAGAGTTTAGGACTAGATACCGCTTTTACCTCCGATGCCGAGCCACAACGCGACTCCGTTTATCATCGCAATATGTTTAGCATCGGTGGGCACATCGCATTTACTCCGGCAGTCGGGGTCGTAAATCAGATCGTCGTGAGCGGAGGTTATCGCCGGTCAGAAAATAACCTCGCGGGAGATGGGGTGAGGCCACGAATTTCGAGATCCGAAAACTCGTTTGAAGGCCGTGCATTTTTTGACGGGCGCATTGCAGAAGGTTTTGCCCGCTTTGGAATTTGGTTTGAGCGCAGTTCTCCGGCGGCCTCCTCCTCCCGCTACAACCGAGTCGCAGGGCTCATCGGCTATCAGAAAGAGATCCCCGTCTCGGGAGATGCCATCGGTATCGAGGCTCTTGCCGGTACCGGATGGGCGTCGAACTCAGCACCGGAATACGCATTATTTTATGGCGGCAATGGCCTTAATAATTTTCTTTATGAGGAACCCCTTGATTTCGAGATAAGCCGGATGCCGGCGGGGCCGCTCATGCGTTCGTTTGGCAAGAACCAGGCCGGTCTCCCCGCCACTCTCAATCGCCAGGTAGGCGCAAATTCGTACCGGCATCTCAATCTGACTGTCAGCATTCCTATCCCCGGGCTCTCAAAGCCTTTGATCCCCGATGAGGTCATAAATGAAAACCCGCGAATCACGCTTCGCGATGTCGTCGATTTTGCTGTCAATACAGGAGAGGAAGCATTGAGTTCAAACCTTCAGGACAAGGGTCTAACGGAAGAGGAGGCGGACAAGAAGGCGGCAAAAACATTTGGTCAGATAAGACCCGGTGTAAGATTTCTGACAAATTACGCAAAGATATATGCAGTCAAACCGCTCGTCATGTTTGACACATCGAGTATGAGGCAGAGAGGCACAAACTTTCTGACCAGATACGCCATTGGCGGCGGCATTCAACTGACACTGGCGGTCGCAAAATTTGAACTTGGCTATATGCACAACACAAGGCGATTTGCGGGCGACGCCAGAGGGAATGTGGTCATGCGGCTGGTATTTCAGAATCTGTTCTAGGGTATGGTCACTTTTGATCTGTTGAAAGAAGAGTTAACTGCCAAAATCACGTCTGACGCGTGATAGACACACCAGCTTTCGGTGGTCAATTGGGCTGAGGGCGTCTTTGGAGGAAATATGGATGCATTTAATTATTCTTGGAAAGCACTCGGAGCTTTTGCCGCTTTTCTGGCCATATTTGGCCTCATGGTTGCTCTTCTTTGGTGGCTCGATAAGCTTGGAGCAACGTGTTATATCAATCTGCCGGAAAAGGCCGATTTGTTTTCGCTTCTTACGACGCTCCCTTTTGTTGCGTTCTATCTTGTCGTGCTGATCGGGGCTACCGCAGGCTATGCCCGCTCGGCGATCGTCGCGGACACATTGCCGATTTCGAAAATGTTTGATGCGGAGCTGTCAAAACGGACGATGAACAGCGCCTCGATCAAAACCAAGGTGCGAAGCGGCGGTCAGATAAAAGCAGATGATACTTTTTCAAGGGCAATGGATAATCTGATCTCTTCAAGAGTGCCGATCTTAGCGGTCGTTGACGACGACAATAAGGTAACAGGTGTTGTCACCGGCGTCGATATTATGAAGATGCTCCAAACAGAACTCGACAAGACGGACGGGACACCCTTAACCGATCGACTAGAGAATATATTGGTCAAAGACCTCCAACCTCGTCCGCCGGTCGTGGCCGCGACCAGCGACAATCTCCGTCAGGTCGCTTTTAAGATGATCGTCAACCAGTTTACAAAGCTAATCGTTGTTCAAGACGCAAGCTCAATGAAATTTGCGGGCACAGTCGATATGCTCGATCTGGTAAGCGAGATATTTGACGGCGACGAAGAGAAGAAAAATCAGAATTAATCTGAATTTAAGACAAACAAGGAATCATAAAAGCCATGAAAAAAATTACAACATCCCAGCTCCATCTTCTGGCACCCAACCTGCGATCGGTGTATGCGACGGCCTTTCAAACGGCTGACGCACTTCTCGCCGAATATTAGATCAATGAGAACGGGCTCCGTCTATCTCATTTTATGGCCCAGATCCTTCACGAATCGGGTGCATTTACGATCCTCGAAGAAAGTCTCAATTATTCGGCCAAGCGAATGACCCAGGTCTGGCCATCGAGATTTCCTACGGTTGCCGATGCCGAGCCTTTTGCGCACAATCCACAGAAACTTGCCAATAAGGTTTATAACGGACGAATGGGCAATGCTCAGGGGTCGGATGACGGCTGGCATTATATCGGCCGCGGTCTGATGCAGATCACCGGCCTGGACTCATATACGCACTTTGGAAACAAGTTAGGAATTGACCTTGTTGGTAATCCCGCCGTCGCCTATTCATCTGCTTCGTGCCTAAAGATTGCGGCCGAAGAATGGACCGAGAATGGTTGTAACGCCTTAGCTGACGCGGACAAAGTCGTAAGTATTACGATCAAAATAAATGGTGGCAAGATCGGGCTTGCCGAGCGGAAAGAATGGCTTCTTCGGACCAAGCATATTTGGAACGCTTAGATTTCAGTCTTAAAACATATGACTTACGAACTTAGAGCTTTTAATGCCCAAAAAGGTTTAAATTTCTCGCAATCAAAGTTTAAACTAGCTGTCATGATTTCGTTACGACGGAGGTAGTAATTGATGGAGATACCTGACCAATCCTTTGGCAACATTGCCCTCTCGCTTTCCGGAGGCGGATACCGAGCCGCGGCGTTTCACCTCGGTACGCTCGAAATGCTCAACGAGCTCGGGCTGCTTTCTTCGGTGACTATCCTTTCAACCGTATCGGGGGGCACGATCACGGGAATGGCTTTCGCACTGGCTGATATGTCCGGGGAGGATGCTTTCAATTCTGTCAAAAATCTTTTGTACGATTTTATGCTTTTTGGCGGAAAGAATGTTATCACTGCCGCTCTTTCACAACTCGAACCCTCCTCACACATTAACAACGATGATTTTATGCCAAGCGTTATAAGGGCCGCAGCATCCATATACGCATCGCCCAAATTGTTCGGCGAGAAAACCTTTGACGCATTGCCGGTCGCCGGATCGCGTCTGAGAGAGATCTCATTTAACGCCACGGATTTTAGAAACGGAAGTAGTTTCCGATTTCAGAAGAGCGCTGGCGGGTTCGCCCCGAGCGGAAGCGATCACGCGGCGATCCCGCCAGGTAGGGTCCTCGAAGCGGTTCGCCTGGCCGATATTGTAGCGGCCTCCTCCTGTTTTCCGGGCGGATTTGAACCTCTTCGCTTTCCGTCGGATTTCGTTTGGACGGATCCAGCTCTTTCCTACGTCCAAACGGCGTTAAAAGATAATTTTGGCGAGATACCGTTAATGGACGGCGGCGTGTTCGACAATCAAGGCATAGATAGCATACTAAATGTATTACATCGGCAGAACGTTCTGGCGGATCTTTTGATCGTCTCCGACACGACCCATCGAGCCAGTACCTTATTAGAGTTTCCTACGGCGCCTCGACGCCGAGGCATATCGCTTCGATCGATAGCGATATTACTTATCGCGGCGTTTATTTGCTCGATAGTTACAATCGGAGCATTTCTTCAAGAGCTTTGCGAGTCGATTGCAAACGGAGGCCCCGGATGGTTTCGCGGAACTTTCATGTTCGGCTTTCCTTTGGGATTGTCAATTTTGACTGCAGTTCTGCTCGCGGGAGCAGGCTGGGGTTGGTGGTGGGCGAGTCGTCTCACGTATGAGAAAACAGGTGTTAAACTCTGGCGCGACGCCGGTAAACTGACGATCCCACAAATCATCGATTTGATAGGTGGAAGGGTCAAATCGGTATTAGTGATGACAAGTTCGGTGTTTATGGGCCGGATACGGGCTCTCGGCTTTGACCGGGTATATACGGACCCGAATATTCGGCCTACAGTGATGCCAAATTTGATTTATGACTTAGATAACTCTCCGCTGTGGGGTAAAGAGATCGTCGATCGAAAGCTATCGCCATCAGATCACCTGCGAACCGTAGCGAAGCAGGCCGAATCATTCCCGACTACTCTTCGCATCGAAAAAGATGAACTCGATAATCTCATTTTATGCGGCAGGGCGACGACATGCTTTAAGGTGATCAAATACCTGCTCCAACACCGGGCAGATAAGATCGATGATGGCGTGTCACCAGAATTTCATCTGTTCTCTCATGCCACGAATATTTGGAAAGATTTGAACCGACGGTGAAACGTTTTTTCTAAACGATTCTCTCTGTTCGACCCGAAACTATGATTGACATTACCAAAACCACTGTTCAGATCCCTGTACCAGTATACCGGCTGCTGCGTGGGTATAGCTTTGATCCAAGCTTGTCTGTCCAACTCGACACGGCTCTAATTAACGAGGCTGTTTTTAAGATCGTCTGGGAAAAGGGCCTCCAGCCAGGTCCGGTCGGTGAATATCTCGAGGTGATCGACTTCGATCCCGCGAGTGGTTGCTTTTACGAACCGGTCGATCTTAATGACAAATACATTCTTGCGACCGACGGGCTTGTGCCGTCCGAGAGTAATCCTCAGTTTCATCAGCAGATGGTTTATGCCGTCGCTATGACTACGATCCAAAACTTTGAAAAAGCTTTGGGCCGGCGTGCCCTCTGGTCGTCCTATCGGAAAGTACAGTCCGATAACCTAACTAAAAGTGCGGAATATTACGACGAATTTTACCAACATCTTCGTATTTATCCTCACGCCTTGCGACAGGCCAATGCCTACTACAGTCCGGCCAAAAAGGCTCTTCTTTTTGGCTATTTTCCAGCATCGGCCAATGCTCCCGGCGAGCATGCTCCCAACGCCGTGGTATTCACCTGTCTGGCTCATGACATAGTCGCCCATGAGACGACCCACGCACTTCTTGACGGCATACACCGGCGATATATCGAACCGAGTCAACAGGACACTCTGGCATTTCATGAGGCCTTTGCCGATATTGTGGCTCTTTTTCAGCATTTCTCGTTTCCCGAGGTACTTAGGCATCAGATCGCAAAAACGCGAGGCGACCTCGCATCCCAGAGCCTGCTAGGTCAGTTGGCTCAGCAATTCGGACGTGCCATCGGACAATATGGAGCCTTACGCGACGCGATCGGAGAATTTGACGTAAAAGAAAACAAATGGGAGCCAAAACAGCCCGACCCGAATGATTACCAGACAATTGTCGAGCCACATGCCCGAGGAGCCATCTTGGTGGCTGCCGTGTTTGAGGCGTTTATATCTATCTATAAAAGTCGTGTTGCCGATCTTTTACGGATCGCTTCGAATGGTACCGGGGTCTTATTGCCCGGCGAACTCCCACCAGATCTGGTCAACCGTCTTGCCGATACAGCCGCTAAATCGGCCCAGCAAGTCTTGAATATGTGCATTCGTGCTCTCGACTATTGCCCGCCCGTCGATATCAATTTTGGAGACTATTTAAGGGCGATCATTACCGCCGATTCCGATCTGATCCCGGATGACGATCTCGGCTACCGAGTCGCTTTTATCGAATCATTTAGGAGGCGGGGCATCTATCCACGCGATCTGAGGACGCTATCGGAGGACAGCCTTTCCTGGAACCGAATCCGCGACGACCAACAACAGTTTATTTTCCGTCATCTCGCATCCCGCGTTCGATTTTTCGTACACCAGCTTACTTATTTGAATGAATTTCCAAGAATCGAAAATCTGCAGGATTTAAATGACCACGTTATCGAACTTACTAACGAAAATATCGACTACTTGAAAGGAAAGTTGATACCCCGGATCGATCAGCGTTGGAGCGAGATCCCAAAAGAAGCCAAGGAAAACGCAAGGAAGGAAATTCTGGGTGAAGGTTCGGTTCCCCCAGATAGATGGCAATCGGTAAAGAAACAAAATATTTGCGATCACAAATACACAGACCGGGAACTGGCCGAAATGATTATCTGGGAAACTATGTCGGACCGCGAAAGGATATTTGCATTGTCGCATACGGCTCAAGGGGCTCTTCATTTCTGGCTCGCGACATTCAAACAAGATTCCAACTCCGATGATGTAAAGAAATTCGAAGAACTTACAGGCCTTCGCTTCTGGCAATCACCGGAAAAGGACGAATCAGCACTCGGGTTGCATTATAAGAACGGCAAATATGCGTTCGAAGTTCATGCGTTTCGGGCGGCCCGCCGTGTCGGTCCCGATGGCGAACGGGTTGACGAGGTCCTTATAACGATAACGCAAAAGCGCGACGTGGGCATAGTTGCGGATCTGCCTGCGAGTTACTATGCAACACCAGAGGATGAACGCGACGAATCGCAAACCTTCGAATTTCGAGGCGGATGTACATTGATCCTTGATCTACAGACATTGAAGCTTAAGTACGTAGTTAAAAAACTAATCACTGACAACGAACGTGTGAAACGTCAACGCGAATACCGAAACGGCGAAGAACAGGCGTCGCTTTACGCCACGTATTTTGGACGGCCGGGCCAAAGTGGAGATGGAGAACCCTTTGCACTGCTGCACCAGGAATTTTGATCTTTTGGAGAAAGAAACTATGCCAAACAATAACGGCGCCTCAGTTCGAATCAGGATGTACCGTCACGGATTAGGCGATTGTTTTATGCTGACATTTTCGGCGGAGGGCAAACGCGACTTCGATATGATGATCGATTGCGGTTTACTCGTCGGCACCAAGAATGGGGACGCAATTATGCAGGCAGTTGCCGCAGATATCAAACAAAATTTGGCCGCCAAAGAGAAGGTTGATGGAAAAGAACCGATCGATGTTGTAGTTCTGACACATGAACACGCCGACCATATTTCCGGCTTTACGCAGGCTCAGGCAATCTTCGACCAAATTCACCTTGGTGAGTTCTGGGCTGGATGGGTTGATGATGTCAATAATCCGAATTATCAGGCTGTACGGGATCGTTTCAAGAAGCAGATCACAGGTCTTAAGGCAGCGGTGGCGAAGATGTCGAATGATCAACAGTCTTTGAAAGATACTATTAATGCTCTGACAAATGAATTTTTTATGGACGATGTCCTGGGAGCAAACGGGTCCACTACCGGACGGTCGCCGGCATGGGATTACGTAACCGATAAATCTGCGTCCCAGCGTTATTTCAGCCCCGGTGATATGATCGAGATACCTGGGTTTGAGGATCTTCGCATATATGTATTGGGGCCACCTGAGGATTTCGAAACATTTACCCGCGTTGATCCTCCCAGTGACGAAACTTATCGAGATAAGGGCTCCAATTTCACGCTTGCGGACAGTTTTTTTGCGGCGGTGACTCCAAGTGCCGACTCGCTGACTGGTGAATTGTGTCAGCCGTTTGAAGGGCATTTGCGGATCGAAATAGACCGCGCCGCCGATGATGACTTCTTTGAAAATAGATATGGATTTGCCGAAAACGCGCCGAATCAATGGCGCCGGATCAATGATGACTGGCTTTCTATAGCCGGCGGACTCGCACTCAATCTGGACTCGTATACGAACAATACTTGCCTCGCACTCGCAATTGAATTCGTCAAAAGCGGCAAGGTTTTGCTTTTCCCGGGCGATGCTCAATTTGCCAATTGGATCTCATGGCAGAAACTGTTATGGCAAATTCCCGACGGAACCGGCGGTAAGCGAACGGTTAAGACAGAAGATCTCTTAAATCAAACCGTTTTTTACAAAGTCGGTCATCACGGGAGCCATAATGCCACTTTAAAGACGCATGGACTCGAAATGATGACCAATTCCGAACTCATTGCGATGATCCCGGTCAGCCGCACCAAAGCAAAGTCCAAAAAATGGGAAATGCCCGAAGAGAATCTCTTGAATCGCCTCGTCGCTCGAACTCGTGGCCGCGTTATTTTCGCCGACGAAAGCGATATTACCGCTTTAGAATCCAGAAGTCTCGATCCGGATTTCACAGCCAAGGTGAAATTCGGCGATAAAACCTTGGTACGAGATCAGGACAATCCAGAGGTGTTGGAGCCGATTTACGTAGAATTCACGATTGCGGGATAGAAAGGGTGTGCCTCATCTTGTGAACTTTCGAAACTATTTAAATGGAGCGAAGACTCCGACGAGCCGAGAAACATCTAGGATGAATTCGTCCCCGATTAGTTTCCCGGGCTAGGAACAGGACGCATCACGGTACCAGACCTCGGAGTCTCGGCCACCCCGTTCGGGATAAAATTACCTAGAAAAAAATGTCTCTGATGGTTACGACTCGTCTAGGGCGTCATTCGTGGCTCCTTAGTAATGAGAATTGTTATCTAAAATTTTCTTGATTATCGTATCGACATAATCCTCTTTCGACAGCAATTGTTCATATTTTTCCATGGCCTTAATCCTAAAGCCCCATTTCGCATACTTGAGCATGAGAGCGAGCTGAGCTTCGGAAGTCTGTTCCGCTTCCGATTGCTGATCAAAGATTTTGGCGAAAGAGGATATGTCGATCTCAACGACCCACCCGTTTTTTACACGCCTGGTTGCGATCAATGGAAAGTTACTGTCGCCTCCATTCATGTATGACTTAAAAAGCGTCGTTGAACTAAGGTCCGCAACTCCTATACATGTCGAATTTCTTTTATCAGTTGTCGAGCCGCACGGCCAACTTGCCTTCTCGTAGATTATTTTATTCTCATCTGACCTCGCTTCGAACCACTCGACTCCTTTAGTAAACACATTTGTACGCTTCGATCTCAATTCATGTCTGATCAACGAGTAGGGCTTTGACTTGATCTCGAAGCGAAGCATTCCTCCCGATGGAACCGAAATGTTTGTCAGTTCACCGTCTTTGACGACGACATGTTCCAAGCCGGGACCCGATTTCACGTCTTCCTGAGTTGCCCAGAAATGAAGGTCTTTATTGTCTTTCTGAAATACTATTTTTTGAGAAGGCGACAATAAAAGCCCGTTCTTTAGAGCATTTTCAAAAAAACCAGCTTGCACTCCGAGTATCACACCGCCATGAATCTCGATCGGCTCATACATGGTGTGAGGAATGAGTCCGAAACTTCTCCCTGTCGCCGGCGTCTTAGACTTTGACGGAATTGTTTCTAATATTCTTGCACCACATTGGGATGAAATTTTTCGAACCAGGTCCCTCATCCAGCCATCGATGAACGCATCCCCAACCCCGCTATCCGGGCTTTGCCAACCACGTTTATCCTCTTTGTGGAGCCCGTATAAAGGGAAAGTATTATATTGATCGTCCCACAGACCTTTGATGCAGGACATGGTTCCTGGTGAAGGATTTGCAAAATGAATGCTTGGAAAAATGGAGCCTTGGTAGTTCTCTTCCAGCTGAACAAAAGGAGGTAGTCGCTGCGTCCGGATGCCAGAAGTCCATTTCGGGATTTGATACCGTACGCTTGAATGCATTCGAGCTACTTCCTGCTTGAATGCCTCCGATGCGACTATTTCATTATTTTTTGCCCACACAATGAAATTTTGCATCTCAGCCAGACGTCTTAGGTCTTTAAGAGTTCGATTGGTACCGCTCGGCAGATTCGCTTGTCGCTGAAGTGTTGCCGCAACACTCTTTGGCTCTCTGCACCATTTACCCTGCGGGTAATCTTCTAATTCGCCGTTAACCAATCTCATCGGCTCCGAGCGCGCGATCACCGCGTTACCGTTGAAAACTATATTCCCCTGGCCATTGATCGATATCTGCTGGTCTCCGCTGGCCCAGTACAATCTGCACCATCGGTCTTGGCTTGGTACGGCAGCGTTCAAAAACATCTCGACAGGATCTTCTTTAGATGAGTCTGGAAATCTGGTCAAGTCCGTTGGAACTTTTGCCTCTGAGGCGGACGTTCCGGTCATCACATTAAACCCCAAAGACTGTGATTTGAACATAACGTCGGATTCCCAGAGGATCTGCCCTATCCGCGAATTTGCGATATCGCCGTGCGTCACTACCTCGTTAAGATAAAGTGATTTGTCGATCTGGTCATTCTCAGTGCGAAGTTTGTCGGTCGGTATTCTTTTAATATCAGTATCGAGACTATTGATCATTCTCTTTGTCGGATTGATACTGAGATAGAACGAAGGAACATTTTCATCTACAACCTTTGACCATACATCCGAAAATAGAGCGTCCATCCCAAAAGGAAGCGAGTATGCCGTAGTGCTGTCGCCTACTCTAATACAAGGTTTTTGACCGCAGAGATCCAGAGTCCCCCCAATCAGGTTAGTGGTCGACCCGATCGGTATGAGGCGACCGCCGCTCAGATACACCATGCCACCCCTGGGCACGGGCATTTGGAAATCAGTCAGGTCAGGTTTGCTCAAGACAACTGGAAAACCACTTCTAGTCACGGCCAAGACGTCGACCTTATTTGGCGATTTTCCGGACAGCGATGCATCGCGCTTTGCTCTTTGAATGGACTCAATCTCGGTATCTTTAGTTTCCTCCGTCGGCACCTCGAACATAACGGTGGTAGAAGCACCTTCTCGTGCTGCAAATATGCGCCCGTCCCGAATCGAGGAAACAGCGTCTTTCTGGCTTATCGAAACCGAACCAAAATCGAATTCCGGGCTGAGGATAGAGCCGGTCGCTAAGATCCTTTCTTTTAGCATCGAGTTTCCATCGCTCGGTGACGAAAACGGCGAAGGCGGGTCATCGTTTGGGCTTCTCGGCGCACCTAAAGGCGGAGGGCTATCGCCCGGATCCTGCATCGCGATTTCAGCTACTTGCCCATACATCGCGAGAGCCTTGTCGATAGTTGCCATCGCGGCAGGGCTTGCTTTTGCTTTTTGTTTTTGCAGCCGCTCCATGTTGGGCTGAATAAAGAAGGCAAAACTGTCGCGTTGAGCGGCCGTGTGGTGAGCACCTTTAATTCCATTCGAGCTAATAACGAGAGGATTCGCCGAACCGGTAAAAACAGTGTTTTCCGCACCTAACCTTTTGACACACTCCAATAGAATCGGTGCGGCGGGATGGCCATATCGGTTCTGGGCGTTCACCGTAAAAATCGCAGTTTTTGGTTTTAGATCAAATATTGGGGCAACATCGTGATAGGCCGATCCATGGTGGGGTGCCGTGAAGCTATCAATTTGCGAAATGCCCTGGGCCTTCAAAGTTTCGACGGCGGCACGAACCGCGTTTGTCTCCGCATCGTCCGTGTCCAGATGGCGGTATTTTCCGTTAAGTGTGACCAGTGTGATAATCGCCCGTCCATGCGAACTTGCGCTCGTGTTCGTAAATGGGTACGGAACGGTTTCTATGTATACCTGGTCAGTCGGTTTTGAGTTCTCGGCGAAAGCATTTTTTTCACCAGCGCTTATTCTCGTCAGCTCAATTTGTGGATACCTTTTGAGGGCGGTCTGAACCAAATTCGCAAGCTGACTAGCCTTTGGCATCCCGTTGTCGATCACTCTGATCTTCTTCAGAGTCGGGGGCAATTCCTCGGTGCCTGCGATAACTGCCTTGAAATAATCTGTAATTCCCTTCACGTGATCATCATGAGGATGGGAACATTGAAGAACGAGTTCTTCAATCATCTTTTCCTTAAAAAGATTCATTTCTTTTGCGAGCCGGACCTCGCCGTCTTTAGCACCACCATAATCAAAAATGATTCCCCGATTCTTTTCCGCGTCGTAAATGACGCCTGCCTGCCCCTCCTTATCAAGCGGAACATAAACTATGTCCTGCGCGAAAATGGTTGCAAACAGACAGCAAAAAACTACTCCGATCATGACCGCTCGGGTGAGTCGATGGTTTGATTTCGTCATTTTTATCCTCGCGTTGTTAGAAATTGGGAACAGCACACAAACGGGAAGAGCTACAATCACAGGGGATTTGAACGGCTCTTATGAGTTTTTGCGACAAGTATTCTACTCTATGAAAAAGATTGTACTTTCTCAAAGAAATTGTGTAAAGATTGTCACCGTTTGCCCTACAACGAAGGTCGAAGCAAATCTGAAACCCATAGAGGGGAGATCGCGTAGGCAAGTCAATATCTCAGGGTTCCCTTGTCTATATATCGAGACGTTTTACCGCCTCAACCAGCAATTTGTCAGCTGTCTGAGCGTAAATCGTGGTTATGCTCATATCGGAGTGGGCAAAGAGGTTCTGTACTATAAGTGGGTTGGTGTTTCGCCGAATCAATTCGCTAGCAAAGTAACTTCGCAGATCGTGGAAATGATAGTTCTCCTCTCGGGTTCCATCTCTTTTGTTGATGCCGGCATTTCGAAGAGCTGTGTACCATCTCTTTCGAAAGTCTTTCACCGGGAATGGCAACTGTTCATCTTCAATCATCGCACGGAGTACCTTCGTTGCGGTGGCGTTAAGAGGAACAAGATGTGGCGGTCTTCCCTTCGAACCGATTACCAAAATCTGTTCATTGTCGAAGTCGTTCACATCCTCAGTAATGGCCATTGGCTGATCCTTTAGCGTTCGAATTGTGATTTGAGATCGACCAGCTTTCCAATTCGCTTGACGATAGTCCCTGGACTTGGGCATTTGCCCGTAATGCTTGCACGTCTTAGCTCACGATAAGTTGGCATACGGCGATACTGTTTCGATAACTTTCGAATTGCCGACAAGATCTCGTCATTGGTATATCTACGCGAGTTTGGCGCTACCTCGGAATAGCCTGCGGCCTTGTATGCACTCGGCAAGCTACCAAACATGCTCGCAAATGTGGTCGCAGCAGCGCATTCGCCGAGCTTGCTTGCGGAATTGATATCCCGGTCTGTCGGCTTTTTGCCAAGCTTGTTACATAACGCCTTAAGCTGAGTGATTAATTCTTCCTTCGTATATTTCTGCCAGTATGCTGTCCGCTCCTTCGCTTTACGATAAGCCGTCTGTGTTCTGGCGGCACGACGTGCTTTCGATAGCGTCCCGAACTCCTTCAGAAACATCTTCACCGATGGCCCTTTACCGGCGTCATACAACCTCCAAATATCCGTTTGCTGTATTGGGCGGTCGAGTGTAGCGTCCAACATGCCAAGGATCGCAATCATCTCCTCGCGAGTGTAAATCTTTTTGGCGGCACCGGCCACCTCGATTGCGGCTGGAACCGACCCGAACGCTCGTACAAAATGATAAGGAGGTGAAACCTCTTTTCTCCGTCTCGCCTCATCAACGTCTTCGTCGAAAAGAGTTCGGCCCAATTTCAGCTGGAGTTGGCGAAGTTGATTCAGAAGTTTTTCGCGATCAGATGCGTCAAATTCCTGCTTATACCTGGGCTTCAGTTTTGCCTGCTTCAAAGCCGTAAGAAAGCTGCCGAATACCGCATAGTAAATATATAAAGGATGAACGCGCTCCTGTTCTCTTAGAGCCGGCCAATCGTTTGTTATCGGTGTCCTTCCCAATTCGCTCGCGACCTCTTTCAATTCCGCGATTAAATATTGCTTCGACGGAAGGTCTGCCGTTCCCCGCCGCTTGTTTTTACCGGTTCTAATCTCAGGGTTCTCAAGGAACCAACGGCGGCATGAACGGCAATAGAACCTTCGCTTCCGATGTTTCCCAAATCCGGCCATGCAAGTTGCACCGCTACCGCAGTGGTAACAAATAAACCCCGATGGAATCGCTGGTCGCCCCATTATTCAATAGTAACATCGGCGATAAATCTTTGATTTCGCGAACCGCGATACTCTCCCGCGCTTTCTTGCTGGCTGACCACGAATGGTCCGTCGATCAGCAAATCGATGTGGCAAAGAATATAGTCGATGCTTGGCACTCGTTTCTGTATCAGCTGCTCGATCGTATATCCGGAATATACAGTAATATGAATACCCTGGTTCTTCAGCCTAGATACAATCTCGGCAACGGATTCGGGTTGGTCGAATGGCTCTCCGCCAAGAATGGTTACACCGTCATGCTCGATGGAGTGTGAAACGACCGCATCTACAATCGAAGCGATAGAAACCAGATTCCCATTACCTCGCTCGTGAGTCTGAGGTACGAAGCAGTGCCTACAGCGAATTGAACATCCAGAGGCTTGGATTACGCTGCGGCGGCCCGGGCCGTCAACAACCGAGTTGTGATAAAGCCGGTAGAGCCAGATCGAAAAAGAATCTGAATCGAGCTTATCCTCAGATGACCGAAAAGACTGCAAAACGGGCAAGTATCTCTTATTGTCAGCCGGCTTGGCACAATTCACGTCAGTGCGCCGTCCGAGATCACTCGCAATATCATTTGATGCCTGTGCCGAAACCTGGGAGATCTCGACAGTCACGCGTCCCGCGTCCGGCTCCAGTACGAAGAC
This sequence comes from Acidobacteriota bacterium, assembly GCA_040004905.1. Classification (GTDB taxonomy): domain Bacteria; phylum Acidobacteriota; class Blastocatellia; order Pyrinomonadales; family Pyrinomonadaceae; genus OLB17. The sequence continues at coordinate 34,977 of JBDTZW010000236.1, forward strand.
TGCTTCTTTATTCATTGGAGCCTACCCGCCTCTGCACCGCTGGCTTGACCTGATACTCGGCCGTTTTCCGATCCGTCATCGGTGCCCCGAGTACCTCCTTCAACTGGCGAGCGGTTTTCTCGCATGCCGGTCCCTGAATACCGTTGATCTGTGTTTCGCATTTTCCGGTTTCGGTATAGATCGTAAATTCGATTTCGGGCATGGTTGGACTCCTGATTGCTAGAATTTAACTCGAATTTTTACGGTCTTTCCGATCCGCTCTTTGACCAGAGTTCCGCCGAGTTTCTTTGCCATTTTGCGAGCGACGGCTTCGTGATAGGAATTCTGGATCCGGACAACGAAGTCCTTCCCAAGACGGTAATCAAGATCCATGTCATCGACCACCGCAACGTAACCCGAAGAGGTTTTCTGAAAGCCGATGTCTGCCAGAAGATGATGGTTCCTAACATCTTTTCTCCGAATAATGATGTCGGCGGTTCGAGCATTTCGCTTATCCCAGCCGTCTAGCGGGAGCTCCTTTCCTTCAGTCACCGCCGTAAAACCCATTTCGGATAACGCCTCAAGTAATAACTTACCGTTCGCAAACGACTGTGATTCGAATGTCATATATTTGGACATGACTCAATTTGGCCCCCTACCTTAGAATTCATAGATCCGATCACCTCGGGTTCCTGCTATACCTGAGCTGTCGATCTTGCCGGCAGCTCCTTTGATATTGTTCCGCGCCCATTTGCGAATCTCTTCGATCTTTTCGCTCATCATCTGGGCGGTTGGCGAGATGCTCTCGACGGCCTTGAGAATGTCGCGCGTTTCAGCTGAACGGTCCCCGTCGATGAATGCCTCAAGGACTCCATCTTTTACCGCTCCTTCAATCTCCGCTCCGGAAAAGTCCTTGCTTTTCTCAACTAACTTATCGAGATCGAAACGGTCAGGCTCAAGCTGTCTTTTCTTTAGGTGAACTTTGAAGATCTCCGTTCGATCTTCATGATCGGGCAAATCAACAAAATGAATATAAGAAAATCGGCCGATGCGGAACTGCTCCGACTCGAGCTCTCGAACATCGTTGGCGGTAGCGAAGACGAGAACATCGCGATTGTCCTGCATCCAGTTGAGAAGATAAGAGATCGTTCGGGCCGTTTCGCCGCCGTCGGTTTTGTTCGAGGATTTCATTCCAGAGACAGCTTTCTCAAATTCACTGATCCCGAGAATTCCCTTGATCGTTCCGGCGATCGACAAAGCTCGCTTTATGGACATTGCTGACGATCCGATCACGCCCCCGCCCTCGCCCATGATCGATCCGAAGTCGAGGTCAAGAAGCGCACGATTTGTGATCGAAGACGCGACCCGCTTGCAGAGGTCCTTCCCGCAGCCAGGCAATCCAACAAGGAGAATCCCCTTGCATGGCTCGACGTGCCGAGCCTTAGCTTGCGGGCTGAACGTATATGCAGCACGTTCCAGGATCGCTCTTAAGGACTTATATCCGCCGAGATTGCTCGCTGGCTCGGGATGTACGTATGTCAGGGAACCGCTGCCGCGAATGACATTCTTCTTCTCTTCGAGAATCACACTGATCGACTCGCGATTCAGGCCGTTACAGCTTATTACTGCCTTCGCTATGACATTGCTGATCTCGCCGGCAGTTAAACCGAGAAGTGACTGCAGCAACGCTGTCTGCGTTTCCTTTTCAAGGTCGATGGCAAGGCCGCTCGATCGCAGGTTCTCAAGCTGGAGCTCGATCGATTCTTCGATCTCGGTTTCCTTAGGAAGATCCAGCTCTATCTGCGTGATCTCCTTTTCGAGAGTCTTGAGATCTGGAAAGTTTGGTCCGACAAAAAGGACTGTCGCTTTTGTCGATTTCAGCTTCCAAGCTATTTCGCGAAGCCTGCGAACCAGCAACGGATCTTCCTGACCATACGGAGAGATATAAGGGGCATAATCGCAGAGGAGAAAGATTCCGGTCTTTTGATCCCCGATGAACCCAAGTACACTTTCTGGATCTTCCGTATCGCCGACCGTGGTCGGATTCTGCTCTACACCTTCCTTGGGATCAACGATCTTTTGCAGGCCCGTGGGACGACTCCAGAAATATAAAGGTTTCTCTTTGTGTCGATCCTGGAAGACGAGATCGATCAAAGCCTCGCGAACTCTGTCCTCTTCGTAGGTGTTGATTGCGATAAGCGGATATCGGGCCCTTATACGGATATCCAGTTCGTGCAGAAACTTCTGGATGCTATCGGCATCCGTTTGCTGGTCGGTCATAACTTTATTGGCAATCAGGAAACAGAGTGGACAGCCGTGCGTCCGTTCTGGGCGCGATAGCCGTTTGCTCCGTTGGTCTTTGGGGGATCAGTGGTCATCCGCTCGACTTTCTGCATTTCCTCGCGAGACGCTAATCCGTTCTCGATCGAGAAGCCGAGGATCGCGAGGCCGCGACCTACGGCACTCGTCTCACAGTTCTCGACAAATGAGGTCGTATTAACGTAACCCTGGTTACGTATCTCGAAGGCGTGGCCCGTTCCGCTCGGCTCGGCGTCGTCCGGCTGGCGGAAGACATTCGCTTTCATACATACGAAGCCGGTTTCCTCATTCAGACGCACGATCTCGGTGACAATACGGCCTTGCGGATACTTTATGTAAAACTCCGCAATACGGGAATGAACGGGATTGTATTTGCTTAGATCGAAGCTCGCCATTTATAAACCTCGTTGGACAAATCTTAGTGAGTCAGAGTTCAAGCGCTGATAAACGATCTTCGTCAAGAAGTTTCCTGGACTGGACCGAAGTCAGTCGCAGAAGATCGTCGAGAGCGGTTCGCATTTCTTCCGGAGAGCGCTGCTTCACTTCGCGCCCCGCTGCGCCCTCAAGTTTGCTCAACACGTCTTCGAGCGATGTGTCGCCCGTAAAGTTCATTAGCTGATACCATTCGCACATCTGCCGTGCTCGTTTTGCGAGAGAACCGGGCACAAACTTCGCGTCCTTCAACCGCTGAGACATCTCCGTTGCCGCTTCGAAGATCTTTGAAGCGATCTGAGCAAAACCCTCCTTTACCGGGGATACGGCCTCTTCCGCCTCGCGTCTTGCGGCCTCGATTTTCATGTTGCGGATGCGTTCCTTGACCTCTCGCTCGCGGCGCGTTTCGTCTGTTGCTTCGTTAATCTTCAACTGTTCGATTTGCCGTTTTGTGTCCGCCTCAAGTTCCAGAGCGGTTCTCTCGGCGTTCAGTTTTGTCGTTTCGATTGCAAGTGTTCGCGCCAAGTTTCTCTCAGCGATCATCTCGGAGCCTAGAACGATCACCTTCGGCTTCATCGTTATCACGAGCCCGTCGCTTAGCATCTCTTTAGTTGGCACCATCCCGAGGGCTTGTGCGGTCACCGCCTCGACGAACTCATTTCGATTGAAAGGTTCGTCGACCGTTGCCAGCAGCCTGTTTGCCGAGTCCTCGGCAAGCTCGCGAAAACTGTCGGTCAGAATTTCAATAATATCGTCGTATTTTTCGAGAACTTCGGCCTTGGCCCGCGAAAGCGTTTCGCATGCGCGAAAGTACGCCTGCTCGAATTGCTCGAATGCCGTCCAGGGGATCCATTTATACTCGCTGGTCCCCCAGACGGTCTCACATAAAGTGAAGCGGAAACCGTACTTATTGAGAGCGTTATGAGCTTGAGCCGCTCCGCGCATCAGTTTGTTTCGAGATACATCGGGCAGCAGTCCTGCTCTTGGTGGGCTAACGCGAACCGCGGCTTCTTCTGGAAGTTTTACTCCAAGTGTTCTCCATTCCAACTGCCGGATCAGACTGCCGAAACCACGACAGTCGATATTCATGAAGATACCCTCGCTCTCCAGCGTCGAAAGGTCGAAGGGCAATGACTCGACCTCGTTTGCACCGATACCGAGTTCTGCGGCGGCCCGTTCTTTTCTTGCATCAAGACGCCTAAAAACATCATGAGCCAAGCTCGATTGCGAGATCGAGTCAGCGGAAGGCGTGATTTCAAAAGAATCGATTGCCTCGGCAGGTTTCGATTCTTCGGGCGCGTTCCGCCTGTCATCAGACATCGGCAACGCTGTTTCTCTATTTGAGTTGGCGAGGCCATTCCGGCCGAAAATATTCTGTAAGACCGATGAGGCCAGCGAATTCGGTTTAGTGACCGATACCGGCGTACCGGCACGTTCTGCTAACTGTTGAGTTTCCATCTTCACACTCTTCTGTCATCCGCCTGTTTTCTGGGTCATGAGCTAATTTCCATGCTTTGCGTTAAGAGGCTTAGCATATGCATGTGCTAAATGACATCGACTCAAAATACAGGTCTCTCTCAACTTTTAGACCACTTATTTCAACTTCTTCCAGCTCCCGCAATGTAAAATAACCCCACTCGGATTCGAAACCGATAACGTGGCCAAAGAATAGGAACTCGTCGGCCTGGGCTTCGCCTTTGGTTACAAACCAGGTCCATCCGGATGCCGGAAAGAAGAACTTCGCGTATACGGTAGGGTCCGAAGAACTTTCTTGTTCGCCCAATTGCGGTAGAGCACTCCGAAGAGCGTCGTCGAGAAGGATTGACATATCTGGCTATCTTTTCTTTGAGACTGCGGCCGCGATCTGATCAGGGGTGCAGTAAAGGGAGCGGCCCGTGCCACTATCGAGATCGAAATATGTGGCGAATCTCTTGAGCGATCTTGTGAGGAACATCTCGCAAAGCATCTCAGCCAATTCAATTGCAACCCGCTGATTTATGTTGAGACTTTGTTCTCCAAGACGAATCCGGTCAGGGCAGGAAAGTCTTTCGAGGTCTTCTGATCTGGCCGGCTTTTCTGGCGCAAGAAGATCGGGATGCACAAGCGATGGGGCAGGGAGAGAGCGGCAGATGCTTGTCGCCGTGAAATGCTGATCCGGCTTTATCCGCTTCGTATTCGAGCCGAGAAGAACCTGTCCCGATGATCGGCCATTGCCGCCATCTATCCACCATAAATCGGGAGCATCCGAAGAACCGTATCTCCGATACTTATCGATCGCAAGATGAATATCGCGCCGCGCGAAATGGTTGTCGACGCAGCCGACGATAATCGTCATCGAACGATAGTCGCTGGTCGAAGCCCTAAGATGGTTCTCGCCGTCGAATAACTCATTTGCGTAATGGCACTCCAATCCCCATGCAAGGGTTATTCTCTTTGCAAGAGACTGTGCCTTGAAACTACCTATCTCCGCCGCACAGAAGTTGCTTCTCGGTATATTGCCACTCTCTACCATATCCGGATCGACTATCAACATCTCGACCGGCTTACTTTTCTGTTTCAATTCAAACATCAGCCTTGCGATCGCGGGGACCACAAACGATCCTGTTCCGCCCGCTCCGACGACGATGAAGCGAAGGCTGCTGTACTCTCTAGGCATCACAACGGCAGCCTGTGAGAAACTTAGATCGATCTGCTTCACAACAACATCTCCACAAGCGCGTCTATCTCGTCGAGGTCGATGATCTCTTCCGGCATTTCACCGACCCAAAGCGCCGGGATCGGAACGAGGTGGTCGTAAACACCGCAACGGAACCTTATCTTCGGCTTGTCGTGAACATCCATCAGGATGCCGAAGATCCTGAACTTGCCTAGTTCATCCGCGTCGTCCGCTCTGCTGAAATTCAACGCCCCGGGCGGGTGCGTATGCAGTTCGATGCAGCAGTCTGCGTATTCCCGCAATGCATCGTCGGCGATGGTCGATACCACGCTGTGTTCGCGGCCGGCCGCTATCCATTGCCAGGCGCCACGTTCCTTGTCCCAGTAGATGAGGTAAATCTCTTCCCTAAAATTCGAGGATGTGTGCGCTCGCCGCGCGTGCAGGAATATATCAAGCCACAAAGACGCTGGTATTTTTGGTTTTGTCCACGTGATACCGATCGAGGCATTCGGGAGGCCCCATACCTTTTGCATACTGAGCGGCAAAGATACGGAAAACTCCCGGCGTTTCGCACGAACGAATAAACCATTTCCGGTGAGAAGGTATTCATAGAGAGCCGCTTCTATCGGGTCATTCTCACTCACGGCGATGCGGTGCCCGACCAGTTTTGGCAGGGCGATAAAATTTGGAGTCATATAATGGAATTGGGTTTAGAAGCGGCTGTCGTATCGGTTTCGCTCGACGATTGATTCCCATGCGTCCTCGACAGTGCTCGACGACATGATCAATTGGGTCGCCGGGAACTTCTTCACCTTGTCCGAAGCCAATTTTGCGAGCAAAGTGCGAACGTCACCTTCCGTCTGGCATCTTCCCGTCGAATGATCGCCATTGAATGGAGCGTCGAAGATGAGCTTCCAGACATCCTGCAGCATCGAAGGATGCGTCTCCGGGACCTCGTTCTGCCCGAAGCAGATCTTTCCCGAGCCGATATTCGGTAACGGCGCGACGGCCAGTCGAGTATTCCGGGTGACCTTCGAACTCGATGCGGCCCACAGGTAGTAGTCCTTCCCTTTCCCGAGAAGGATCAACGTCGGGAGAGGCAAGATTAAGGTCTCTACACGATCGCCCGGAAAGACAATTGCTATAGTTCGCGGGGCCGCCGGCAGATATGAAAGGATCGCGTTGCCGTCCGTCGCTTCGCGATACCGCAAGACCCGTCGATCTATCCAACCCGTGTCCGTTTGCAGATCGCGAAACGCCCGCGTCACCTGAGTACTCGATAAAGCCTTTAAGGCGTGCCGGTTCTCCCCGAATGTCTCGAACAGATACTGTCCGGGCAGAAAATAGAGTGCCGCGGCAGCATCCGGCGGTACAGTATGATTCCTCATCGATTTATTCATCCGAAGATCGAACTGGACCGGAGTCCGAACCGGACAGCCCCAGATCGGGATGCTCTCCCGTGTTCCAGAAGTCGATAAGTGCCCGCAGCATCTTTTTCGGTTCTGCCTCTATCATTTCATCGAGCTTATTCAATCTTTCTAAGATCTCATTTGCCGCCTTGTATTCCGCCGTGAGCACTTCGATCGTTTCGCGGTCCCAGGAGTACCAGTCGGCGGTTTGGCAATAGTTCGAATCGAGCCACGGATTGCCGGTTGAGTGATCCACCAACCGCAAAAGTTCTCCGATAAGTCCGATAAGAGAGCCGCTCTGCGCCGCCCAGACATTCTGATGGGGACTGGAATGGATCGAGGGGAAATCCTTTCTCGACAGCTTGTACTGATGGTCGAGGAAATCCCAGGCGTCGTCCGGAAAGTAGAAGATCAATGCAGCGGCGTAGCTCACCTTCAGATTGTCGAAATATATATCTTCACAGCATAGATCGATATTTAACGGCGGGATGGCGAACTGTTCGAACTCGTTCTCCGGGTCGTCGTAGGCGAATTCAAGCAGCGGGAAACACTTTTCATTCACCAGATTGAAAAGCTCGTTGATCCGCTCGCTGTATTTCCCGTAGTAGCCGCGCCTGTAAAGACTCGCTTTGGAGCGCTCCCATTCGTTCGGAAATATCTCCCGATACAATCCATATTTCTGCTGCTCGGAGAGGACACGGGCGACGAGATCGTATGCGGTAATTGCATTGTGACTCCGAGCCTTGAAGCTCAGGTACTCAAGAGATTTTGAAAGCCGTTCGGCAAACCCAAGTTCCTCCGACAGTCGCTCTTTAGGCATCGAGTACATATGCCGTTTACCCTAAAACCCTGTTGGAACGTGAATCGACGGACGTGCAGGCGATCTCTCGAAAGCCGCGATCTGACGTCGTATCGTTTCGATCTCGCTTCTGCCTTCGTCCAGGATCTCTTCTGCGCGGTTTATTTCTTCAGCGCTCAGAAGGTCGGCGGCATTTCTTAACATGAACTCTTCGGCCAACAGGATCGTCGGATTCACCCGTTCCGTTTCTGCGATCAGGATATCGAACGGAGACTCGTTCCCGTTCACAGAACCGCTGCTTAGAATTTCCATTTTTCCCAACCTCCGCATTCTGGCAGCCGCTCTTTTTTGTTTTACAAAAACAGATTTGACAGGAATTTTGCTCGCGATGTGGGATCTAATCAGATTCATTATGAGACGCCCGAGCCAGCTGAAAAATCCTAGTCCGCTTGGGTCAAGGTGGTTTATCGATCGTTTCCGCAGAAAGCGTAAAGGTTCAGCGTCTGCGGACTCGCGAATGAAACAGCATTCATGCCCGCCGGATCGACTTGAGTAAATCTGCCTTGCTTCGAGTCGTATGTCCGGTTGACAGCGTAGTCGAGTTCAGTTCGCGAGCTTCGTTCGTAGCTGGTGAACCGTTTTGGATTTGTGGTTAGGGTCGATTCGGCGTTGAGTGCAGTGCCGAATGGCAGGTGGGCCTGTTCGTAGCTAGTTCCGGCTGTCTGATTGGTAACCAGCCTGGTTCCCAAACGGTCGGGGCGGTTGTATTCGGTCGTCTAGCCACCTGAGCCGTTTGGCGTGATCGTCGAGAGAAGACTGTCGCCTAAGTAAATGCACGTCTTTGACCATGAAAGAGTGCCGTTTCCGTTTGTCTCGGAGTATTCAACCGCGTCGCCATACCAGGTCGTCAGCCACGAAACGACGTCGGTCAAAGCGATCCGCTCATTGCCGACACCGAACTGCTGACTTTCGATCAGTGTACCATCATTCGGTTCATTGCCCTGTTTGATATTCACGCGACTATTCGCCGCATCGCATCCAAAGCGCAGCCGCTACGTAATTCAGAATCTTTACTTTGGAAAACCCCGTTGAACGACGGTAAAATCTTTCTTACTAATATGATAAACTACGTCAATTCCATTCTCGGTCTCCCCACCAACATAAACCTGATTCGGTTCGCGTTTGACCAAAAGCGTTCCGACCAGCAGATCAGTGTTGGAAGCTTTATCCTCATGTATCTCTAATTTATAGTTGGCAAGATTTTTCTTACCCTCGGGAATCTCTTTATCATTTTTGAATGCGTAAAGTATCGAATTAACTACTTGAAGTTGTTCCGAGCTAAGCGCAATTTCGAGCTGAGAACCCTTTAGGGTTTGTATGTCTCTTACTTGCTCTCCGTTTGTTGGAGCGATCAGTTCATCATTTTGAAGCCTTTTGCCGGAATCTAAAGATCCGCACGAGGCGAAAAGCACAGTCATTAAAAAATAGGGAATTATTTTTGTCATTTTATTTTTGTCCTCCCAACTGTCGCAACTTGCCAACCTGCCGGGTTTCTACTGTACCGCATAAGGTTTCCAGAAGGAGTTGCAAGCCAGCTTGGAAGATTACCGCCCTCGGCTGAAGCTACATCGCCCGGAATTGGACTCCCAGGAAGTCCCGAAAACTGTTCATTCCAGTCAGTCCCCCCTATGACGCTACTTTCTTCCCAATGAGCGTGGGTATGGTATAAACCGGCCAACTGACTGTCTTTCGGGCACGTATTAGGAATTCCACCACCGGCCGGCCCCAAAACTACAGGAACCGTAGAAATAAATACACCGGGCTTTAGTTTGCAAATAAATCCTGCAATTTCTCTATTTATCCTAATGGATCGTGCATTAATCTCCTGGAGTATCGCTATGGCAGCCTGCTGAGCGGTTCGATACCTCTTTCTTGGCTTGCCTTGAACAAGACTATTCCCAACGGCACTTCCGGCTCTGACACCGCCAAGGAAAACTTGCCACCATGATATATGTGAGGCAGATTCTCCAGTGCTGGCAAGGTTCACAATGATGGAATTAGCTATATTTGACGAGGCTCTGATCGCCGCTATTCCTGCGCCAATCCCCGTTCCAATTGCAATCCAACCCAAAATTTTTGCAGCCGTAGTATAACCAAGGGCACTCATAACCGACGATCCGGCTGAGGCAGTAGCGCTGACAGCAGCCAATATGCCTGCGATGGTTGCAGGCGCTGCTACTATTGTTAGAATAGCCACGACCACAGCAATTATTGCTACAATCCATTTGAATAGTTTCTTCAGGAAACTGAAAAAGCCCAGCCCGCTTGGGTCTAAATGATTTATCGGATCATTCGCACAGTAAACATACAGATTGAGCGTTTGCGGAGCGGCAAGGCTTGTCGCTTCCATTCCAGCCGGATCTACCTGGGTGAAGCGACCTTGTTTACTGTCATAGGTCCGGTTGACGGCGTAGTCGAGTTCGGTTCGCGCACTTCTCTCATAAGAGGTGAAGCGTTTTGGATTGGTGGTCAGCGTCGATTCGGTGTTGAGGGCAGTGCCGAAAGGCAGGTGTGCCTGTTCGGAGCTTGTGCCGGTCGCCTAATTGGTTACGAGCTTTGTTCCCAAACGGTCTGGGTGATTGTATTCTGTCACCTCGACACCCGCTCCGTCCGGCGCGATCGTGGAAAGCAGGCTGTCACCGAGATAGGTACAGGTCTTTGACCATGCCAGGATTCCGCTGGTGCCGCTTTCGATATATTCCATCGAGTCGCTGTACCATGTCGTTTGATTCGCAACCGTATCAGTCAAGGCGATCCGCTCATTCCCGACACCGAAGGTCTGACTTTGAAGAAGAGAACTGTCGCTGGCCTTTTTGATGTTTACAAGGCTCTTCCCATGAAACTAGTACTTCCCGTATTCCTTCTAATCAAGATCGTTTCGTTTTCTCAAACCCTTTATGATTTGGCAAAAGACCAAATCCAACACCTAAATATCAATCCAAAGGTCGATCGGTGCGCGAAAGACGGCAATGGTTCTGACAAGGCGCTGAATCTTGCAAGGAACCGAATCGGCCTTCCCAAGGACCCTTTCGAATTGATCAGTAACGACTATCGTTTTTTTATGTTTCTTTATTTCTGAACATTTTTTTTAGTTTCTTCTAGAAGGGCTTTTCGCTTTTCCCAATATACTGCATCAACTAATTTTAGAAGTTGAACTAACGAATCTGGGTAGACTCCCGAGCTTTCAAGATGAACGTGGCTGTCGTTTTCTTCAATTATTATTTTCTTCATAGCATTATCGGATAAATAATTGACGGTGACACGAATTTTCGAATCCAAGATGCGCCTAGTCGGAGTGTACATTGTCTTTGGTTCATCAAAACGCATCTTGTCAAAGATCGTTAAAAAAGCGTCAAATTGCTCTCCGGTTATTGCCGAACGTTTGAGTTCCGTTCTAAACGGAACGCCCGCGAGATCTGGTCCATATTGAGGAAAAAAATCAAACTCAATCGCCGCGTCGCTATAAAGTCGAAGCGTCAAAGTTTTTCCGGGCGGATACACCGGCCCCTCAGACTCACTTACGACTTCCAATAGAAGCCTTTCGTCTCCATTGGTAGCGTTTGTGTATCTTGAAGACGAGCAGCTCGCTGAAAAGGCGAGAGAAGCAAAAATAAAAACAATCAAAAGAGAACTCACAATATATTTATAGCAATACATACTCATTTTTCTTAGCTCCTACTTGCCAAAAAGGTCGTCCGGTCAAAAAGGAAGACCCTCTTCTACCGGAGGAAAATCTACCCCAAAACAGTGTTTTGCGATTCCTCGATTGAAATAATCATCATCCCGATTAATCTTTCCATCTCGCAATACTTGATCATGTGGTGTTCCGGTCAAATGTTTCACTTCGTGAAGCAAAATAAGGGTTCTCGTGTTGGCCGAATTAAGAGTTCCGGTCCAACCACCAACGCCACTATCGAACCAGGGGGCGCCCAATTGAATATGTCCGCTAGATCCTCCGTTTAAGGGTGATTGAGCAACCGCGCCACCAATATCATGAAACCTGGGGATGTCCTTTCCAATTTGACCCTTATTATAGACGTCGGTTAAAATTTTCGCTGGATCACCCTTAAATTCTTCTTGAAGAAATTTCTTACAGTCAGGCTTGCTATTGATTCTCCAGAGAGCGCTGTTAACGGCCGCACGGACGAGGCGATCATTCTTAGAATCTCCTTTTATACTCTTTGCAAAACTATTAGCAATTGCACCGACGGAACTTCCCGTTACAAGGATGCCTGATCCTATAACGCCGGGCGGAATTCCTTCCGCAACAAAGCTAAAAATGCCGCCAAGGGCGTGACCAACAGCCCCAACAAAATTTCCTATCGTTGCCGGAATGCCAGCTATAAAAGTAAGCGCTTGTCCTAAGAGCGTATGCACAAAAGCTGCCATTGCCATCGGTGTCAAAAATGTGCCAACGACGGTCAGGATTGCAACAGCGATTGTAACAGCGAGCATTACCCATTTGAATATTTTAGAAATCCAATGAAATAATTTCCCCCAAAATAGCCCGTTTGGATCAAGATGGTTTATCGGATCATTTCCGCAATATGAGTAGAGATTTAGACTCTGCGGGGCCGCTATGCCAACCCCCTCCATTCCCATTGGATCGACCTGTGTAAATCGTCCCTGTTTGGAATCGTAGGTTCTATTTACTGCGTAATCGAGTTGAGTTCGCGCACTTCGCTCGTAGGAGGTGAAGCGTTTCGGATTAGTCGTTAATGTCGATTCGGCGTCGAGGGCTTTGCCGAACGGCAGATGGGCTTGCTCCAAGCTTGTGCCGGTCGCCTGATTGGTTACGAGCCTTGTTCCCAAACGGTCTGGGTGATTGTATTCTGTCACCTCGCCGCCGGCTCCGTTCGGTGTGATGGTGGAAAGCAAACTGTCACCGAGATAAGTGCAGGTCTTCGACCATGCAAGAGTCCCGTTTCCGTTGCTTTCCGTGTACTCAACCGCGTTGCCGTACCACGTGGTCTGGTTTATCACATTATCCGTCGAAGCGATCCGCTCGTTCCCAACACCAAACGTCTGCATCTGAAGCAGCGAACTATCGCTTGCCTTTTTGATGTTCACAAGGCGATTCGCTGCGTCGTATTCGAAGAGGTCCCACGTGCTTCCATCCTGATCAAGAGCCTTGGTTTGGTTCCCCGCAACATCGTACTCGAACTGCCCGGTGGCATTCGATGTCGTGACCTGATTGTTTGCGGTATTGAAGGCTAGATTGGGAATACCGTCCGCCGGCATTGTCGTGTTGTCGGCTGCGACGCCCGTGGCCGCAACGGACGTTCTATTGCCGTAACGGTCATAGGTGTAGGTCTGGCTCCACAAAGCGCTGTTAACTCCGCCCTTTGCCAAGGTCAATCTCCCAATCGCATCGAACTTATATTCACGATCTTTGTTGTGATCGAGATTATTGCTGATCTTCGTCAAATGTCCAGTCTTGCCGCTCAATGTGCCGATCGAGTTATTTCGGTTGTAATCGTAGGTCAGATCGAGCAGAGTCTTGCTGCTGCCGACCGCCTTTTGATTCGTCAGTAATCCTGTCTGCGGATCGAACGTATACTGCTCGTTTACCTGGTTTGCGCCGGAGGGTCCGATGTTGATCGATGTCGTTTGATCCGCCGCGTTATAGACAAGGTCACCGGCTTGCTGCACCTTATTCAGGGCTGTTCCGTATTTAAGCGTAGTAAGACGGCTAGACGAATCGTAAGTGTAATAGACAAACTTTCGCGGAGAGCCTGACAAGCCGTACTGTGCCGGAAGCCGCATCGTGGCTGTCCGGTTAAGAGTGTCATACGTGTAGCTCGTGATCATCGGATAACCCGTGCGGGTCAAAAAGGTCTTGGTCTCGTCAGACACCCGCCCTTCCGTATCGTAAGCAAGCTCATCGGTGCTCACGCCCGCCGAGGTG